>NZ_CP024923.1:2935000-3102500 GCF_002796605.1 Sphingomonas psychrotolerans
ATGACGAGGGGGTTTGCCCGAACCGCTCGATCGAGTGCAGCAGATGGTCCGCTGGCACATGCCGCTCTAGGCTGAAGCTGAAGAAAAGTGCCCCCTGCGCCAGCGTCCGCTCGCCCATCATCGCCCCTCTCCGCTCTCTCCCGGAGAGTGAATCAGACCATCCGCGCTACTTCTAGACCGACTTCTTCAACCCAATCGGCGCATACCAGATACGAACCGCGCGACTCGGCTTGGGCCGAAGTCTCGCGGCTCATGTCTGCAGTGTTGATCAGAGCTTGCCCCCTGCGAGCAGCTCACGGGTGCGCTTCAGGGTAGATACCAGCGCGGCTTTGTACCCCTTGTCGCTGTCGAACTGCGCTTGTTCGGCCCGTACTTCCGGGCCGTTCGGCTCCTTGTCGCGCAGGCCGAGATAGCAATAGAAGCGCAACTGAAGCGCCCCGGCCTCGTCTTCGTAGAGCTCGTTGATGATCGCGCCTTCGCGCGGACCGGTGGCCTGGAAAAAGGTCACTTTGCTCTCGGGCTCGAGGGTGATGATTTCCCGCAGATCGGCGCCCCCGATCACCGCCTCGCGGACGAAATGCGTGGCGCTTTCTTCGACGACCTCGCAGCGCGTGCAAAGGCCGGGCGGCAGGAACAGACGGGCGTCCCGAGCCTTGAGCTCCAGGCCGGCCCATGCCTGCGCACGGGTCAGCGGTATCTCGCCTTGGGGATTCACAGGAACGGTGGCGGTCGAATAGATCATGATACGTCTCTTTGGTGTGGGGTTGCGGCGCCTGGGCTCAAGCGGCGATCTCGGCGGCGAAATCGCGATAGGAGCGCAGCGGCCGGCCGAGCAGTGCGGTGAGGCGTTCGACCTCGCCCGCAGCGGGGATCATGCCCTCGCTCTGGAAGCGCTCGGCCATCAGCCGCATGTCGAACGCCATCCAGCCCGGCGAGAACTGTCGCAAAGTCTGCTCGAACCTGGCAGTGTCGTCGCCAGCATAAGCGATCGGGCGGCCAAGCACCTCGGTCCAGATGCCAGCGACGTCCGCGCCGGTCAGCGTATCGGGACCGACGAGCGTGATGTGATCGAGCGGCAGCGGGATGCTGGACTGCTCGCGGCGCAGAAGCTCGATCGCCGCGATCTCGCCGATGTCGCGCGCATCGACCATCGCCAGTCCCTTGCTGCCGATCGGCATCGGGTACACCCCGTGGCCGGTTACCACGTCCTTGATGGTGATATCGTTGTCGATGAAATAGGCAGGGCGCAGGATAGTGGCCGGCATGCCCATCTGCTCGATCGCGCGCTCCACGGCGAATTTGACCGCGAAGTGCGGTACGTTGGCGTAGAGATCGCCGTGGATCACCGACAGGTACACGACTCGCTCGATGCCGGTCTCGCGGGCCACGTTTAGCGCGATCAGCGCCTGGGTGAATTCATCTGCCGCCACTGCGTTCAGCAAGAACAGCGTCGAGACGCCGGAGAATGCACTGCGCAGCGAGTCGGTGTCGAACAGATCGCCCTGGACGACGCTGACCCTCGCGGGGAGGTTGGCCGTTGCAGGATTGCGGACGAGCGCGCGGACATCGGCGTCGCGGGCGAGGAGCTGGTCGATCACGTGGCGGCCGATACGGCCGGTAGCGCCGGTAACGAGAATGGTCATGCGGTGTCTCCTTGTTTGATGCCCGACTGGCAGTCCGGAAATTAGCGATCCACAAGCGATCCAATAGGCGCTATATCTGGACACACAGTCTCACTGGTGGAACACATGGACCTGCTTGCCCTCGCGGATTTCAATCTCGTCGCCCGGCACGGAGGATTTGGTCGCGCCGCCCGCGCCGCCGGGCGGCCCAAGGCGACGCTGTCGCGCCGGGTCTCGGAGCTCGAAGCGAGTCTGGACCTGCGATTGTTCGAGCGCGGCGCGCGCATGCTCAAGCTGACCGAGGAGGGGCGCGCGCTCTACCAGCGAACAAGCGCGCTGCTCACCGAACTCGGCGAGACGGCGGCTGCAATCACATCGGGGGGGAACACGCCACGAGGTCGATTGCGGATCAGCGCGCCGCTGCTGTTTTCGCAAATCGCGATGGGGAAGCTTGCCGCGGGATTCACCGCGAGATTCCCTGAAGTCCGGCTCGAGGTGACCACCGAAGATCGCCCGGTCGACATGATCGAGGAAGGGTATGACCTTGTTATCCGCGTCAATCCCGATCCAGACGACAGCCTTGTGGGACGCGCCTTCCTGCGCGATCGGCTCGTAGTCGTGGCGAGCCCGACGCTCGCAAGGCCAACGGACGGAACAGCCGCGCCCGTGGTTGTCCGGGGATCCGGTGACCAGCCCGATCAGTGGAGAATGCAAACCTCGGAGGGAGAGGCGATCATCGCGGTCGACCCAGTCCTCCGTCTCTCCTCGATTATCATGGTCCGAGATGCGATTCGGGCTGGGGGCGGCGCCGCGCGCCTTCCGATATCGCTGGTCAGCCATGACCTTGCGGCGGGCACCCTGATGCACTGGGGCGATATCGATGGCCCGGACATCGCATTATGGGCGCTCTATCCATCGCGCCGCCTGTTGAGCGCGCGAGTGTCGGCGTTTCTCGACTTCCTCAAATCGGCGTTCCCGACCGGAGCGCCGGGCGAGCTGGCTGCCTTTATCGGCGAATAGGCGTCGCCTCGGCCATCGAACCACCTCCGCCGATCGATCGGCGGCGGGAACTGAACGGATGGAACATCCCCCCAACTCTTACGCGATCTGAAAATTCTAGCGACGGCTCACCGCAAAGATCGGGGCTGCGAGCGCAACTGCAAAGATCCCGGCGACAAGAAGCAACATCGTGGCGATCATGTCGCCGCCGATAGCCTTGGCCAGCGATCGCTCGGCCAGAACCACCGCCACGAGCACCGCGGCGGCCAGCAAGCTCAAAGATCCATCTTCCCGTCCTTCTCGTCCGCGACCTCGTCTTCGGACGAACCCGGGCCAATCGGGAAAGAGCCGGAAAAGACAATGGCGTGTCTGTGGAATCGGTTGCGTGGCGTCCGCGCGCCACTGCGGACACGGCGGCAGCGTCCGTGGAGTTCAGCATGATATCGATCCTTTGGAATCGGCACTCCGTGGCGCAGGTGGGACGGTGCGGCAGAGGCCTGTTCTCTCCTCCGCCGCACCATTCGGGGGCTCACACCCGCCTGGCGGCTGACGTTTTGTCCCCCGCGGTTGTCATCGCCATATTGGAGGGGAAACAGAATCCCGCCTTATCCGTGCGCTTGCTTACCCTGACCGATACCATCGGGGGAGACTAAGAGGGACAGGACCGAGCAATGCTATCACACCTGCGATGACCGCTTTGCGCCCAGAAGGGGTCCTTCATCCTCCGCGGGAGCCATCCACACAGGACGTTCATACGATATGGTACGGCGGCCACAACGCTTCGACTTCATGGTTCAAAACGCGGCGCGGCCGCGAAATCGCTTTGGCAGAAGGGACGATCGTTGAAGAGATAGCCATAATAGAATTCCCGCAGTCGCGCGTGATAGGCGCGAATGCGATCCTGATAAGCTAGCTGCGCAGACAGATCGGTCTGCGCCAGGCGAGTCAGGATCGCCTGTACGCCAACCGACGGCAGCACCCAGCCGAGCGTTCGTGCCGCTGCGCCGCGCTGTTCGAGGCCGGTGCGATAGGCGCGAACCCGATCCGCCACGCTCTCGTCTCCGACCTGGTGGAACGCGAAGTACCATTTGTAATGGAAGTCGACGGGCAACGGCGGAGAGCCGGCCCAGTGCGGGTGGCTTGCATAGAAGCGCCGCATCGTCTCCTCCCGCGGAATGTCCCAGGCACGGTTGACCGCCTCGCGTTGCGCCAGCGCGATCTCGGCGCCCTGATCTACCGTGATCGCGCGATTGATGGCGACATGGCCGAGCGTCGGCAGGACGAGGACGAGCACCAGCCAGCACGCAGCAAGCGTGGCGGCATTGGCGACCGAGCTCCAGCGTAGCCGGCTCACCAGAACCGACAAGGCGATCCAGAACAGCAGATAGGCCGCCGTCACGCTCAGGATCGCGAGGATGGCGACAAGAGACGCGCCGGACAGCACGGCTGCGGTCGCGAACGGCAATGCGAGCGCGACGAACAGCAGGGCGAAGCGCAGGCCGCCGCGCCGCAACCACAAGCGCCGGCGCGTTCCGGGCAACGCATCCAGCATCCGCGCGCGACCGGCTTCGCGTTCGCCGGATGCGAGATCGTGGAACAGCGCGATCACGAAGAGCGGGGCAAGAAAAACCAGCACGAACGCGAAGTCGAAGCGGCCGGGCAGAGCGAGCTGCGGATTGAAATTGTCGCCGTCGTGGACCTGCGCCTCGAGGCCGAGTGCGCGGACGCGAAGCATGTAGGGGGCCACATCGCGCATGCCGATCGCGGCGAAGGCGAGCGGGGAGGGCGGATCCCAGGTCGGATGGAAGCTGTAATAAGCGGCGCTGCCGGGGTCCCGGGACTTGTCGACCCATGCTGCGATCGCGCCGATATCCTCTGCCTGAGGTTTGGCGATCGCCTCGATCGCAGTGCGCTGGCGTTCGACTTCGGCAATCCCGGCGACGATCCCGGCGATCGTCAGTGCGCCGAGCAGCAACAAGGCGAACAAAGCGAGGCGGGCGCGCAGCAGCAACCGCAATTCATGCATCCAGAGGCGCATCAGCGGACTCCCAAACGGCGCGTGGCGAGGAAAAGCAGGATCGAGACGGCCCCGAGCCACATCAGCACCACTGCCAGTCCGGGCAGAGCCGCGTCCGCGAGTGTGGCGCCATCCGGTTGGCGGAACTTGAACTCCGGCATGGCCTGCCAATGGTTCCCGGAGACGCGCTTGCGGCGATCGGCGCCGGCGTCACCCGCGGTGTCGTTCGCGTAGGAGACAGCCTCGGCCTGCAGTCTGTTGAGGCGCTGGACGAGATCGTAGCGATAGGCTTCGGCCTGTTCGAGGAAACGCCGGTGGCCGGTAAAGTCGGTTCCGGCCGCCGCCATCGACAGATCGCGCAGCCCGATCGCCGGGCTGAGCATGCCGATCGTGCTGACCAGCGCGTTCTGATTTGCCTGTGCCGCGAAGCTCTCGCCGGCATAGCGGTCGAACAGGCTCGAAGTCATTTTCTCGCCCTCGAGCGCGAGCAGCCCTTTATAGTTGACCGGCAGATCCTCGATCCGGGTCACGCCGTAGCGCGCGAGCACCGATTGCTTGAACCGCGCGAAATAAGGATCGTCGGGATTGTGGCTGTCGCCCATGCCGCGCAGGTCGCGCGCGATGGCGATGTCGGTCTGCAAGCGGTTGGCGAGCGGATAAGCCGCGCTGGCGATATCCGGCGCCACGCGCGGCAGCAGCACCACGACGACCGCCCAGACGGCGAGCAGCGCCAGCAGCGCGTCGCGACTGCGCCGAACCAGCGCCGAGACGAGGACGATGGCGACCGTCCAGAGCGCGAGCCAGGCGGCATAGCCAAGTGCGATCACTGCCATCGGTGCGGCGAGCGCGTCCGGCTGACCCGCGATCAGCGCGAAGCCGAGCATTGCCGGAAGCCCTGCAAGCAATGCCACCAGTCCGAGCGCGCCGAGCTTGCCCGCCACGATCTGCCCGCGGGAAGCGCCCTGCAGCATCAACGGCTGGAGGGTGCCGCGCTCGCGCTCGCGTGCGATCACGCCGAAACCGAGGAAGATCAGCAGCAGCGGCGCCACCGCCTGCAGCACGAAAGCGGGGGTCAGCTGCCCGAAGCGGACGAGTAGCGAACTCTGCCGCACGTCGCCGAAGTTCGCGCTGTTCTGGCGATGGCCTTCGAGGAACATGCTGTTGCCCGTGAAGGCATCCACGCCGGGATCGAAAGCGGCGAGCGGCCCGAGCGGCCGGAAGATGAAATGGCCGTAATGGACCACCCGGTGCGGGTGACGGTCGGGCTGGGCATCGAACGCAGCTTCGGCTGCGGCTTGCTGGCGCGCGCGCAGCTCGGCGACCCCGCGCTGGTGGCTCCACGACGTCGCCACCGCGACCAATGTCAGCAGCACGAGCAGTGCAAAGGCGATCACCGCGACGCGATTGCGCAGCATCAGGCGCAATTCGTCACGCGCGATGAGGCGGAGCGGGCTCATGCCGCGCGCACCGTATCGGCAGCGAAGCGCGCATGGAGCGCCCGCAGGTCGAAACGCTCCACGCCCTGCGCCGCAACCTCCTCGACAATCCGGCCGGCATCGAGAAAGCCGATCCGGTCGGCGACGTCGGCGGCGCTGAGCAGGTCGTGGGTGACCATCAGCACTGCAGTGCCGCGATCGCGCACCGCCGCGAGCAGGCGATTGAAATCGCTCGTCGCCCGTGGATCGAGGCCGGAAGTCGGCTCGTCGAGCAGAAGCACCGGCACTTCGCGAAGCAAGGCCACCGCGATCGCCACCTTCTGCCGCATGCCCTTGGAAAAGCCGCCGAGGCGCTGATCCCATGCCCGCTCCTGCAATCCAGCGGCGTCGAAGGCGGCGACGATCTCGGCGCGCGACCGCGGCGTGCCCGACAGCGCCAGCAGATAATCGGCGTTCTCGACTGCCGAGAGATGCTCGTAGAGCGCAACATTTTCCGGAAGATACGCAATGCGCCGCCGCGCTTCGTCGGCGCCGGCCGAAGGGTCGATTCCGGCGACCCGCGCGCTACCACGCTCCGGGGTCGCGAAGCCGAGCAGCACCGACAAGGTGGTCGACTTGCCTGCGCCGTTACCGCCCAGCAGGGCATAGACGCTCGCGGCCGGTACGGTCAGCGACAGCCGGTCGAGGACCCGGTGGGAGCCGTAGGAAAGCACGACGTCGTCGAGCAGGATCGGAGCCGGTGCGGCTTCGGGCAAGGCGATTCTCCTGGTTGCGGACCGCCTCTGTCACCCGCCGAATCGGCGTCCGTCAAGTGATATGTTGCATCATATCATTGACTCATTTGTGCGGCGCAGCTTAGGGGCGCGTGATACATCATATCATCGATCAAGGGGATCATAATGGGAGTTTGGACGCGTTGGGTGCTGGCCGGCGTCATGCTGCTGCCGGTGGAAGCATGGGCGCAGGAGCGCGAGGATGCGGAGCAATCGGGCGAGGTGATCGTCGTGACCGGCTCGCGCGCGGCCAATGCAAGCATCAACGGCCTTTCCGTCGATCCGATATTGCTGCCACAGAATGTCCGCGTTCTGGATGCGGAGCTGATCGCCCGCGCCGGCTTCACCGATCTGTCGCAGCTATACGATCTGTCGGGCGGCATGGCGCGGCAGAACAGCTTCGGCGGCGCGTGGGACGCCTATTCGATCCGGGGCTTTTCGGGCGACATCAACCAGGGGCCAGATCTGCTGATCAATCGCTTCACCGCCAATCGCGGCTTCAATGCGCGGCGTGACGTTGCGACCGTGGAGAGCTTCCAGGTGCTGAAAGGTCCGGCATCGGCGCTGTCGGGCAAGGGCGAGCCGGGGGGCTCGATCAACATCGTCACCAAGGCGCCGCTCGATCATTTCCATGCCGGCGGCGATATCTCGGTAGCCAGCTTCGACACGTGGCGCGGAAGCTTCGACATCGGGGGGCCGGCAACGCAGGGCGTCTCGACGCGGGTGATCGGAGTCTATCAGGCGGGCGACAGCTTTCGCGATCACAATCAATCGGATCGCCTGCTGCTCGCGCCTTCCCTGAGCTTGCAGCTCGGCCAACGCGTCCGTTTCCTCTACCAGCTCGAATATAATCTCGTGCACTTCACGCACGATCGCGGTCTGGTTGCCGTGAATGGCGACGCCATGGCGCTGCCGCGCGAACGCTTCCTCGGCGAACCAAATGACGGGCTGATCACCCAGCGCACCGCGCAGCATCAAGGCACAATCTATGTCGATCTCGCCGACGGCATCGCGCTCGAGGGCGGCGTCCAATATCGTGATGGCACGCTCAAGGGCCAGTCGACGCACAACAGTGCGCTGTTCGGGACGCGGCTGCGGCGTCAGCTCCGCATTCACGACTATGACTGGCAGGATTTGTCGGGGCGCATCGAACTCAGTGCAAACCGCCAAATCCTGGGCGTGGATCACCAGTTCCGCGTCGGCATGGACGCTTTCAGCTATGAGCAGCGTCGAATCTTCTACCGCTTCAGCCCGACGGCAGCGAAACCCTACGACATCGACATCTTCGATCCGGTTTACGGTCAGCCCAAGCCCGTCGCATTGCTCAACCAGGACCTGCTCGAGCAGCTGCGCGGCGAAAGCGTCTATGCGCAGGATCTGCTGACGCTCGACGATCGTTTCTCGCTGCTGCTCGGCATCCGCCACGACTGGATCCGGCAGGACAACGTCAACTACCGGACCAACCGCACCGATCGCCAATCCCCTTCGGCGACCAGTCCGCGCGCGGCGTTCACCTTCGCGCCGAGCGATCGCTTCTCCGCTTATCTGAGCTGGGGGCGGTCGTTCCGATTCAACCAGGGCGTCGACGCCGGGTCCGCGTCCTTTGCGCCGGAGCGCGGTGAAGCGCTGGAAGGCGGCGTCAAACTCGCGCTGCTCGACCGTCGGCTGCGCGGCACGGTCTCGCTGTTCCGCATCGCCAAGGACAATATCCTCGTCACCGACCCGGCCAATAGCGGCTTCAGCATCGCCGCCGGGCGCGCGCGCAGCGAAGGCGTCGAGGCGGATCTCGATTATGCCCCGGACGACCGGCTGACGCTGACCGCAGTCTATGCCTATACCGATACGAAGATTCTGGAGGACACGCGTCCGCAGCTCGTCGGCAGCGCGCTCCTGAATGTGCCGAAGCACAGCGGTGCGATCTATGGTTTCTGGCAGTCCGACCGGGCGCGGCCCGGATCGGTGGGTATCGGTGCCGGGCTGACCTATGTCGGCGCGCGCGCAGGCGACGACATCGCCAGCGGCTTCCGGCTCCCGGGCTATCTGACTGCGCGGCTGAATCTGTCGTGGCAGGTTTCGCACGGCGTCCGGCTCCACCTCGACGCCGAGAATCTGTTCGATCGCGATTATATCGAAAGTTCGTACAGCGACGTGTGGATCACGCCCGGCGCGCCCCGCACAATCCGCGCGCGGCTGGCGCTCGCGCTGTGAAGCGCTTCCTCGGTACCACCTTGCTGTTTGCCTGTGGCGCGTGGGACTCGCCGGCCGAAGCGCAGCGCACGCAGGAGAATGCGGCACGCGAAGCCGATGACGGTTTCGGCAAGAGCGTCGGCAATGAGTCGATCGGGATCTACGCCGGCGGCGAAGTGCGCGGGTTCAGCGCCACTGCGGCGGGCAACAACCGCATCGAGGGCCTGTATTTCGACCGGGCAGGCGCGGTTACCGACGTGATCGTCCGCGGCTCCACCGTGCGGGTGGGGCTTTCCGCGTTCGGTTATCCGCTGCCCGCGCCGACCGGGATCGTCGATCTCGAGCTTCGCCGGACGGGCGAGCGGGCGGTCGCGAGCGTGCAGCTCAACAGCGGCGACTATCGCGGCACCGATCTGATCGTCGACGCCGCGATCCCGGTGACCGACCGGCTGAGCGTCAATTTCGACGGGGGGCTTTACGACGACGAATATGTCAACGGCGCCGATGCGTGGTTCGTCAGTTATGGTGGCGTGGCGCGCTGGCGGCCCGTCGACGCGGTCGAGCTGACCGGGTTCTTCGGGCGATACGATTATGGCGACGAGGAGCAGGCGCCGGTGCTCTATCCCGCCGGCGATCACCTCCCGCCCAAGGTCGAGCGGCGGCGCTTCTTCGGCCAGCAATGGGCTGATTGGGCGGGGCACAGCCAGAATCTGGGCGCGCTCGTAAAGGCCAGCCTGGGATCGTGGCAGCTGGCGGCGGGCGGTTTCAACAGCCGCTTCACGCGTGATTCCTATGCGTCGGCCTGGTACAGCGACGTGAGCAGGGAGGGCGTCGGCCGCTCCTTTCTGCTCAGCGGCGTGGATCAACGCGCCGCTTCCTCCTCGGGCGAGATCCGAATCAGCCGCGCTTTCGCCGACGGACCGCGACGACACTGGTTGCTGACGTCGGTGCGCGGTCGCGACGTTCGGACCGACTATGGCGGCTATGCGCTGGCCGACCTCGGTGCGGCCGAGGTAGGCGTTCCCGATCCTCGCCCGCAGCCGGACTTGGCTTATGGTCCGCTGACGCACGATCGCGTGCGGCAGTTGAGCTACGCTCTGGGCTACGAGATGCGCTGGCCGAATGTCACCGAAGTCAATCTTGGCGTCACTCGCAGCGACTATAGCAAGATCGTTCGACAGCCCGGCCTGCCGGAGGCAAGGCAGGACGAGCGTCCCTGGCTGTGGAATGCGGCAGTGGCGGTGATGCCGACCAACCAGCTCACGCTCTTTGCTGCGGCGACGCGCGGACTGGAAGAAAGCGGCGTCGCGCCGGCCAACGCGGTCAATCGCGGCGAGGCGTTGCCGGCGCTGCGGACGCGGCAGCGTGAACTGGGCATTCGCTATACGTTGAGCGCGAACTGGCGACTGGTCGCCGCTGTCTTCGACATCGCCAAACCCTATTTCGAGATCGATCGCACCAACGCCGCCTATCGCGCGTTGGGCGAGGTTTCCCACAAGGGAGTCGAGGCGTCGCTATCGGCCCGGCCGTACGAGAGCCTGAGCATCGTCGCAGGGGCGGTGCTGCTTCATCCGCGGGTGAGCGGTCAGGCCGTGGATGATGGTCGTCTGGGCAATCGTCCGATCGGGCGGACGGGCATCCTGATCGATACTGCGATCGACTATCGATTGGGCTGGGTGCCGGGCCTGTCGCTCGATCTGCGCGCGACGCATGAGGGCCGCCGTGTCGCCAATGCGGCGGGTACGCTGGAACTGGCCGCCAGATCGATCCTCGACATCGGCGCCCGCTATCGCACCGGCATCGGCGGCGTGCCGACTCTCTTCCGTGCACAGGTCAAGAACGTGGGCGACGTCTTCGGCTGGAAAGTGTCGAGTGGCGGCGGTTTCACCTTGCTTCAGGGCAGGCGTGCGACCTTGTCGGTCACAGCGGATTTCCAATGACGCCACACGGATGAAAGGCGGCGATGTGATCGAGAAGCCGAAGCCGGAGGCGTCACCACTCAGTGGAAGTGCCGTTCGAAAGTGCGCGATGCGCTTGCGCACCAGCAGCTTTTCGCAAAGAAGTGCGTTCGCAACCGACACGATATCATCGCTAAGGCTGGCGACAGCGATGCGCCCAACTGCCGCCGCTACCGGTTTTGTGCCGAGGCTTGTGAGCTGCCGTTCCATCCAATGGGAATGGTAACGATCTCGCAGCCGAATGGCGTATCATGCTGGTTTGCCGCGATACGGAGCGCGTCGCAGATAATGCGACAATGGCTAGAACTTCGCCCGAACGCCGAAATTGTATCGTGCGCCTGTATCCTGGAGAAGCAAGAACCGATCCTCGATGGCCGACCATTCGTCCACTCGCTGTTTGGTGACATTCACGCCTTGGACGTAGAGCTGAAAGTTCGAAGTGACATCATAGCCGAGGTTGAAATCCAGCTGGCCGTAGCTGGATCGGTTGCGCGGTCGCCCTTGGCTCGAGCGGCAGGCGCGAAGATATTCCGATCGCCAGTTGTACGATACGCGCGCGGAAATGCCGTACTTCTCGTAAAAAACGCTTCCGTTGGCAGAGTGCGGCGAGAGCCCGTTATACCCGCAATCATAATCGGCCAGCGCCTGATCGCGCTGCACCCGGCTGTCGACATAGGTATAATTGCCGGTGACGCCGAAGCCGGATGCGAATCCGGGCAGCCAGTCGAGGGCGTACTGGCCGCCGATTTCGATCCCGCGAATATAGCCGCTTTGTCCGTTGCGCGTGCGGGTGTCCTGGAAAGTGCGGCCGAAGCGTGTCACCGGCAGGGTTTGCAGTTCGAGAAAATCACTCAGGTCCTTGTGGAATCCGCCAACGCTCACATAGCTAACCGGCGACAGATACCATTCGACCGACACGTCGTAGTTGGTCGACTTGAAGGGAAGCAGGGTCGGATTGCCTCCACCCGAAAGCGGCACGGAGACACGGCCGCCGAAATTGTTGTCCACGCCGAGATCGGTGAGCGTCGGTCGCGTGACCGTCTGCGAATAGGCCGCGCGCGCAATCAGCTTGTCGGTCACATTATACTTGATGTTCGCCGACGGCAGCGCGTTGACGTAGCTGTTCCTGACCTCGATCGCGGTCGATGGTCCGAATGTGTAGGTCAGGGTATCATCGCCGGGCGTCGTGGTGATGCCGGTGACGGGCAGATCGAAGCCGCGCGAAATCGTCTCAGTGCGCACGACGCGGATGCCGGCATTCGCCGTCCAGCGCGGGCCGCCGAACTCCATCGCGACATACCCCGCCCACAGCCTTTCGGTCACGTCGAGCCGGTTGCCCAGATTCTCCCGCACGCCAAAGGGGCCGCCTGGCAAGGCGAGCAGCCGCGCCGCCTCTGCGGCCTGCTGCTCGGCAGTGCGCCCGCTCCGCGGCAGCGCGAGCCTTGCCGGGTCGGAAAGATAGGCGATGATCGCATCGGGGTCGTAGGTGAAGAATTGCCGAGGCACACTCTCGGCCCCCGAGGCACCCGCAAGATAATTGTCGAGCGTGTAGACGCGCAGAAGCGAGGGATCGATCGGGATCTCATAGCCGCAATAGGCGCACTGACCGTCCTGGTTGTTGAACGACCGCCGGACCTTGTTGCGATCAGAATAGGAAAAACCGATGCGGACCGTCTGAAGGATGCTGTCATGCACCTTGTAGTCGGTATCGAGATGATATTCCGAGCCCCTGTCTCGCGCGCGATTGTCTGAAACGTCGAGATAATGCGCCGTCATCATCGACGGATCGATGAGGTCGCCGAGGTTCGACGCGATCGGCAGATCGCTCCCTTTGTTGAGGTCGAAGCCGGGTGCGGTGCGTGAGCGGGCGCCGACCACCACGAACTTGCCCGGATTGCGCTGCACTGCCTGCGTGCGCGAGATGTCGAGCCGCACCTCGACGTCGTCGGCGGGGTTCCACTTCAGATTGCCGCCAGTCTGGTAGGTTTCCGTCAGTCGGTTGCTGGGGCCGACGATGTTGTCCATCACGCCCGCGGGATAGCCGGCGTCGCGGATCGCGGGATTGGCGGCGAGGAAATCTGTGCCGAAGCGATTGAAACTGGTGACGGTGCCATTCTCGTCAAACTGCAGGCCGAGGAACGGCTGTGCGTAGAAACTGGCGAAAAAATTGCGGTCGGTGAACACGTCGAACTTGGAATAGAGGCCGTCCACGGTCAGCAACAGCGTGTCGCCGAGCTGCGCCTGAACGGCCCCGGCGACGTTGACCCGGCGGCGGCGCTCCCGGAAACGGTTGAACTGGATGTTCTGCGGCGTGTGGATCACGGCGCTGGTCGTCACCACGCTCGCCGGCAGGCCGGTCGCGTCGGGCGCGGCGTTCACTACCTGTTGCGGGCCGAACAGCCAGCCTTCGGTCTGAACGAAGTCGAGCTGGCTCTTGCGGTCGGTGTACGATCCCGAGAGCACGGCGCCGAACGTCTTGTCGCTATTGGTCCAGGAGACGATCGCGGAGGCGTCGGGGCCCAGCTTTTCGCGCAGCGTGTCGTATATGCCCCCGGCAGATGCGGCGAAATGAAAGCCGGACTGCCCGTCGAGCGGACGTGCCGTGACGATGTTCACCGTCGCGCCGATTCCGCCTTCCTGAAGCTGGGGCACACTGGATTTGAACACGTCGGTGCGCTGGATCATGTTCGAGGAAAGCACGTCGAAGGAGAATTCTCGTCCGGGATTGTCCGTCGCCATGACGCGGCCGTTGACCAGCACGGTGTTGAACTCGGGCCCTAGTCCGCGGACTGTGATGAACTGCCCTTCGCCGCCCGATCGATCGATCGCGACACCAGTGATGCGCTGCAGGGACTCCGCGATGTTGGCGTCGGGAAATTTGCCGACATCTTCGGCAGAGATCGTGTCTACAATCTGTTGCGCGTCCCGCTTGATCCGCGCGGAGGTGGCAAGACTGCCCCGGATGCCGGTGACGACGATATCTGTGCCAGTGTCTTCCTGCCCGACTCCTGCCGGATCGGTGACCTCGCCTTGGCCGGGGGAGCCGGAACTAGTTTGGTTTGCGGGAGGCGCCGCAGGTTCTACACCTTGAGCTATAGCGGGAACGGCAGTCAACATTCCACCGGCCAAATACACGGCCTTCAAGCGATGCATCCATCTTCCCCTTTTTTGCGCGAACTTCGCCGCTTTTGTATTTCAAATTACATTATTATCGGCTGAGACGGCTACGCAACGGTTCTGACCTGCGGTTCACGCGACGTATTGAACCGTTCGTCGCATCGCTGCTGTCGATGGACTTTGTTCGATGGGGTGCTGAGGAAACAAGAATGCCGCGCCAAGCTACGGACTTACTTGGCCGATAGTGACGACTGACCCAGAGCGCGCAACGGCTCTACGCAAACATGAGCGAGTGGCATCTCCTCCAAAGACATCGACGCGTGCGGCTTGCCCGGCGGGAGCCCATTTTAGCTTGCCCGGATAAGGCGGTGGAATGACCACTTCACACCATTTTCTTGACATCCGCTGGCGATCTTCGGCGTGGCCACTTCTGAACGGCGGAAGGTGGTGGCCAGCTGTGAGGTTTCGATAGGTTGTTCATCCGGTCCCGACCGAGCAGACTGAGGTTGCGACACTTCAGAGCCTCGGGAGGACCGGATGAACATTCACAAGAATGGGCGCGCGCAGCATTGGCACGAATTCACCGGGGCGCTCGATGCGCTCGAACTGGAACCCGAGGAGGACACGCGTTTGATTGCCGGTGCAGAAGCTGCATTTGCCCATGTTCGGGCGCTGGTCGATGCCAATTTCGCCCGATAAGCGTTCGGACGGGCGCGCGGGCCCGATGCGGCGATGGCTGTGGCTCGCACTCGGGTTCCTGTTCGTCGCCCTAGGTTTTATCGGCGCGCTGTTGCCGCTGATGCCGACGACGATCTTCCTGATCCTGGCAGCAGCTTGTTTCGCGAGATCCTCGCCGCGGCTCGAGGCCTGGCTGTTGGATCACCCACGGTTCGGCCCGACATTGCGTGCCTGGCACGAGGATGGTGCGATTGGACCTCGGGCCAAGTTCATGGCCTGCGGCGGCATGGCGGTCGGATATGCGCTGTTCTGGTGGGGCGTCCGCCCGAGCCTCGCAGCCGATCTGATCGTGGCGCTCGGATTGGCGGGTTGCGCAGTCTTCATCCTCACCCGCCCTCGCCCGCGACGGATATAGGGGGCGAAAACGATCAGCGCCGCAGCTCAGAACCGCCGCGAATGCCGCTCCGCCATATACAGCGCGCGGCGACCTGCCGAGCGCTTTTCGGAACATCGCCACGAGAACCGGCACGCTCTCATAGGCGCAGATCGCCAGCGACCTGCTGGATCGAAACACCGCCGGCCAGCCACTTCACTGCTAGCACGACACCGAGTTACTGGCGCCAGCGCCCGAAGCTCATTCCCGTCTCGTGGCTGATCAACCGCTCCAGCGTGCGGTTGCGCATGCCCGCTCGCTTCGCCCGCGTCTCCAGCCTTTCCCGGTCGGCGGGCGAATCGATCATCTCCACGACGATCCTTCGCTACCTTCCCGGTGCCCGGCTTGATCGGGTGGACTCGCAGCTGGGCGATCTGGACGCCGCGAGGCGCACGCGTTCAGCGGCAGCGCGCGCTTCAGGGGTCCCGGCGCGGCGGGAGCGTGGGACTCGGCGCCGGCCAAGTTCGCCGCCCGGATGCGCTGTCTTCAAATGTCACCCTGAGCAGCACCGGAGGCCGCAAGATCGTCTTCCGGGCCATTTCCGGAGGTCTTGTCAAAGCCGCACGCATCTAATTCGAGTATAGGGGTAAGGCGGTGGCAGAAATTCTACAATTCGAACAACCACATGCGCCCCGGCCGACGGCGGCACTTTTATCTCGCAGTCCGTTCCCGTCCCGTCTTCGGCGCCCCATGTCTCCATCGAGTAGCGGCAAAATTGTAATTAGTTCAATGGCTTAACGATAGCCCGGCACCGCGAGTCTCGGCCGCGCCGCTGCCTATCTCTGTGAAAAGCGATGTGCAGACAATAACTTAGCAGTGCCTAAGAGGCATTACCTTTGTCTTGCATTCCCTTTTCCGCATCACCCGCGGCTCCATCCTCTCTCTGGTGCTCGATGCCGGCCCCGTCGTCCCAGCAGTTCGATATTCGCGCGCCGATATCGCTCGACCGGTCCCCGTTGACGATATCGCGTTTGGCTAAACCGATGTCACGCCGGACCACTCCAGTCCAAACCGCGCGAGATATTTGCGCAGCCGATCGGCATCGTTCGCCGACGTCCGGCGAGCGCGCGACGCCGAGAAGAGCGTGCGGCCGGCTTCGGAAAGCGAGCGGCTCTTCCGGCAGATCCGAATGGTTTCGGCGAGTTGCCCCCGGTCGAACGGATCGATTTCGGCAAGAGCGTCGGGCGTAAGAATTTCCGTGAGCCCGTCGGCGCCGTCGTCACGCTGCCCGGACCATAGGCGCTTCAGGCGTCCGATCTCGGCCTCGACGCAATCCATGTCGATGCGGCCCTTGGGGCTGAGCGTTGCCATGCGGGTGACGCTGGCCGCGAGATCGCGGAAATTGCCTGGCCAGGTCGCATCGGGGTTGGTCGCGAAAGCGAGATAGCTCTGACGCGCCTCCTTGTTGAAGCTGGCACGATCGCCCTCGCGCTCCGCGAAGCGGTCCAGCTCGTAGTCGAGATTGGGTTCGATATCCTCGCGCCGCTCGGCAAGGCCAGGCAACTGGAACGTCCACAGGTTGAGCCGCGCATAGAGATCGTCGCGAAACCCGCCCGCCGCCACTGCCTCGCCGAGATCGCGATTGGTGCCGGCGATCAACTGGAACTCCGACGCAGCTTCCTTGTCCGAGCCGACGGGCAGGAACCGCTTGTCCTCGATCGCGCGCAGGATCATCGCCTGCTCGTCGAGCCCCAGCTCGCCGATCTCGTCGAGAAACAACATGCCCCCATCCGCCGCGCGCAGCAGTCCGGGCCGGTCGGCGACTGCGCCGGTAAAGGCGCCCTTGCGGTGCCCGAACAACGCGGACATCGCGCTATCGCCCTTCAAGGTCGCGCAGTTCACTTCGACGAAGGGACCCGCGATCTGATGCTTGAGGCGCTTCAGCTCGTAGATGCGGCGGGCGAGCTGGCTCTTGCCCGCGCCCGTGGGCCCCATCAGCAAAATCGGGGCCTTCGAGCGCAGCGCTACCCGCTCGATCTCGTCGATCATGCGGTTGAACGCCACGCTCTGCGTCTCGATGCCGGATTTCAGAAAGGAAGTGCCTTCCTGCGCGGCGACGGCGAAGCGCGTGGCGATGCTGTCGTAGCGTGAGAGATCGAGATCGATCGCAGTCCAGCGCCCGGGCGCGCCTCCGTCCTCGGCACGCTTGGCGGGCTGGGTCTGAAGCAGCCGCCCAGGCAGATAGCGCGCCTCGGTGAGCAGGAAGAGACAGATTTGCGCGACGTGCGTGCCGGTAGTGATGTGGATCAGATAGTCCTCGGCATCGGGATCAAAGGGCTCGGCGCGGGCAAAATCGAGCAACTTGCCGTACACTTCCTCGAAGTCCCACGGATCGCTGAAGTCGAGCCGGCGCAGATCGACGCGCGTCTCGGGCGATACGGACTGGATATCCTCGGCGACATAATCGGCCAGACGGCTATGCGGCGCGCCATGGAGCAGGATGAAGCGATCGACGCGCAGATCCTCGTGCATCGTAAGCGCTACCGAGGGGCGCCACTTGTTCCAGCGCGTGGGACCGAACTTGCTCGCATCCAGCGTTGATCCGAGAAATCCGATAACAGTCAGAGGTTTCATACTTATACAATAGGATAAGTTTTGATCCTTTGCGATAGCAAATTCAAGGTCCTTGGCCCTGTCGCGAGAGAGTGTTTGGACCGAACCTTTCAATAAAAGCAGTGATATTGAGTGCGTTATCAGAATTTCGCAGCCCGCTTCGATAAACTGGCACGCCCCCTGCGAAGGACATCGGCGTCGGACAGGGCAATCGAACACCCTGACCCGGCGGCGGACGCGGGGCGGCCGGAATGGGCTGGCCGCCCCCGAGGATTTCACGGCGCCGCACAGGCGCCAGCAGGAGGTTGGACAATGGCCAACAAGGGACTTTTCGCGTCGGCGATCGCAACGCTGCTGCCGGCCGCGGACACGCGAAACCGCGAGGGCGCGCCGGCCTATGCCTATGGGGCCGAGCACAAGCTTGCCCAACTCGCGGCGACCGTCACGCTGACCGACAGCTTCTATGGCGCGGCCGACACGCAGCTCATGGACGTGCTGGAAGCGGCCCGCGCCTGCGATCCCTGGTTCGTGGCGCAGGCGGCGGTCTATGCCCGCCAGTCGGGCGCGATGAAGGACATGCCGTCGCTGCTGGCGGCCTATCTAACGGTTGCCGATCCCGATCTTGCGGTCGCGGTGTTCAACCGCGTGATCGACAATGGCCGCATGCTGCGCAACTTCGTGCAGATCATGCGCTCAGGTCAGGTGGGGCGTTCCTCGCTCGGCTCGCGGCCGAAGCGGCTGGTCCAGCACTGGCTGGAGCAGGCATCGATGCCGCAGCTGATGGCCGCGGCGACGGGCAAGGACCCGAGCCTGGCGGATATCGTCCGCATGGTTCACCCCAAGCCCGCCGATGCGGCGCGGCGCGCTTTTTATGGCTGGCTGGTCGGGCGTCCTTATGACGTTGCCGCGCTGCCCGCCGAGGTCGCTGCGTTCGAGGCGTGGAAGGCCGATCGGTCGCTGCCGTTGCCGGCGGTGCCTTTCGAGTGGCTCACCGCCTTTCCGCTCACCGCCGGGAACTGGGCGGAACTGTCCACGCGGATCGGGTGGCAGGCGCTGCGGATGAACCTCAACACCCTGGCGCGCAACGGCGCGTTCGGCGTGGCGGGGGTCACCGATGCGGTGGCCGCGCGGCTCGCCGACGCGGATGCGCTCGGAAAGGTGAAGCCGATGCCCTATCAGCTGATGGTGGCGTTGGGGCAGGCCGGCGAGGGCGTGCCGCTCAAGGTGCAGGCGGCGCTGGAGGATGCGCTCGAGCAGTCGCTCGTCCGCGTGCCGATAGTGCCGGGCCATGTGGTCGTCTGCCCCGACGTGTCGGGGTCGATGGGTTCACCGGCGACCGGCTATCGCAAGGGCGCCTCGTCCAAGGTGCGGTGCATCGATGTCGCGGCTCTGGTCGCGGCGGCGATGCTGCGGACCAATCGCGATACCCGCGTCCTTCCGTTCGAGCAGGCAGTGGTGAAGCTGAAGCTGGACGCGCAAGCCCGCGTCGCCGTCAATGCGGCGAAGCTGGCGGCGGTCGGCGGGGGCGGGACCAACGTCTCGGCGCCGCTCGCTCTGCTCAATGCGGAGCGGGCGCAGGTCGACCTGGTCGTGATCGTCTCGGACAACGAATCCTGGGTGGACGCCACCCGGTATGGCGCGACCGGTACCATCCGCGAATGGGAGCGGCTGAAGAA
The DNA here is from genome assembly GCF_002796605.1 of Sphingomonas psychrotolerans. Taxonomy (NCBI): domain Bacteria; kingdom Pseudomonadati; phylum Pseudomonadota; class Alphaproteobacteria; order Sphingomonadales; family Sphingomonadaceae; genus Sphingomonas; species Sphingomonas psychrotolerans. The sequence goes on from NZ_CP024923.1 coordinate 2,954,450, forward strand.
CCGCAACCCGGGCGCCAGGCTCGTGTGCGTCGACATCCAGCCCCACGGCACCAGCCAGGCGCCGCAGGGCCGGGCGGACATATTGAATGTCGGAGGTTTCTCCGACGCGGTGTTCGACACCATCGCGCGCTTCGTCTCCGGCGACACGCGCGACTGGGTGAGCATCGTCAAGCAGACGGAGGTTTAACGAACAGGGCCGTGGCGAATGCCGACGGGATTACATTGCTCCAGGGGGAAACCCGAAAGTCCAGCGTAGAGCGCCCGGGAAGCAGCAATGCCGAACGGGAGATGGGGTTCGAGTCCCCCCGTTGCAGCGGTAGCTCAAGGACGTTCTCGTCACTCTCGTCGCCACGGCCCGACACGAACATCACGGCGAATGCCGGGAAGGACTACATTGGTAATGCGGCTGTCGCGGGTTCGAATCCCGCCTGCCCCGCAAGGGCAGTAGCTCAGTCTGGTAGAGCACCGGCCCTTCGGGGTGTCTTTCTCATTCTCGTCGCCGTGACCCATTTAAAGCTGGCGAATGCCGGTGGGACTACATCGGTAAAGGCCGAAAGGCCGAGGCGGTTCGACCCCGCCCCCGGGTTCGCCCGGGATGTCTCGCCAATTTTCGTCGCCGGCACCATGATCGCATTTGAGGGAGGTCGAGATGACCGAGGCTTTGTATGATTTCCAGCACGTCGAAGGTGGCGTGCCGATCAAGATGTGGACCCGTGGCGTGCCGGTCGAGGACGGTGCGCGCGCCCAGCTTGCACGTGCGGCGCAGATGCCGTTCGTGTTCAAGCACGTGGCCGCGATGCCCGATGTCCATATCGGCATCGGCGCGACTGTCGGCTCGGTGATCCCGACCAAGGGCGCGGTGATCCCGGCGGCGGTGGGCGTCGACATCGGCTGCGGCATGATGGCGGCGCGCACCTCGCTGGTGGCGAGCGACCTGCCCGACAATCTGGAGGCGATCCGTTCGGCCATCGAGCAGGCGGTGCCGCACGGGCGTTCGGTGGGGCGCAGCAAGCGTGATACCGGTTCCTGGGGCAGCCCGCCGCCCGCGATCGTCGAGGCCTGGGCGACGCTCGCCCAGCGCTTCGATAAGATCACCGACAAATATCCGCGGCTCAAGAACACCAACAACCTGGTGCATCTGGGTACGCTGGGCACGGGCAACCACTTCATCGAGCTGTGCCTCGACCAGGACCAGCGCGTGTGGGTGATGCTCCATTCGGGTTCGCGCGGCGTCGGCAACGCGATCGGCAGCTATTTCATCGAGCTGGCGAAGCAGGACATGCGCAAGTGGCACATCAACCTGCCCGACGAGAACCTCGCTTATTTCCCGGAGGGAACCGATCATTTCGACGATTATGTCGAGGCGGTCGGCTGGGCGCAGGACTTCGCGGCGCTGAACCGGCGGATGATGATGACCAACGTCATCCGCGCGCTGCGGGGCCAGATCGCCAAGCCGTTCGATGCGGAGCTGGAGGCAGTCAACTGCCACCACAACTACGTCCAGCGCGAGAACCACTTCGGTGAGAACGTGCTGGTCACCCGCAAGGGCGCGGTCCGCGCGGCGAAGGGCGTGCTGGGCATTATCCCCGGATCGATGGGCGCCAAGTCGTTCATTGTCCGGGGGCTGGGCAACCCCGAGTCGTTCGACAGTTGCAGCCATGGCGCGGGGCGCGTGATGTCCCGCACCGCGGCGAAGAAGCTGGTGACGCTAGACGAGCACATCCGCGACACCGCGGGCGTCGAGTGCCGCAAGGACGAAGGCGTGATCGACGAAACGCCGAAGGCGTACAAGCCGATCGAGGCCGTGATGGCGGCGCAAGCCGACCTGGTCGAGATCGTCCATACGCTCAAGCAGGTGGTGTGCGTGAAGGGCTAAAAGGCTCTCGTCAGCCTTTGGCGCACACCACCATTTTCCCGAAAGGGCCGAAGATGACCATGGACGTAGCGGCCTGGCAGCAGGCGGGACACCTCTATGTCTGGCGCTACGCGATCCTCAATCGCAGCCGGCGCGGTTGGCATTTCCATGCCGATCGTGTCGGCTGCGAGTCAGTTGCGGATCTCATCGACCGCATGGTCGCGGGAGGCGAGCCGAGTCACCGCACGCTGGTGCTTGGCTCGGTGACTCCGGAGACCTGGGCCCTGCCGAACTTCGGCCCGCCCAAGGGGGACCGGTTCGCGCGGCTGCGGATCGAATATTGGCCCGGGCAGGAAACGCTCGGCATCGAGCCGGTCGAAGACCGGCTGGTCCTTGGACTTGGGGCGAAGCGTGCCCCGTTTCTGCGGGCCGCGCTGATCGACCTGTCGATCGGGCAAAATGATTTCGGCATCGCTCCGTCGGACGACCGGCACGGCGATCCCTGGATGTTCTGGTGAGAAGAAAGATGACGCAGGCTGACAAGACCATTCCTCCCGCCGTGCGGCGCGAGATCGAAACCCGCCTCGACCGGATCGAGGCCGAGCATGGCGTGCGCCTGCTGCTCGCCGTCGAATCCGGCTCCCGCGCCTGGGGCTTTCCCTCGCCCGACAGCGACTATGACGTGCGCTTCCTCTATGTCCGGCCGCGCGACTGGTATCTGTCGCTCGTGCCCGGCCGAGACGTGATCGAGACCCCCATCGAGGATGAGATCGATCTGAATGGTTGGGACGTGCGCAAGGCGCTTACCCTGCTGCTCAAGTCGAACGCGGTGGTGAGCGAATGGGTCGAATCGCCGATCCGCTACCGGCCCGACCATCCCTTTGTCGCCCGGCTGGGGAGCCTTGCGGACGATCTGCTCAATCCGCGCGCGATTGCCTATCACTATGCGCGATCGGGCAAGCTGGCGGCGGATCGGTGGCTCGATGGTGGGGATGCGGTGCCGGTGAAGAAGTATTTCTACGCGCTACGCCCTGCGCTGGCGATCCGTGCAATCCGGCTGAACCCGGCATCGCGCCCGCCGATGAACCTGCAGGCGCTGGTCGCTGCCAGCGATCTGCCGACCATGCTGGTCGAGCAGATCGATGCGCTGGTCGAGGCGAAGGCCCGCACCAACGAACGTGCGAACGGCGCCCGGCTGCCCGAGATCGACGCGCTGATCCGCGGCGAGCTCGAGCGGGCGGGCGAGCTTCCGGCGCGCAAAGTGCGCGATCGCTTCGTCGATCGCGCGGATCAACTCTTTCTTGAACTGGCAAACACATGATCGTCATCGACGGATCGGAAGGCGAGGGCGGCGGGCAGGTGGTGCGCAATTCCTGCGCACTGTCGCTCGTCACCGGGCAGCCCTTCCGCATCACCAATGCGCGCGGCAAGCGCCAGAAGCCGGGGCTGATGCGCCAGCACGTCACTGCAATCGAGGCGGCGTGCGCGATCGGTGGCGCCGTCTGCGAAGGCGTGGCGGTCGGTGCGTCCGACTTCACCTTCACCCCCGGCCGTGTCACGCCCGGCGAGTATCATTTCGCGGTGGGCACTGCGGGAAGCACCGGGCTGGTCTTCCAGACGCTGCTGATGCCGCTGCTGCTGGCCGGCGGACCCTCGCGGCTCGTCCTCGAGGGCGGTACCCACAACATGCTGGCGCCGCCGTTCGACTTCATGGCGAAGGCGTTCGTGCCGGTGGTGCGGCGGATGGGCGCGCAGATCGAGATGCGGCTGGTTCGCCATGGCTTCTATCCACGCGGTGGAGGACGGATAGAAGTAGATATCGGCCCGGGCACGCTGGCGCCGGTCGATTGCCTCGATCGTGGCGCGCTCCGCTCCGTCTCGGGTACGGCATTGTTCGCGGCGCTGGCGCACAACATCGCGGAGCGCGAAATCGTGACCGCACGCAAGTTGCTGCCGGACTGGCCGGAGGATGCCTTCGCTGTTCGACAGCTTCCGGACGAGCAAGGCCCGGGCAATGTCTTGTTGCTGGAGGCGGTGTTCGAGCATGCCACCGAGATCGTCACGGGTTTCGGCAAGTTGGGCGTGTCGGCGGAATCGCTCGCCAAGACAGCTGCGCATCGCATGGCCGGGTTTCTGGCTTCCGATGCATTCGCAGGACCTTATCTGGCAGACCAGCTTTTGCTGCCTTTCGCGCTGGCGGGAAGTGGTAGCTTTACTACGGTGAAACCGAGCCAGCATGCGCTTACCGCACGCGACATCATCGAGCGCTTCACCGGCCAGCGCTGGGTGTTCGAACAGCAATCGAACGGCTGCCACCTGGTGCGGCGAAAGCGCGACGCTTGATTCCTCCACCCGCTCCTCATCGGATGGAGCGGGTACCTTTTTACGGAAGGCTGCCAATCCCCATGAGAAGTCGGCGCGTGTCCAGGAAGTCGGTCCGGCGATAGGCCGCTTCGTGCTCTTCATGAACTAGCACGGCCGCCTTACGGATCGTTGGGATCAACTGACGCTCCTGCTTTCGCTCGGCAACCGGATCGATTCTTGCGTGATTCTCTTCCTCGCAAGGAACGCGGCTTCCCGCGCGTCTGCGAGCGACACAGAGCGCAAGGACCCCAAGCCGATTTCTCGGCGACGTCCGCCTGATGGAACTCGCAGGAGCCAGCGTCCCGAATCTTTGCCGTTCAGTTCGAGGAACAGCCCATCGCCATCAGAATATCGCCCCGGCTCAGCCAAGGCCTTGGATGGAGTGAGCTTTCCCATCCCGTCTCACCGAAATTACCACACTTTTGGGGGTGGTGTCGGATCTTCTGAAATCCAGCAGGACGAAAAAAACCGCTGATTTCTGCGGCTTATTGCGGATTCTGAGGGTATTGGCGAGCCTTGGAAAAGGCGTAGTTGGCGGAGCGGGAGGGATTCGAACCCTCGATACGCTTTTGGCGTATACTCACTTTCCAGGCGAGCGCCTTCGACCACTCGGCCACCGCTCCGCATACCCCGGAAGGCGCGGCCCTAGCCCGTGCGGGCGGGCTAGGCAAGCGCGGGCGCGCGTGCCAGTCTCGCATTATGCTCAAGCCCCTGCTCGCGCTTTCCGCCCTCACCGCCGCCGTCCCGGCAATTGCCCAGACCGCGCCCGCCGCCCCGACCGCAGCCGATGCCGCCGCGTCGGATTGGCAACCCATTCCCGACAACGAACTGCTGGTGATGACGCTGCGTGGCGGGCATCAGGTCTTCATCCGGCTCGCTCCGCGCTATGCGCCCGCGCACGTCGCCAATATCCGCAAGCTCGCCGAGGCGCGTTGGTGGGACGGCACCAGCGTCTATCGCGTGCAGGACAATTATGTCGCCCAATGGGGCGGCGGCGATGACAAGACCACGTTGCCGCCGACGGTGATCGAGAATCCGCCTGCCGAATATGAATGGAGCCGCTACGATGGCGTCACCAATTTCGCGCGCGCCGATCCCTATGCCGTGAAGACCGGGCACAGCGCCGATGGCTGGCCGCTCGCCACCGACGGCAAGACGAGCTGGCTCACACATTGCTATGGCATGGTCGGCGTGGCCCGCGATCTCGCGCCGAGCACCGGCAGCGGCGCCGAACTCTATACCGTGATCGGACATGCGCCGCGCCATCTCGATCGCAACATTGCGATCGTCGGACGCGTCGTCGAGGGAATCCAGTGGCTCTCGGCGCTGCCGCGCGGCGGCGGAAGTTTGGGCGTCTACGAGAATCCCGCCGAGCGCGTTCCGATCCTCTCCGCCCGGCTCGCCAGCCAGCTGCCCGAGGACGAGCGTCCGCATTTCCAGGTCCGCGCCACCGACAATGAACGCTTCGCCGCGTGGCTGAGCGAGCGCGAGAATCGCAAGCCGCCCTTCTTCACCATGCCCGCAGGCGGCGCCGACATCTGCAATGCACAGGCGCCGATCCGCCGCGCACCGTGAATTATTTGCCGACCCAGTCGGCGACCTCGGTAGCGACCTGGTTCGCGGCCTGGTTGAGCGCCACGCCTACCGCGGCCGCCTCGATCTCGGTCACCGCCACGCGCGCCTCGAAGCGGCGCTTCTCGACCACGGTCTCGGGTCCACGGATCAATGCAGCGTCATAGGTCACCACGACCTCTTTGGCCTCTTCCTCCACGCCGAAGCGGCGCAGCTCGCCCATCAGATAGGCGCCGGGATCCGTGAGCGACTGACGCGAACTCAGCACCAGCCGGCCCGTACGGGCAGTGATCGTGTCGCCGAGCAGGCGCTGGAGCAGCTGCGACGGGCGCTCGACCCATTGCGCGTCCTTGACGAAAGCGATGGCAGTGCCGCCCGAATGCACCGGCACGCGCGAAGAGGCGAGTTCCTGCGGCAGCGACGGCACGGCGACCGTGATCGTCGCCGCGACGTTCGAACGCTGCGATTCGCCGACCGGCAGCGTGGCCGTGGGGGTCAGTGTCAGCAGCGATTTGGGCGGCTTGCCGCCGAACGAGATGCAGCCGCTCAAGGAGGCCGCGAGCAGCGGCATGGCGAGAAGCAAAGCGCGCTTGTTCATCATGGTCCTCATTTGGGCTTGTAGTCGGGCAGCTTGGGCGATCCGACGAGGCTGGATGCGCCGCCCTGATCGAGCTTTTCGGCAACCGAGGCGAGGCTGGTCGACATCACCCGCAGATCCTGGACGAGCTGGCCGATCTCGGGGATCGTCTTCTTCGACAGCGCCTGCAGTCCGGGCCGGGCATCGCCGATCGTCGCATCCAGCGTCTCCATCGACTTGCGCGCCGAGCCGATCGTGCGGTTGAGATTGGCGATCGTCGGGCGGACGTCCTCGGCGATCACCCCGTTGGTCGTCGTGGCCAGCTTGCCGAGCTCTTCGGTCGCCAACCCGAACTTCTGGATCGCGATCCGGGTCTCGGCGAGCGTCGCGGCGATCTCCGGCCCGCGGTCGGCGAGCGCGTCGGTGAGCCGGTTGGTATTGGCGAGGATGCCGGCGATCGAATTCTGGTTCCTGTCGCCGAGGAGCTCGCCAAGGCGTTCGGTCAGGGTTGAGATGCGCTCGAGTAGCTGCGGGGCCGAGCTCAAAAGCGCGCCGAGGCCGCCCTGCTTGGTCGGGATCACCGGCACGCCGAGCGGGCAGGCTGCGCGCGGGTTCTGCTCGGGGCAGCGGATCGACGGGGCGCCCTTGACGGCGCCGTCGAGCTGCACGGTGCTCGGTCCGGTAAAACTGCCCTGGATCGAGGCAGTTGTGCCTTCGAGGATCGGCACGTCATCGTTGACGCTGATGCGGACGCGGACGAGGCTGGGATCAGGCTTCCAGAACGAGATTTCCTTCACCTGCCCCGAAGGCACGCCCGAAAAGCTCACCGCCGAGCCCGGGTTGAGCCCGTCCACCGCCTGCTTGAAGAAGATGTCGTACTGGCGCTCGTTGCCACCGCCCAGCCGCGCCAGCCAGACGATGAACAAGGCCAGCACCGCGAGCAGGATCAGCACCACGGCGCCGACGAGTACATGGTTCGATCGCGTTTCCATCAGAGCCTCATGTCCTCGCTTGCGCCCGCTCGGCGCTGGCGACCGCGGCGCGTCCGCGCGGCCCCTTGAAATATTCCTGGATCCACGGGTGATCCAGCGCGAGCAGTTCGTCGATCGTGCCGACGGCGATCACGCGCTTGTCGGCGAGCACCGCGACGCGGTCGCATATCGCATACAGCGTATCGAGGTCGTGCGTGATCAGGAAAACCGTCAGCCCCAGAGTTTTCTGGAGCGACGCAGTGAGCTCGTCGAACGCCGCCGCGCCGATCGGGTCGAGCCCCGCCGTCGGTTCGTCGAGGAATAGCAGCTCCGGATCGAGTGCCAGCGCGCGGGCAAGTCCCGCTCGCTTCTTCATGCCGCCGGAAAGTTCGGCTGGGAATTTGGGGCCGGCATCGGGTGGGAGGCCGGTCATCACGACCTTGTAGGCCGCAATCTCCTCGAGCAGCGCGCCGTCGAGCCCTGGGTAGAATTCCTTGATGGGCACCTGGACGTTCTCGGACACAGTCAGAGTCGAGAACAGCGCGCCGCCTTGGAAGAGGATGCCCCAGCGCTTGCGGATTTCGGTGGCCTCGTGCTCTTCGAGGCCGATCGTCGCTTCGCCAAAGACGCTGATGTCGCCCGCCAGCGGAGGCTGCAGGCCGATGATCGAGCGCATCAGCACTGACTTGCCCGTGCCGGAGCCACCGACGACACCTAGAATCTCGCCGCGGCGGACATCGAGGTCAAGACCGTCGTGCACCAGCTGATCGCCGAAACCGTTCTTGAGGCCCCGAACGGTAATGATCGTTTCACCGTTGCCGCGCGCCGGGTTCATATCCACCCCACGTTGGTGAAGAACACGGCGAAGAAGGCGTCGAGCACGATTACGAGGAAGATAGCTTGGACGACCGCAGTCGTTGTCCGGATGCCGACCTGCTCGGCGTCTGCTTCGACCTGCATGCCCTGAAAGCAGCCGGCGATGGCGATGATTGCGCCGAACACCGGCGCCTTGACTAGACCGACCCACAGGTCGGTGAGTGGCACGACCTCACGGATCGTCTGGATGAAAGTGACAAGCGGGATGCCGAGACTGATCCAGCAGAGCAGCCCGCCGCCAATGATCGCGCATACGGAGGCATAGAACGCGAGCAGTGGCATCATCAGCACCACCGCCAGCGTCCGCGGCACCACCAGCGCCTCCATTGGAGAAACGCCGATCGTGCGCATCGCATCGATCTCCTCAGTCAGCTTCATCGTGCCGATCTGCGCTGCGAAGGCCGAGCCGGAGCGGCCGGCGACCATGATCGCAGTCATCAACACCCCAAGTTCCCGGAGCGTGATGCGACCGACCAAGTTGATCGTATAGATCTCGGCGCCAAACTGGCGGAGCTGCACTGCGCCCTGCTGTGCGATGACGATGCCGATCAGGAAGCACATCAGCCCGATGATACCGAGCGCCGAGACCCCAACGACTTCGAAGCGGTGAACGGTGGCATTGAAGCGGAAGCGCCGGGGATGCGTGAAGACGTTCCAGAAGGCGATCGTCGTCGCGCCCATGAAGCCGAGCAGGCCGTACAAGGTATGGCCGGCGACATAGATGGCGTCGCCAACTTCGCCGAGCATCCGGGTGAACGGATCGGCGGGCTTGCGCGGCAATTCGATCGGATGTTCGGCGGCGGCGACCTGATCGAGCAGATGCTGCTCGTCTTCCTCGAGCCCCTCTACGGTAGATCCGTGATCGCGCGCGAAGCGGTGAACCAGCCACGCGCCCACCGTGTCGATCCGCTCGACTCCGCTCAGGTCGAGCTTCGCCACCGGACCGTCGACGGCGTTGAGCCGCTCGGGCAGGTCCCGCAGGCAGGCAAGCGACAGATTACCGGTGAAGCGCAGCGTTGCGCCGTCACCCGTATCGATTCGTTCGAAATCCGCGCTTCCCCTCATCGCGGCCACCTTTCGGCGATTCGCGCTGGAACGGCAAGGATTTGCTCTGGCAAGCTGGGAAAGCCTAGATGCACCAATGCAGCACCTGGCAATCTACGACATGGACAAGACGATCACTGCGGCGCCCACATGGATGCGCTTCCTCGTGCATGCGGCGCGCGCGCGCGCGCCATGGCGCCTCGCGCTGATGCCGCTCGTCGGCGCGGCCGGGCTCGGCTATCTGCTCAGGCTGATCGATCGCGCCGGCCTCAAACAGATTTCGCAGCGCCTGCTGCTCGGCCATGCGCTCACCGCTACGGACCTCGAAATCGTCGCCGAACGCTTTGCCGATGCGGAAATCGGCAAGGGCGTGCTCCACGGTGCGCGCGAACGGATCGAGGCCGATCGAGCCGCCGGTTACCGGCTGGTGATGGCCACGGCGTCGCACGGTTACTATGCCGCGGCAATCGCGCGGCGGCTCGGGTTCGACGATGTCGTCGCCACACAGGCGCAACGCGATGGGCAAGGCCGTATTCTCTCCCTGATCGAAGGGGATAACTGTTACGGGCCCGTAAAGCTCCGCATGATCGAAAGCTGGATGGCGCGCGCAGGAGTCTCGCGGCGGGACGTGCATGTCCGCGCCTATTCCGATCATGTCTCCGATGTGCCGTTGCTCGAATGGGCGGACGAGCCCTTTGCAGTCAACGCACATGGTCCGCTCCAAAGGCTGGCGCAGGCGCGCGGTTGGCGGCAGCTCGACTGGAGATAATCCGGGCTGGTTGCGTTGTCTCTCCCGCAACGAGGAGAGGATGCGTGACCAAGACACTCGCCGAGCTGGCAGCGCTCATCGGGAAAATCGACTTCGCGACACTCTCGACCCATTCGCAAGGTGGCACCATCGCGGGCCGACCGATGAGCAACAACGGCGACGTCGAGTATGACGGCGACAGCTGGTACTTCGCTTGCGAAGATACCCGCACCGTGCAGGATCTGCGCGCCAATCCGACCTGCGCGCTGAGCTTCCACGGCAAAGGTGGGCTGCTCGGCATGAAGCCGGTGTTCGTCCACATCGAAGGCGAAGCCGAGCTGATCAAGGACAAGGCGCAGTTCGCGGCGCATTGGGCAAAGGATCTCGATCTGTGGTTCAAGGAGGGCGTCGACACGCCGGGCCTCACATTGATCAAGGTTCACGGTATCCGTGCACATTATTGGGACGGTGAGGATCAGGGCGAGATCGTCCTCGAAGGCGCGACCTCGCAAACACGGGCGCCGGCTACGTTTTAAATCCTGCCCCTTGCAGCGAGCGGCGACTAAAGCACCGCGTCCGCCGTATGGATAGCCACGCCAACCAGCCCGCCCACCAACGTCCCGTTGATCCGGATATATTGCAGGTCGCGCCCGACGGCATTCTCCAGCCGCCCGGTGATCGTCTGCGCGTCCCATCCCCGGATCGTGTCCGAAACCAGCCGGACGATGCCATCGCCATAGTCCGAGGCGGCACCCACCGCGGCGCGCCTTACGAAGCGATTGATCGTCTCGGCAAGTCGTGCGTCGCCTTGCAGCGTCTCGCCGAGCTGCCGCAGCGCGCCGCCCAGCTCGCCTGACAGCACTCGATCGGGGTCGCGCGCCAGCCGCAACAGCGCGGCGCGGCCCGATTCCCACACTCCCAGCCACCAGTCGCCCAGCGCGGGATTGTCGAGCAGTTCGTTTTTGAACGCCTCGACGCGCGCGCGCTTGTCAGGGTCATGCTGAAGGTCGTGCGCGAGCTGCGCCAGTCCTTCGTCGGCCTTGGTCCGCAACGGGTGGCCGGCATCCTCGGCCATGTCGCCGATCAGCTTTGCGAGACCCGCGATGATCTTGTTGGCGAGCGTCTCGTCGAGTCCGGTCCAGCGCATCACCGAGCCCGAGCGCTCGTGCACCATCTGCCGGATCATGTCCTCGTTGGCGTCGAGGATCTTGGCCGCCCAATGGACGATGCCGTCGAGCAATGGCCGATGCCGGTTCTCCTTCATGGCGGTCTCGAGCGCGCGCCCGAGCAGCGGCGCGATCTCCAGCCCGCGTAGCCGCTCGGCCAGTGCGCGCTTGGCCATGCCGCCCAGCCGCTCCTGATCGAGCGCTTCGAGCATGTCGGCGGCGAGCCGGCCGATGCCCGCGCGCAATCGCCCGCGCCCTGCCCCCGGATCGGCGAGCCAACGCCCGACGGCACGCGCCACATCGACGCGCTGCATCCGCCGCGCGACGACGCGGGGTATCAGGAAATTGTCGCGCAGGAACGCCGCGAGCGTCCCCGCAATCCGGTCCTTGTTGCGCGGAATGATCGCAGTGTGCGGAATCGGCAGATGGAGCGGATGGCGGAACAAGGCCGTCACGGCGAACCAGTCGGCGAGCCCGCCGACCATCGCCGCTTCGGAAAAGGCGCGGATATAACCGATCGCCGGATGGAGATGATCGAACTGCCGCGCCGCGAGGAAAATCGCGGCCATCAACACAAGCAGCCCGGTCGCGACCAGCCGCATGCGCCTGAGCCCCGGGGGAACGGCCTCTATCGAAAGGGGAGCGCGCGATCTCGTCACACGCTCCCCAATACTCGAACCACGCCTAAGTTCACTCGGCAGGTTGTGGCGTGTCGTCCCCGGGCTTGTGATCGATCGCGCCGCCGCCATGCGCCTGACCGAGCACGCGACTGCCGTCGTCGCCCGCTTTGTAGGTGAGCAGGCGGCGCGACAGGCGCGGCCCTAGCCAGCCTTCGAGCCCGACTGCGAGGCTGAACAGTGCCGGGACCATCACGAGCGTGAGGATAGTCGACAGGATCAGGCCGCCGATGACGACCACGCCCATCGGCGCACGCCACGACGAGTCGCCGCTCAGCGACAGCGCCGTCGGTATCATGCCCGCGACCATAGCGATGGTGGTCATCACGATCGGCTGAGCGCGCTTGTGGCCCGCGTCGACAATTGCAGTGAACTTGTCGACGCCCTTGCTCATCTCCTCGAGCGCGAAATCGACCAGCAGGATCGAGTTCTTCGCGACGATGCCGAACAGCATCAGGATGCCGATGAGCACCGGCAGCGAAACCGGCATCCCGAACATCATCAGCGCGATCAGGCCGCCCAGCGGTGCATTGAGAAGCGAGCCCATGTTGACCAGCGGCGAGACGAAGCGGCGATACAGCAGCACCAGCACCGCGAAGACGAGGAAGATGCCCGAGGCGAGCGCGATGAGGAAGTTGGTGATCATCTCCGCCTGCCACTTTGCCTGGCCGACGGTCATCTGGCCGACGCCTTGCGGCAGGTTCTTCATGACGGGAAGTTCGTTGATCTTCTTCATCACTTCGTTGTTGACGAACGGCTTGCCGGTGGCGGGATCCATCGCGAGATCGGCGCCCACCACGAGGCGGCGTTGCAGATTGAGCCGCTGGATACGGGTCGGGCCGGCGCCGAAGCCGATATCGGCGACCACCGAAAGCGGCACCGAGCCTCCCGACTGGGTCTGTACCGGCATGTTCTGGATCGTCGACAGCTTGGCGCGGGCGTCCTCGTCGATCGCCACCCGGATCGGGATCTGGCGGTCGGAGAGCGAGAATTTGGCACTGTTCTGATCGATATCGCCCAAAGTCGCGATGCGGATCGCGCTGGACAGCGCAGCGGTAGTCACGCCGAGATTGGCGGCGAGATCGAGCCGCGGCCGAATCACGATCTCCGGACGGTTGAGATCGCCCGCAACGCGAGGCGCCACGACCTCCTTCATCCCTTCCATCTGCTTCACCAGCGCATTCGCGGTCTGGTTGAGCAATGCGGGATCTTCACCGCCAAGCGTGACCGTCAGGTCGCGTCCGGAGGAACCCCAGCCGAACTGCGAGCGGAAATTCACGCGTGCGTCGGGGATCGCGATCAGCTTGGGGGCCAGGCGCTTTTCGAACGCCGTGCTCTGCTCGTCGCGATCCTCCTTGAGCTGCGCAGTGACGCGGCCGTTGCCGACGAAGCTACGGCTATAGATGTCGGTGACGAGCGCTTCCTGACGCAGGATGCCGGCGACTTGCGCGACGACGCGCTCGGTATCGGCGAGCGGCGTGCCCGGGACCATCTCGATCGTCGCGGTGACGCTGTCCTGATCCTGCGCCGGCTGGAAGGTCATCGGCATCGAGGCGAACATAAGCACCGTCGCCCCCAGGGAGACGACATAGCCGAGTACGGCCGACCAGCGATGCCGCAATGTCCAGCGGAGCAGCCCGGTATAGGCGTCCATGATCCGGCCCTCGCCATGGTTGGCGTGACCCTTGGCCTTGAGGAAATAGGCTGCGATCATCGGCGTCAGCAATCGCGCCACGGCAAGGCTCATCAGCACCGCGGCGACGACGGTCAGGCCGAAATTCTTGAAGAACTGGCCCGAAATGCCTGGCATCAGCCCGACGGGGAGGAACACCGCGACGATCGCCATCGTAGTGGCGAGCACTGCCACACCGATCTCGTCGGCCGCGTCGATCGACGCCTGGTACGCCGATTTGCCCATGCGCATATGTCGGACGATGTTCTCGATCTCGACGATCGCATCGTCGACCAACACGCCCGCCACAAGCGAAAGCGCAAGCAGGGTCATCTGGTTGAGCGTGAAGCCCAGCATATCCATGAACCAGAAGCTGGGAATCGCCGAAAGCGGGATCGCGAGCGCCGAGATCGCCGTCGCGCGCCAGTCGCGCAGGAAGATGAACACCACGATTACCGCAAGGACTGCGCCTTCGATCATCGCTTCCATCGCGGTGTGATATTGCTGCTTGGCATATTTCGAGTTGTTGTTGAGCAGCTCGAACTTGACCTTGGGGTTGCGCTCCTCGAGCTTCTTCAGTGCCTTTTCGGCATCCTCGAACACCATCACGTCAGACGCGCCTTTGGCGCGCTTGATGTCGAACGAAATCACCTGGTGGCCGTTATACTTCGCCAGGCTACGCTGCTCGGCATAGGCGTCCTTGACGTTGGCGATGTCCGCCAGACGCACGGTCCGCCCGCCGCCGGTCGAGATCTGCGTCTGCCCGAGCGTATAGGCACTGCTGGCATTGCCGATCACGCGCACCGACTGCTCGAAGCCTGAAATCTCGGCGCGGCCGCCGGCGGCATTCATGTTGACCTGGCGCAGCTGCTGGTTGACCTGGCTCGCAGTGAGTCCGACCGACTGGAGTTTCGCAGGATCGAGGACCACGCGGATCTCGCGATCGACGCCGCCATTGCGCTCGACCGCGGACATCCCCGAGATCGCGAGCAATTCCTTGGCCACGCTGTTGTCGATGTACCAGCTGAGATCGGATACCGTCATGTCGGTGGCGACTGCAGTGAAGCTGGCGATTTCGTTGTCGCTCGACGTGTCGACGCGGCCGATCTGCGGCTCGAGGATGCCGTCGGGCAAATCGCCGCGGATCTGCTGGATCGCGCTGCGCACGTCCTCCACCGCACGATCGATCGGCATGCCGATGTCGAGCTGGACAACGGTCTGGCTGCTGCCTTCCGAAACGGTCGAATTGATCTCGTCGATGCCCTGAAGGCTGCGAACCGCCGATTCCACCTTCTGGGTGATCTGGTTCTCCAGCTCGCTCGGCGCTGCGCCAGGCTGGCTGATCGCGATCCACACGATCGGGAAATCGATGTCCGGATCGTTGTTGACGTCCATCCGGCCGAAGCTGACCAGCCCGGCGATCGTCAGCGCGATGAAGAGGACGATCGGCGGAACCGGATTGCGGATCGCCCAGGCCGAGATGTTCCGGAAGCCCATCGCTATTCGCCTTTACTTCGACTTTTGAAGGTTCGGGATGACCTTCTGACCGGGATTGAGGAAGGCGCCGGCGGTGAGCACCACGCGCTCGGTGCCGTTCAGCCCGCTGGTGATCGACACGCCTGCCTCTGTAACGTCGCCGGTGGTCACGCCGCGGCGCGCCGCCTGGTTCTTGTCGTCGATGATGTACACGAAATTGCCGTCATTGTCGCTCTGCACCGCCGACTGGGGCAGCATCACGGCGGTCACGCCACCCGCGATGATGCGCGCGCTGGCGAAGCCGCCCGGTCGCAGCGCCGGATTATAGGCGAGCGCGACGCGCGCGATGCCCTGA
The DNA here is from genome assembly GCF_002796605.1 of Sphingomonas psychrotolerans. Taxonomy (NCBI): domain Bacteria; kingdom Pseudomonadati; phylum Pseudomonadota; class Alphaproteobacteria; order Sphingomonadales; family Sphingomonadaceae; genus Sphingomonas; species Sphingomonas psychrotolerans. The sequence continues at coordinate 2,969,803 of NZ_CP024923.1, forward strand.
CGGGTCTGCGGATCGATCACCGGCGAGACCTGCCAGACTTCGCCCCTGAAAACCTGGGTGGTGCCCGTCGGCGTTACTTCGGCTACCGAACCGGGATGCAGCTTCTGCAGGTCGACTTCGGAAAGCTGGGTGCGCAGTTCCATCTGGCCGCCCATCGCCATACGGAACAGCACGCCTGATCCCGCGCTGACGATCTGGCCGGGCTCGACCTGGCGCGTCAGCACCAGTCCGGCCTCAGGCGCGCGGATGTCGAGCCGGTGATTGCGTGCCTGGGTCTCGGAAAGCTGCGCCTGCGCGACGCGGACGCGGGCCTGCGCCTGGTCGCGCGTCGCGGTCCTGCGGTCGATATCGGCCTTGGAGATGAAGCCATTGGCAACGAGCTTGCGCGCGCGATCCAGCTCTGCCTGGGCGAGGCGCGCGTCGGCCTGGGCCACGCGCACCGACGCCGCGAGTGCCTCGGCGGTCTGCACCTGTACACTGCGATCGACAGTGGCGAGCACCTGTCCCTTGCTCACCCAGCTGCCCGGCTCGACCAGCACACGCGTGACCACGCCGCCTTCACCGGCGACGCCAACCGGCATCTCGCGGCGTGCCGCGAGGGTGCCGGTGCCGGTGACGATCGTCTGCACCGTCTTGCGGCCGGGAGCGGCCACGGTGACGGACGGGATCTGCGATTGGCTGCCGGGCGCTGCCTTGCCCGCTGCGCCCTTTGGCGCCTCCGGCTTCGAACCGCTCATCATGAAGATTGCGAGTGCCCCCACCGCCAGGACCACCGCCACGGAAATCCATAGCCAGCGACGGCTCTTGCGCGTCGTTTCCTCGCCGGTGAACTCCAGCCGCTCCTGCCGTCCGAACATCCCTGCCTCATAGTTCATGTGCGAGCTTTCGAATCCGGCCAGTCCGGCCGATGCCCCCTTGATCGCACTGTGTTAGATGAATAAAGCACCGACGACAAGAGCCGTTTCGCTTTGTGCAGTGCGCAATGCCCGTTTTGGACCTTTTTCGCAAGATCGGCATCGTTGTTTGCAAGAAACGGTTGCAATGGCGCCGCAGTGGCGCAACGCTCATTTTCGGCTTGAGGGCCGACGCAACGGGAGGGGATCGCATGCCCAACGGTATCCTGGGATGGCTTTTGATCGGCCTTGTCGCCGGCGCGCTCGGCAAGTTGATCATGCCGGGGCGCGACCCCGGCGGAATCATCGTCACGATCCTGTTCGGAATCGTGGGAGCGCTGCTTGCATTTTATTTGACTCCGCTGCTCGGACTCGAAGTCCGCGACAGCACGTGGCAGGCCTATGCCGCGGCGACCGCAGGGGCGGTGGTGCTGTTGCTGCTCTACCGAACGATCATGGTCCGGCGAATCTGAACCGCGGCCTTCTGCGTCGTTCAGCTTGGGTGCGGCCCGCGTGCAGCAGGGCGGCGCAACGACCTTGTTTCGGGAGAGTATCGATGATTCGCTTTGCTTTGTTCGCCACCGCTGCGGGGCTGTCGCTCGCCAGCCTGACAGCCTCTGCGCAGGAAGTTCGGCCGATGATGTTGCCGGCCGACGGCACGCTGCTCGAAGTCTCGGCCGACGGCACCAGCACGCGGACGCCAGATCTTGCGATCATCCAGGCCGGCGTCGTCACTCAGCACGCCACGGCCGGCGAGGCGATGCAGCAAAACAGCGCGCGGATGGCGGCGGTGCTCGCGGCGCTGCGCCGGGCCGGAATCGCCGAGCGCGACGTCCAGACTTCGAGCATCGCACTCAGCCCGCAATATCGCTACGCGGAGAACCAGCCGCCGGTGATCACCGGCTATCAGGCGAGCAATCAGGTGACGGTGCGCTTTCGCGACATCGCGAAGAGCGGCACGATACTTGACGCACTGGTGCGCGAGGGCGCTAACAATATTGCGGGTCCCAATCTGACGATCGACAAGCCCGAAGCCGCGCTCGACGAAGCGCGCACCAAGGCTGTCGCGGCCGCCCGTGCCCGCGCCGATCTGTACGCCAGGGCCGCGGGCCTGCGCGTCGATCGTATCCTGTCGATTTCCGAAGCCGGCGCGATGCCGCCGCCGATGCCGATGATGGCACGCGCCGAGCGCTTCAGCGCCGACAAGGCCGAGACGCAGATCGCCCCAGGCGAGCAGGAATTACGCGTGTCGCTCTCCGTCCGCTTCCTGCTCAAATAGCCGCGCATGAAAAAGGGGCCGCCCTCTCGGGCAGCCCCTTTTTGTCTATGTCCGGCGGTTAGCGGACTGCGCCGCGACGCACCAGATTGACGATCGCAAGCAGGATGACCGCACCCAGCAGCGATACCAGGAAGGTCATCGGCGTGATCGCGCCGTTGTTGATCGACCCGCCGAAGAGCAGGCCGCCGATGAACGCACCGACGATGCCGACGATGATGTTGAGAAAGATGCCCTGCTGAGCATCGGTACGCATGATGATGCTCGCAAGCCAGCCGACGACACCGCCGATGACGAGCCAAATAATAAGACCCATGACAAGTCCCTCCGTTGTGAGCCCGGCGGGCCGGGCGACGTAAGGAAAAATCCGCAACCACTCATGTTGGTTCCGTATCGATTTTTCGATGCGCTCGTGGAACCTTCCTGCTCCTCAGCCGTGCGGCGCGCTTCCTGCTCTGGAACCCCCGCTTTCGCCCGGTGGGAGGGCCTGGATCGTATCGATCTCAAGCATAGATTAATCCCGTCTCTTTCGTCAGGAACACACCTCTCCAATCTCGTCGTCCTCGGCCACCGGCCTTGTTGCCCAGCTCGCGTGAAGCGTCGGCACCGCCGAATGGAGCGTGATCAGATAGAAGCCGAGCGAGCGCAGCTGGTCGAGGATCGCGAGACGCGGCCAGTCGCCGATGATCCCAAGGCCGACGACCAGCCAGATCCCGGCAAAGGCTGCCATGCTCACCGCCGCGAACCCGGCGAGCATCGCGCGCGCCCGGAGCGCGCGATCGAATTCGTCGACCCGTTCGGCCGATCCCCACGGCTTTAGCGGCCCAAAGATCGGCAGCAAGACGGCGATCGCAAAGCCCAGCATGATCAGCGCGTAACCGGCATTGACGCGCTCGACGCGGACCAGGCCGATGATCATGCCCGCGCTGGCGACCGCTAACGCGACGATCGGCACCCAGCGGAGATGCCTGCGACGTGCCTGCCCCCGCGCCACTGCCGGAACGCCGGTACGCTCGGCGGCGGCGTCGAGTCGGGTAAAAAAACGCTCGTTGAATCTGGACATGGCTATGCTCCGCATCGGCCTCAGACGCTTGCGCGCCGAAGCGCAGTGGCGACGGATTCGAAGGGCTGGAAGGAAAAGAGCAATTCGACGGACACGTCGAACTGCCCGGCGATCTTCATCGCGAGCTCGAGGCTGGGGCTATAGTCGCCGCGCTCGAGATAGCCGATCGTCTGCGGATTGACCCCCACGGCGTCGGCCAACATGCGGCGACTCATCCCGCGCTCGGCGCGGAACAGGGCAATACGGTTATGGATGACAGACACAATGGCGACCCAGCAATACGAACTATTGCGTTTACACAACAAACTATGCCGTGAGTCAACCGCGCCCAAAACGCGCTTCTACCCGAAGGTCAAGGCCGCTCGCGCGCCTGGCGATAAGTGCCCAGCACGCGCATCCATTTCGAGTGGAACTTCAATTCCTCGAGCGCGCGATCGATCGCCGGATCGCCCGGGCCGCCGACGATGTCGGCATAGAATTCGGTCGCCGCGAAACTGCCGCCGCGCTGGTAGCTCTCCAGCTTGGTCATGTTGACGCCATTGGTCGCGAAGCCGCCCAGCGCCTTGTAGAGCGCAGCCGAGACATTGCGCACTTCGAAGATGAAAGTGGTCATCACCGGCCCCTCTACCGGCAGCGACAACCCGTCGCGCGCCAGCACGACGAAGCGCGTCATATTGTGTTCGGCATCGGCAAGGTCGGTCTCGAGCAGATTGAGTCCGTAGAGCTCGGCAGCACCCGGCGGCGCGAGCGCGGCGACTGCGGGATCGGCCATCTCGGCGATCACTGCCGCGGCGCCGGCGGTGTCCGGATAGGCCAGCGGCGCAATGCCGTTTGCCTTCAGCCAATGCCGGCACTGGCCGAGCGCCTGCGGATGGCTCATCGCCTCACGGACCTGATCGATACTGCCGGTGCCCATCAATCCGTAGCGGATCGGCAGGAAATGCTCGCCAGTGATCGCCAGTCCGGATTCGGGCAGCAGGAAATGGATGTCGGCGACGCGGCCGTGAAGCGAATTCTCGATGGGGATCATCGCGCGATCGGCGCGGCCTTCCTTCACTGCGTCGATCGCGTCCTCGAACGAGAAGCACGGAAGCGGCAGTCCGTCGGCAAAGGCCTCGCGCACCGCGATGTGCGAATTGGCGCCTGGCGCGCCCTGAAACGCGATGGCGCGCGCCGGCTCGGCGGAGGCCTTGGCAATCATCTCGGCGACGATCGGACGTGCGGGTGCGGCGAAATTCTCCATGGGATCGCGCGCTAGCCGTGCGCGTTTCCCGCGGCAACCCCGGCTTGCGATAGCAAAAACCGCAGCCTAAAGGGCGAACGACTTTCCTTTAGGGGCGTGTGATGGACGATCGGTTCAATACGATTGCAGGTTGGGCATTGGCGGGCGGCATTGCGGCGCTCGGCCTGTCGATCGTGAGCGGTATGGTCTTCCACTCCGAGCGCCCCGAAAAAATGGGCTATGTGATCGAAGGCGTCGAGGAGAGCGGCGAAGGCGGCGCCGTCGCCGTTGCGCCGATCGCCACGCGCCTTGCCGCTGCCGACCTCGCCAAGGGCGCCGATATATTCAAACAGTGCACTGCCTGCCACACGATCAACCAGGGCGGCGCTTCCGGCATCGGTCCGAACCTCTATGCTTCGGTCGGCAAGCCGCATGGCCACGTTCCCGGTTTCGCCTATTCGGACGCGCTCAAGGGCGTTCCCGGCAACTGGACCTTCGACGCGCTCGATGCGTGGCTGACCTCCCCACGCAAATACGCGCCGGGCACCAAGATGACCTTCGCGGGCATCGCCAATCCGCAGGATCGCGCGAACGTGATCGCCTACCTCAACGCGCAGGGCTCGAACCTGCCGCTGCCAGCCGCACCAGCCGCCGGCGAGGAGCCCGCGGCGGACAACGCCGCCGAGGCGAATGTCGCAGAGGGCGCCGAACCGGCCAATATCTCGAACGAGGCGACCCCGGCGGAAGGCACTCCGGCCAAGGACCCGCAGGCGGCGATCCAGGCCGAGAAGAAGGGCCACTAAGCCTCCTTGGTACGAACAGAAAAGGCCGCCTTTCGGGGCGGCCTTTTTGTTGGCGACGGCGCCACGCTCAGCGTTTCGGCTGCCTGTCCCGCCAGAAGTCCTGCACGATCTGCCAACCCTCTTCCGCCGTCTCGACGAAGTGGAACAGGTTCAGGTCGCGCGGCGAGATCACGCCTTCCTCGCACAGCGCCTCGAAGTTCACCACGCGCTGCCAGAAGTCCTTGCCGTAGAACAGCACGGGGATCGGATCGATCTTGCCGGTCTGGATCAGCGTCAGCAGCTCGAAGCTCTCGTCGAACGTGCCGAACCCGCCGGGGAACACCGCCACTGCGCGCGCGTGCAGCAGGAAGTGCATCTTGCGCAGCGCGAAATAGTGGAACTGCATCGAAAGCGACGGCGTGACATAGGGATTGGGCGCCTGCTCGTGCGGCAGCACGATATTGAGCGCCACGGTGTCGGCGCCCACGTCGCGCGCGCCGCGATTGGCCGCTTCCATGATCGACGGGCCGCCGCCCGAGCACACCACGAAGTGGCGCTTGCCGGCCTCGTCGAGCGGGAAATTGCTTACCGTCTGCGCCAGTTCGCGCGCGACGTCGTAATAACGTGATTTCTCGATCAGCCGCTCGGCCACCTTCTTTTGCTCGGGCGTGTCGGCGAGTTCGAGCAGCGCCTTCGCCTTTTCGGGCTCGGGAATTCGTGCCGAGCCATAGACGACGAAGGTCGAGGCGATATTGGCCGCGTCGAGGATCAATTGGGGCTTTAGCAGCTCGAGCTGGAAGCGCACCGGCCGGAGATCCTCGCGCAGCAGGAAATCCATGTCCTGGAAGGCGAGGCGGTAGGCCGGATGCTCGGTCTGGGGCGTGCCGCTGTTGGTGTTGGCGTTTTCGGCTTCTTCCTGCGCGGGGCGGAAGACGCGGCTCGGGACGCGTGTATCGTTGCTCATTTGGGCCGGCTTAGGCCGATCGCCGCCCCGCTGCAAATCCCGGATCAAGCACAGAACGGGCCGCGGCCCATGTCGAGATGCAGGTGGTTGTAGTGCGCCGCATTATAGTCGGGGCCGAGCACGGTCTTGAATCGCTTGCACGCCGATCGGTGGATCACCTGGAAGAATTCGCGCACCGCGGGATCGTCCGATTTCCACCCGGTCTCGACGCGGACCTTGCGCCCGTCGGCGAGCACGAACCCGCCGACGTCGACTGCATTGCCCAGCCCGTGCTCCGACATGCGCCCCGAGGCACCGCTGCCGATGATCGCGCGGCACGAATAGGTGCCGAAGCTCTCGACGCGGACGAGCTCGCTGCCGAGGATCTGCTTTGCCGCCGGCGCCACTGCGAAGCGCACCCATGCCGCGAAGCTGCGCGCCAGCGGACAGCGCATCGATTTGAGATTGGTCACCGGAACGCCGATGTCGAGCAATTGCACTGCGCCGGTGACGATGCAGCCGCCCCCGAAGTCCCGATCGGGCAGCGGCGAATAGCGGACCTGCTCGCGCGACAGATCGGTGAAGCATTGCTGCGTTTCGCGCGGCGTCGGACGATTGAGCGTGATCGGCCCAGATTTGCGCTCGCGAATCGGCGCGGGGCGGTCGTCATCGCCGCCGATGCAGCTGGCGAGAAGCAAAGCGAGGAACAGGATGCCGCGACGCATGCAGGGGACATAGCACGCGGATTCCGGAATTTCGCCGTTCCCGGTCGCACGCCTGCACCGGTTTGACTCTGGCACTGTTACCGCTACCATATTTGGCGGATGCCGCGCGAAGATGGCATCCACCGGAGAGGCACATGACCAAGCTGTTCGCCGCCATCGCCTGGGCGCTCGCCCTGCTCGCCCCGCCGGCAGCGGCGCAGCAACCGCCCGTAATGCCGCAGCGGATCGCATTGTGGGCCGATGGCGCGCCGGGCTTTGAGAGCCGCAAGAACATCCCCGAGCAAGCGGAGGCCTATTGGCTCAAGCCGGTCAACGATCCCAGCATCACCTATTTCCCCGCGCGCCCCGGCCGCGAGACGGGCGCGGCGGTGCTGCTGATGCCGGGCGGGGCGCACGAGTTCCTCGTCATCACCAGCGAAGGCAATGATGCGGCGCGCTGGTTCAACGAGCGCGGGATCGCGGCGTTCGTGCTGCGCTACCGGCTCTTCCGCGGCAAGGACTCGCCCTACGCGTTCGAGCATGCCCGGCAGGATGCCGAGCGCGCGATGCGGACGATCCGGAGCCACGCCGGCGAATGGAAGCTCGATCCGCACAAGATCGGCGTGGTCGGTTTCTCGGCCGGCGGCGAACTCGCCCGCGTCACCTTGCTCAGCCCGCCGGTGGAAGCGCCCGGCAAAGGTGACGCGATCGACCGGCTGTCGGCGCGCCCCGATTTCGGCGTGCTCGTCTTCCCCGGGCCGCTCCACGCCGAGGAAAAGATAACGCGCGATTCGCCGCCTTTACTGATGACCGCGACCAACGACGATCAATGCTGCTCGCAGCCGATCATCGATTTGCTGGGCGCCTATCGCGCCGCGGGTGCCTCGTCCGAACTCCATATGTATGCGGCGGGCGGACACGCCTTCAACATGGGCGAGACCACCCCGATGGTCAGCCTGCGCAATTGGCCCGCGCGGATCACCGACTGGATGACCGATCGCGGGCTGCTCGCCAAATGGCCCCCGGAAAAATAATCGTCATCCCCGCGAAAGCCGGGACCTCAGGCGAGGCGATACCACATGAGATCCCGGCCTTCCCCGGAATGACGATAGCCACATTGACTTTGCCCGCGCCGCCGCTAGGGCCGTCGGCGGGCCACGCGGTCCCAACGCCGCGCGTGCTCTCTGCGAGGAGAGACTGACATGAGTGATTCTGCCGTTACCGACGCCAAAGCTGCGTCCGCCGCCAAGCCCGCTACGAAGCCGGCACGCCCCTTTTTCTCTTCCGGTCCCTGCGCCAAGCCTCCGGGCTGGGATGCGTCGAAGCTCGCCAGCGAATCGCTCGGCCGCTCGCATCGCTCGAAGATCGGCAAGACCCGCCTCCAATATGCGATCGACCTGATGCGCGCGCTGCTCGGCCTGCCCGACACCCACCGCATTGGCATCGTTCCGGGATCGGACACCGGCGCCTTCGAGATGGCGATGTGGACGATGCTGGGCGCCAAGCCCGTGACGACGCTCGCCTGGGAGAGCTTCGGCGAAGGCTGGGTCACCGATGCGGTGAAGCAGCTCAAGCTCGATCCGACCGTGCTGCGCGCCGATTACGGCAAGCTACCCGATCTCGACGCAGTCGACTGGTCGAACGACGTGCTGTTCACCTGGAACGGCACCACGAGCGGAGTCCGGGTGCCGAACGGCGACTGGATCCCCGACGACCGCGAGGGCCTGAGCTTCGCCGACGCGACCAGCGCGGTGTTCGCTTATGACCTGCCCTGGGACAAGATCGATGTCGCGACCTTCTCGTGGCAGAAGGTGCTGGGCGGCGAGGGTGGCCACGGCGTGCTGATCCTCGGCCCGCGCGCTGTCGAGCGGCTGGAGAACTACACCCCCGCCTGGCCGCTGCCCAAGGTGTTCCGCCTCGTCTCGAAGGGCAAGCTTGCCGACGGCGTGTTCAAGGGCGAGACGATCAACACCCCGTCGATGCTCGCGGTCGAGGATGCGATCTTCGCGCTCGAATGGGGCAAGTCGATCGGCGGCGGCTGGGGCCTGATTGCTCGCTCGGACGCGAATGCCGAGGCGCTCAACAAGATCGTCGCTGAGCGCGACTGGCTCGGCCATCTCGCCGAAGATGAGAGCATCCGCTCGAAGACCAGCGTATGCCTCACCGTCGAGGGCGCGGACGAAGCTTTCATCAAGAAGTTCGCCGGGCTGCTCGACAAGGAAGGCGCGGCCTATGATGTCGCCGGCTATCGCGACGCCCCCCCCGGCTTGCGCATCTGGTGCGGCGCGACGGTCGAGACCGCCGATATCGAGGCGCTCGGGCCGTGGCTCGACTGGGCGTATGAGACCGCGAAAACAGCCTGACCCTCGTGCTCCTGCGGAAGCAGGAGCCCAGGATCGCACGCGATTCCCGCTATAACTCTGGGCTCCTGCTTTCGCAGGAGCACCGGCTCTCTCCAGGAGCAGCTAAATGCCCAAGGTACTGATCAGCGACAAAATGGACCCCAAGGCCGCCGAGATCTTCCGCGCCCGCGGAGTCGAGGTGGACGAGATCACCGGCAAGACGCCGGAGGAACTCATGGCGATCATCGGCGACTATGACGGCCTCGCGATCCGCAGCTCGACCAAGGTGACCAAGGAAATCCTCGATGCGGCGACCAACCTCAAGGTCGTCGGCCGCGCCGGGATCGGCGTCGACAATGTCGATATTCCCGCGGCCTCGGCCAAGGGCGTCGTCGTCATGAACACCCCCTTCGGCAATTCGATCACCACCGCCGAGCACGCCATCGCCCTGATGTTCGCGCTCGCCCGCGACCTGCCCGAGGCCGACAAGTCGACCCAGGCCGGCAAGTGGGAGAAGAACCGCTTCATGGGCGTCGAGGTCACCGGCAAGACGCTCGGCCTGATCGGCGCGGGCAATATCGGCTCGATCGTCGCCGATCGCGCACTCGGCCTCAAGATGAAGGTGATCGCCTATGATCCCTTCCTCACGCCCGAGCGCGCGCTCGAAATGGGCGTCGAGAAGATGACGCTCGACGATCTCCTCCTGCGCGCCGACTTCATCACGTTGCACACGCCGCTGACCGACCAGACCCGCAACATCCTTTCCGCTGAAAATCTCGCCAAGACCCGCAAGGGCGTCCGCATCATCAATTGCGCGCGTGGCGGGCTGATTGACGAGGCAGCGCTCAAGCAAGGCCTCGAATCCGGCCATATCGGCGGCGCCGCGCTCGACGTGTTCGTGCAGGAGCCGGCGAAGGAATCGCCGTTGTTCGGCACCCCCAACTTCATCTCGACCCCGCATCTCGGCGCGTCGACCAACGAGGCACAGGTCAATGTCGCGATCCAGGTCGCCGAACAGATGGCGGACTATCTGGTCTCGGGCGGAGTCACCAACGCGCTCAACCTCCCCAGCCTCTCGGCCGAGGAAGCCCCGCGGCTCAAGCCCTATATGGCGCTGGCCGAGAAGCTCGGCAGCCTGATCGGCCAGCTCGCGCATGGCGAGATCGCCCGCGTGTCGATCCACAGCGAAGGCGCCGCGGCCGAGCTCAACCAGAAGCCGATCGTCAGCGCCGTGCTCGCGGGCTTCCTGCGTGTCCATTCGGACACGGTGAACATGGTCAACGCGCCGTTCCTCGCCAAGGAGCGCGGCATGGAGATCCGCGAGGTCCGCAACGAGAAGGAAGGCGATTACCACACCTTGCTGCGCGTCTCGCTCAAGACCGACGCCGGCGAGCGCTCGGTTGCCGGCACCTTGTTCTCGAACGCGCAGCCGCGCCTCGTCGAATTGTTCGGGATCAAGGTCGAGGCCGATCTGGTCGGCCACATGCTCTATGTCGTCAACGAAGACGCGCCCGGTTTCATCGGCCGGCTCGGCACTTCCCTCGGCGAGGCGGGCGTCAATATCGGCACCTTCCACCTCGGCCGCCGCGATGCGGGCGGTGAGGCGGTGCTGCTGCTCTCGGTCGACAACGAAGTCACCTCCGAGCTCGTTGCCCGCGTCCGCGCGCTTCCGGGCGTGAAGACCGCGATGGCGCTGCGGTTCTGACGAAAGTCAGGATCTCGTGCGGCAGGCGATCGGCTTGCGGCACGAGATCCCGGCTTTCGCCGGGGCGACGGATTGTTCTAGGGGAGAGTGATGAGCGGACTTCTTCCCGAGGGTTTTCACGACCGGCTTCCCCCCGCCGCCGATGCCGCGGCGGCGCTCGAGGGGCGCGTGCTCGGCCTCGCGCGGCTCTATGGCTATGAGCAGGTCGATCCGCCGCTCGCCGAATTCGCCGATGAACTCGCTTCGCGGCTCAAGGCCGGCGGGGTGCGCGACGCGGTACGCTTCGTCGATCCGGTGTCGCAGCGCACGCTCGCGATCCGCCCCGATCTCACCGCGCAGGTCGGCCGCATCGCCGTCACCCGGATGGGTCATCATCCCCGGCCGGTGCGGCTTTCCTACGCGGGCGCCGTGGTCAAGCTCAGCGCCTCGGAACTCAATCCCCAGCGCGCGATGCGCCAGATGGGGTGCGAGCTGATCGGGCTCGATACCGTCGCCGCGGCGATCGAAATTGTCCGCGTCGCGATCGAGGCGCTGCAAGCCGCCGGCGTCGGCGGTCTCGCGATCGATTTCACCCTCCCCGACCTCGCCGATACGCTGGCCGGCGATCTCGATCCCGCCACCCTCGAATCGCTGCGCCAGCGCCTCGACGCCAAGGATGCCGGTGGTGTCGCCGCGATCGACGCGCGCTGGCTGCCGCTGATCGAAGCCGCCGGCCCCTTCGACGCGGCAATGGAGCGGCTGCGCGCGATCGATGCCGGCAACGCACTGGCGAGCCGGCTCGACGGGCTCGCGCGGATCGCCGCGAGCGTGAACGGACAGGCCGCGCTCACCCTCGACCCGACCGAGCGGCATGGCTTCGAGTATCAAAGCTGGCTCGGCTTCTCGATCTTCGCGCGCGGCGTGCGCGGCGAGATCGGGCGCGGCGGCACCTACACGATCCTCCATGGCGACGGCCGCGAGGAACCCGCGGTCGGCTTCTCGCTGTTTACCGATCCGATCCTCGACGCCGGACTCAGCACAGGCGAACGCCGTCGGCTATTCCTGCCGTTCGGTACGTCGGCGGATGCCGGCGCGAAGCTGCGTGCCGAGGGCTGGGTAACCGTCGCCGCGCTCGAGGCCGACGATACGCCCGAGGCACAGCTCTGCACTCATGTGCTTGGCGCGGAAGGCCCTCGCGCGCTTTAAGACACCCCGCTAACGGGATAGCAGCGGAGTCACGTCCCCCTGCGCGAAATGCTGGAATGCCTCGCGCACCGCGGCGCCGAACCGCGCGTCGCTGGCCAGCCGGGCGCCGAACACCGGCTTTACCGCCAGCATCGCCGTCACCGGATCGGCGCCGGTCGCAGCGGCGGCAAGCAGGTCGGCAAGTGGGTCCGTGATCGCCTCGCCCGCTTCTGCCTTACGCCGCACGAACGCGATCCACGCCGCCACCGGTACTGCGAGACGCGCAACGCCGCGCCCAGCATCGAGCGCCTCGCGCGTGGTGTCGAGCAGTCGATAAGGCAGCTTCTGCGAGCCGTCCCACGCGATCTGCGACAGCAGGTGGCGGATTTCGGGGTTGCGGAACCGATCCAGCACTGCGTCGGCATAAGCCGCCTTGTCGAACCCCTCGATCGGCTTCAGCGATGCGGCGATGTCCTCATGGACGAGCCGTGAAACCATGGCTTCGAGCGCGGAATCGGACATTGCCTCGAACACCGTCTCGTGCCCGCGGGCGAGCCCGACATAAGCGAGCGTCGAATGCGCCCCGTTGAGGATGCGCAACTTGGCCTGTTCATAACCGCGCACATCGTTCGTTACCGTCACTCCAACCGAAGCGAAATCGGGTCCGTCGGGCAGATCGAAGCGCTGAAGCACCCATTGGGTGAAGCTCTCGCGCTGCACCGCCGCCCGATCCTCGACGCCAAGCGCGGCCTGCACCTTGGCGAGAAACGCCGCATCGCTGGCGGGAGTGATCGAATCCACCATCGAATCCGGAAAGGCGACTTCGCCGGCGATCCAGTCGGCGAGCCCCGCATCCTGCTCGCGCGCCAGCGCGATACAGGCGGCACGGAGTTTGGCGCCATTGCCGGACATATTGTCGCAGCACAGCATCGCGAACGGCGGCAGCCCGGCGGCGCGGCGGTCCCCCAGCCCGGCGACGATCCAGCCGATCACGCTGGTTGGCTCGGCGGGACGGGCGCGGTCGTGGACGATGTCGGGATGCGCGAAATCGAGGCTTCCGTCGCCCGCCAGGCAATAGCCTTTCTCGGTGACCGTGCTCGTGGCGATCCGCACCTCGGGCGAGGCGAGCAGTTTGCGCAGCCGCGCGCCTTCGCCCGGGCCGATCGCATCCGAATGCGCGGCGATGATCTGCATCCCTGGCGCGCGATCGATCACCGCCAGCGTGTAGAGCCCGTCCTGGGCCTTGAGCGCGTCGGTGGTCCCGCCGCTGCGCAGCGACACCGCGGCGATTCCCCAGCGCGGATCGCTGTCGAGCAGCCGATCTACATAGGCCGCCTGATGTGCGCGGTGGAACGCCCCGGGGCCGAAATGGACGATCCCCGTCCGGATGGCGTCGACGGCGCGGCCGTGACGAGTGACGGTGCCGGGAAGCTGGGCAAGCGTTGCGCGGGACAATAGCATGCAGCGAGCCCAAGCAGGTCGGACCCGCTCAAGTCAATCCGGACTAATAGGATTGAACCGAGGTCCCCGCGGCACCGCCGGGGAGCCGCGACCCGGTCGTCATCCGCGATCGGCTCTCGGATCCCTCGGGCATCCGGAAGCGGACCTGGCGATTGGGAAAGTCGATATCGACGCGACGGAAGCTGCGCAGCGCATCCATGCCGAGCAGCAGCGCCGGCCGCTTGGTGAGACCGAACCGTTCGAACGGCGCGACATCGGCGAATGCCACCGGCATCGATCCGAACATCACGTCGCCCACCTTGATGTTCGGCACCGTCGTATAGTCGGCCATGGTCTTCTGGCCGGTCACATCGGTGAGTTCGATCGGCTGGGTCTTGTGGTGGCGCGCCACGCGCCTGCGCAACGCGCTGTTGCCCATGCTCACTGCGCTGCCGGTATCGAGCACGACCTGAATCCGGACATTGCCGTAATAGGCATCGGTGACGATCAGCTGGCCGTACAGGCTCTTCGCGGTCACGACGATCTCGTCGCTGGCGCGCCGGACGGCTTTGTTGCGCTTCCGGCTCGGCCGCACTTCCATGATGCCCCGCTCGAAGTCGATCGAAACCTGATGATTGCGCAACGTGTCGATGCCGAGCAGCCCGATCGCGCCGAGGTTGCGTGCCTCGAGCTTGGGCGCGATCACGCTGTGCAGCACGCCGACCGACTTGATCATCAGATCGGGCACCAGCACCGTGTCGACCTTGCTGCGTCCGGTCATCGACAACAGGGTCACCGGATTGCCCGCGCTGAGCCGGAGCGTGTTGGCGAGTTCGCGCGACACCACGGTGCGTTCGGCGCCGGTGTCGATGATGAAATTGTACGGCCCCTTGGCATTGACCGCGACCGGAACGGTCAACCTTTGGTCGGTCATGCCGAGCGTCAGCAGCGTGGCTTCCATAACCGATTCGGGCGTGATCAACTCGGGATCCTGCGCAGTCACGGGCGTACCGCCGGGGGCCTCGATCGGCATGGTCAGAAGCAGGAGCGGATAAACGACTCCGGGCATGGAGTGACGTTATACCTGCACATATTGCGCAGCAATCGAAATCAGTCGAGCCGCATCGCCTCCGCCGCAATGCCCTCGGCCTCGATCAGCAATGCGTCCTCGCCGCTGCCCTGCGGCGTGCGCTCGCGGCCGATCATGATCAGCACCGGCACCGCCATCGGGCTCACCCGCTCCAGATCCATGTGCAGCATCGTGTCGGCGGCGGTGTCGAGCAGATGCGCGAGCCGCCCGACATCGGTCATCCGCGCGCGCGCATCGGCCCAGGCGGCCTTGAGCAGCAGATGATCGGGCTCGTATTTGCGCAGCACGTCGTAGATCAGGTCGGTCGAGAAAGTGACCTGGCGGCCGCTCTTCTTCTTGCCGGGATGCTGGCGCTCGACCAGCCCGCCGATGATCGCGACTTCGCGGAAGGCGCGTTTGAGCAGCGCCGATTGCTGCACCCAATCGACGAACTCGTGCTCGAGAATGTCGGGCGAAAACAGCGCAGCCGGATCGGTGATCTTTTCGAGCCCGTAGACCGCCAGTGCATAATCATTGGCGACGAAGCCGAGGGGCTTGAGCCCCATCGCCTCCATCCGCCGGGTGATCAGCATGCCGAGCGACTGGTGTGCGTTCCAACCCTCGAAGCTGTAGGCGACCATGTGGTGCTTGCCCTCGTGCGGGAAGGTCTCGACCAGCACCTGCGCCGGCGCCGGGATCGTCGAGCGGCGCTCCTGCACTTCGAGCCATTCGCGCACATCCGCCGGGAAACGCTGCCACTGGCCGCGATCGTGGAGGAAGACGCGGACGCGATTGGCCAAGGTCGCGGTGATCGCCAGCCGCGCGCCCATATACGACACATACCGCGCCTGCTTCGCGCTCGCCCGCACGATCAGGTCGGTCAGCTCGACTCGCTCGACCTCGAGGCTCAGCCCCGCGAAGAAAAAGGTGTCGCCCGGCGAAAGCTGCGACCCGAACGCCTCCTCGACCTTGCCGAGGCGGCGGCCGTTCTTGAACCGCACGTCGAGCATCGGCGCCTCGACGATGATCCCGGCATTGAGCCGGTGCTGCGCGATGAAAGAGGGTCTGGTGACGCGCCACAGCCCGTCCTGCCCCTTGGTCAGCCGCTTGAACTTGTCATAGGCACGCAGCGAATAGCCGCCATCGGCGATGAAGCTGAGGACGCGATCGAACGTCTCCTGCTCGAGCGCCGAATAAGGCAATGCTGCACGCACTTCCTGCAGCATTTGCGCAGCATCGAACGGCGCCGCGCAGGCGCACGCCATGATGTGCTGCGCCAGCACGTCGAGTGCGCCGGGGCGGAAGACGTCGGGATCGAGCTCGCCTTGCTCGACTGCGTCGAGCGCCGCGCGCGCCTCCAGATATTCGAAGCGATTGCCGGGGACGAGCACTGCCTCGCTCGATTCGTCGAGCCGGTGATTGGCGCGCCCGATCCGCTGGAGCAATCGCGACGAGCCCTTGGGCGCCCCCATCTGGATCACGCAATCGACATCGCCCCAATCGACTCCGAGATCGAGGCTGGCGGTCGCGACCAATGCGCGCAATTTGCCGTCGGCCATCGCCTGCTCGGCCTTGCGCCGCGCTTCGAGGCTGAGGCTGCCATGATGCACGCCGATCGGCAGCTTGAGTTCGTTGGCCTTCCACAGCTGCTGGAAGACCAGTTCGGCGAGGCCGCGGGTGTTGCAGAAGACTATCGTCGTGCGATGGGTTTCGATCTCCGCCATCACCTGCGGGATCGCATACACCCCCGAATGCCCCGCCCACGGCACCCGGCCTTCGGGGAGCAGGATCGCGATGTTCGGATCGGCACCCTTCTCGCCCTGCACCAGAGTCACCTCGTCGATGTCGCCATCGGGTGCCAGCCACGCGCGATAGCCGTCGGGGTCCGCGACGGTCGCCGACAGCGCGACCCGACGCATTTCCGGCGCGAGCCGCTGCAGCCGCGCCATCGCCAGCGCGAGCAGATCGCCGCGCTTGCCGGTGGCGAAGGCGTGAACTTCGTCGATCACGACGGTCTTCAGCCCTGCGAACATCGTCAAACTGTCTTCGTAGGACAGCAACAGGCTCAACGATTCGGGCGTAGTGAGCAAAATCTCGGGTGGCCGCGCCCGCTGGCGCACTTTCCGTTCATGCGGCGTGTCGCCGGTCCGCGTTTCGACGCGGATCGGGACACCCATCTCGTCGATCGGCGTGAGCAGATTGCGCTGTACGTCGACCGCCAACGCCTTCAGCGGCGAGATGTAGAGCGTGTGCAGCCCCTGCGTCGGCCGCTCGATCAGCTCCACCAGTGTCGGCAGGAAACCGGCCAGCGTCTTGCCCGCCCCGGTCGCCGCGACGAGCAGCGAATGCTGCCCCGCGCGCGCCGCGGCAAGCATGTCGAGCTGGTGCCGCCGCGGCCGCCAGCCGCGGCCGGCGAACCAGTCGGTCAGTATCTGGGGAAGCGCGGCATCGGACACCCGGCAGCGTTCGCGCGACTCAGCCGCTCAGCGCAAGCCTTTCAGGCGACTCCGCCATTGTCGCGTGCCTTGTCGTCGCGGTCCTGCTGGTCGTACATCCGCCGCGTCGCGTCCTCGGTCGCCTGCACCTCCTGGCGCGATCCCTTGTTGTGGAACATCGCCCAGGCGATCGCGATCGCGAGCAGGATCGGTCCGACGATCACCATGATCCCCTGAAGGCTCGACAAGTCCATCACACACCTCTTCGCGTTTCGCGCTTCCAACGAAGCCGCACGCGAATTCGATCCCCCTGGAACCGCAGCGCCGCCCGACCATATAGCCTTCATGGCAATCGGCAGCTGGATTCAGCCCCACCCCACCGGCATCTACATCCCCGCTGCCGATGCGTGGGTCGATCCATCGCAGCCGGTGGCGCGCGCGCTGATCACTCATGGTCATGCCGATCACGCCCGCGGCGGTCATGGCGAGGTCTGGGCGACCCCCGAGACGCTGGCGATAATGGAATGCCGCTACGGGCCGCAGAACGGCCGTCCCGTCGGCTATGGCGAAAGCCTGCGGATGGGCGATGTCGACATCGGCTACGTCCCCGCCGGCCATGTCCTCGGCTCCGCACAGATCGTGCTCGAACATGCCGGCGAACGCATCGTCGTCTCAGGCGACTATAAGCGCCGCGAAGACCCCACTTGCGCGCCGTTCGAGCCGGTGCCGTGCGATATCTTCGTTACCGAAGCGACGTTCGGCCTTCCGGTATTCCGCCATCCCGAGACGCATGACGAGCTCGATAAACTGCTCGCCGCACTTCGCGCCAATCCACAGCGCTGCGTGCTGGTCGGCGCCTATGCGCTCGGCAAGGCGCAGCGCGTGATCAGCGAGCTGCGCGTGATGGGGTTCGACGATCCGATCTACATCCACGGTGCGCTGCAGCGCTTGTGTGACCTCTATGTCGCGCAGGGCGTCAATCTCGGCGAGCTGCGCCCCGCAACCGGAGTTCCCAAGGCCGAGCTGCAGGGCCGGATCATCCTGTGCCCGCCGGGTGCGCTCAACGACCGCTGGTCGCGCCGCCTGCCCGATCCGATCACGGCGATGGCCTCGGGCTGGATGCGCGTCCGACAGCGCGCCCGCCAGCGCAATGTCGAGCTGCCGCTGATCCTTTCCGATCATGCCGACTGGGACGAGCTGACCACCACAATCCGCGAGATCGCCCCGCGCGAAGTGTGGGTGACGCACGGCCGTGAGGATGCGCTCGTCCATTGGTGCCGGATGCGCCAGATCAAGGCGCGCGCGCTCGAACTCGTGGGCTTCGAGGACGAAGACGACTGAGCGATTGTCTGTCGGTCTTGTTAGCGATAACATCGCTGCAAAAAGGGGAGAGGCTGGATGCGCAGGTTCGAATTCGCGGCGACGGCTGTCGCTCTGACGCTGGCGGGCGCGGCGCATGCACAGACTGGCGGGGCTCCCCCGCCGCCAAGCGCGCCGGGTCCGTCCGCACCCGAACTGCGCGGTCCCGATGATCGCGTCACCGACTTCAACAGGCTGCGCGACGACGTCGCCAGGCACACGGCCGGCCCCACCCGATCGACTCGCCCGATCCCCGCGAGTCCGGGAGATATCATTGCGGGCCGTGAAGTGCGGGACTCGAAAGGCGTCGTGATCGGCGTGGTCGACACGGTCGGCACGGGGTTCGCGGTGGTCGCCAGCCCGGGGGGCAAGATCGAAGTGGAATTCGCGTCGTTCGCCAAGAACAACAAGGGGCTGCTGATCAATATGCCCAAGGCCAAATTCGACGCGATCGTGGCCGGCAACGGCAAGCCGGCGAACTGAGGAGATCGGCACGGAGACGATGCCGGGGCTGGCGCGCCAGAGCTGGTCGCGTCGAGGACGAGGACGACCGAGCTCAGCCGGCGGCGCGTAGCGATCCCATAATTGCGCCTTGAAACAGCCAGGCCTCGGCCTCGGCGACGCTGTCGAAACACCGCGTGTCCGGCCCGCGTTCCGACAGCGCGCGCTGCAGCTGGCTACGCGCCAGCGTGCGGCCGATCACGAAGGCGAGCCGTCGCGAGCGATATTCGGGTGCGCCGAGCATCTGCTGGAACCTCACCACGCTTTCCTGCGGCTGAATCTTCATGCCGCGCAGATCATTGATCGTCAGGTGCCAGTTACGGCGGCACGTGAGCCTCGCATGCGCGGCGTCGCGCGCCTCGTAAAAGGCCTTGATGTCCTCGGACGTGAATAATCCGGCCATCGTGATCCGCACCAGATCAAGCTCGGGCTCGGTATCAATGGAGAAGGTCGCGCTCATACGACCATTATAGGGCGAATCCGTTTCCGAATTCTGAGTCGGTTGTTTCGTTGCAAAAACGATCGACCAGAACCGAAGCTCAGCCCACGCCCTCAAGCGCCTTTTGCCGACGCCGCTGGACCGAGCTGCCGATCCCGATCGCCTCGCGATACTTCGCCACGGTGCGCCGCGCGATGTCGAAGCCCTTGGCGTTGAGCAGCTCCACCAGCGTGTCGTCCGACAGGATCTTCTTCGGATCCTCAGCCTGGATCAGCGCGCGGATCGCGCTCTTCACTGCCTCGGCCGAAACCGCGTCGCCGCCCTCGGACGACTGAATCGCGCTGGTGAAGAAATATTTGAGTTCGAACAGTCCGCGCGCGCAGCTCAGATATTTGTTCGACGTGACCCGGCTCACCGTCGATTCGTGCATCTCGATCACGTCGGCGACCTGCCGCAGGGTCATCGGCTTCAGATGCGCGACGCCGTGGAGGAAGAACGCCTCCTGCTGCGTCACGATCTCGCTCGCCACCTTGATGATCGTGCGCTGGCGCTGATCGAGCGCCTTGACCAGCCAGTTGGCGCTGGCGAGCATGTCGGACATCCACGCCTTGCTCGCTTTGTCCTGCTTGCCTGCGGAGATCTCGGCATAATAAGCGCGGTTGACCAGCAGCCTGGGCAAAGTCGCCGCGTTGATCTCGACTGCCCAGCCCGCGCCGCGTCGGGCAACGAAGATGTCGGGCACCACGGCCATGGTCGGCTCTCCGCCATAACGGCAGCCGGGCTTGGGATCATAGTTGCGCAGCTCGCGGATCATGTCCGCAAGATCCTCGTCATCGACGTTGCACAACCGCTTGAGCCGCGCGAGATCGCCGCGCGCGACGAGTTCGAGATTGTCGATCAGCCGAACCATGCACGGATCGTAGCGATCGGCTTCCTTCGCCTGCAGCGCGAGGCATTCGGCCAGACTGCGCGCGCCCACCCCGGTGGGATCGAAGGTGTGGATTACGCCCAGCACTGCCTCGACCCGCGCGAGCGGCACGTTCAGCCGGCTGGCGATGTCGAGCAGCGAAGCAGTGAGATAGCCGGCCTCGTCGATCTGATCGATCAGATGCGCCGCAATGAACAGGTCGGCACCACCCACGCTCGCCCCCGCCTGCGCCATCAGATGGTCGGCGAGGCTGAGCTCCGAAGCGCGCATATTGTCGAAATCGGGACCGTCCTCCGAACCGCCGGCGCCGGTGCCGCCCATGCCGAGGCTGCCGTCGAGCCCACCCATGGAATCGGCGGGGCTGTCGTGATGGAAGGTCTCCGCGGCGAAATCGACGTCGAGCGCGGCTTCGCCCGCTGCCTCGCCACCGCTCGCCAGCAATTCGCTCGCATCGGCGGGGCCGTCGCGCACTGGCGCGAAGTCCTCTTCGGGACCGGGCGGCGCGGGCTCGCCCACCTCCTCCCCGCCGCTCTGCGCATCGAGCAGCGGGTTCTTGTCGAGCTCCTCGGCGATGAAGGTTTCGATCTCGAGGTTGGACAGCGCCAGCAGCTTGATCGCCTGCTGGAGCTGCGGCGTCATCACCAGCGATTGCGACTGCCGCAGGTCGAGGCGAGGCGCGAGGCTCATCGGCGTTACAGCTCGAAGCTCTCGCCGAGATACAGCCGGCGGACATTCTCGTCGCGGACGAGATCCTCGGGCGAGCCGGCGAAGAGCACGCGACCGTCATAGATGATGTAGCCGCGATCGACGATGTCGAGCGTCTCGCGAACGTTGTGATCGGTGATCAGCACGCCGATGCCGCGCTGCTTGAGCTGCAGCACCAGTTCGCGAATGTCCGAGATCGAGAGCGGATCGATGCCCGCGAACGGTTCGTCGAGCAGGATGATCGTGGGATCGGCGGCAAGTGCGCGGGCAATCTCGGCGCGACGACGTTCACCGCCCGACAGCGCCATTGCCGGCGAGGTGCGCAGCCGGGTGAGACCGAATTCGTCGAGCAATTGCTCGAGCCGCGCGCGCCGCGTTGCCTTGTCGGGCTCGGCGAGCTCGAGCACCGCCGAAATATTCTGCTCGACCGTCATGCCCCGGAAGATCGAAGTCTCCTGCGGCAAATAGCCGAGTCCGAGGATCGCGCGGCGATACATCGGCAGCCGGGTGATGTCCTCGCCGTCGAGCATGATGCGGCCCGAATCAGGCTTCACGAGGCCCATCACCGAATAGAAGCAAGTGGTCTTGCCCGCGCCGTTGGGCCCGAGCAGGCCGACCACTTCGCCGCGTCCGACCGAGACCGAGACATCGGTGAGCACCACGCGCTTGTCATAGGATTTGGCGATCGAGACGACCGCGAGCCCCTTGTCGGGGAGCGGCGCCGGATCGACGACGGGGTGCTCGATTATGGCTGCGACGTCGTTCATTCGGGCTTCCTGCACGGATTATACCGCACCGCATATAGGCGGTTGGCAGGATTCCTGCAGGAGATTGCCGGCGATGAAAAGCGAAACTGCGGCAGTGCGTTGAAAAACGCGGCTTACTGCCCGCTGCGCTTGGGGACGGAGAAACGCCCGGTCACGCGTCCGCCCGAGCTCTGCGCTCCCGGCTGGCCCGGCGTCGCGCCGCCGCGGACCCCCGAGCCGTCGATCGTCGCACGGCCCGTGTCGAGATCGATCGATAGACGGCCCCCGGAGATGTTGTTCGCGCCCTGGCGCAAGGTGACTGCGCCCACCATGGTGATCACCCGGCGGTTGAGGTCGTATACCGCATATTGCGACCTGGCGGTCTGCTCGGGGCGCGATACGGTCACGCCGCCGGCCGCGTCGAGACGCGACACCTGCGGCGATCCGTCCACGACTTGCCCGGTGTAGCTCACCGTCATTCGCGCTGCCGTGAGTGTCATCTCGGCTTGGGTGATGCGAACGTTGCCGCTCAACAGCACACGGTTCGCCCTGTCCTGCAATTCGATCTGCTGGGCGGCGAAATCGATCGGTGCGTCGGTATTGTGGCGGGTCTGCGCGAACGCAGACGACGACGCGGCAAGCGCCAGCGTCAGCCCGATCGGGAGCATGGAAAGGCCGGTCATCATCGCCTCTTTGCGCGGCTGGGCACGATCCGCAAGCGGGCATTGCCGCTCAACGAGACGGTACGGCTTTCGAGATCGGCAGTCAGCTTGTTTGCGCTGAACACGCCGGACGGCGTGTTGCCGGTGACTGCCCCGCCGCTCTCCAGCTTGCGCGTCTTGAGATCGACGGTCGCGTTGTTGGTGTTGAGCACATAGCCGTCCGAGGTCTGGAACTTGAGCGGCCCGTCGATCGCGACGCGCTCGGTGGACATGTTGTAATGCCCGCTGCCCGCCTTGATCGAAGCGGGGCCGTCGTCGAGCCGGATCTCGGCAGCGAGATCGTTCAATCGCACGATCGGCTCGGCCGAGCTGCGCTGCACCGCCGATCCGGCATGCAAGTGAAAGGGCCGCCCCTTGGCGTCGTCGCCGCGATACTCGGCGGCGTCGATGCGCAGCCGTTCGGGGGAAATATCGACCTTGTTCTTGTCGAGCACGAAGCTCACGTCGCCGCCCATCAGCAACGGCGCCACGACGAGGAATGCACCGAGCACGCCGATTCCCATCGGCAGCACGATCAGCCCCAGCCGCACGACGCGGTCGTGGTTGCTGCCGGGATGCGCCCAGCCACGCTTCTGCGAGCGGAGGCGCGCGGCGACGTCAGACATGGAAAACCATGTCCGCCAGATAGGATCGGATCGGCGTGGCGCTAGATATGCGCAAAGATATCCACCTCGGGCCAGCCGGCCAGATCCAGTTCCGCCCGCCAGGGCAGGAAGTCGAAGGCGGCCTGGGCGAGCGGCATGCGTCCTTCACGCTCGAGGCGCTTGTCGAGTTCCACTTTCATCGCATGCAGAAAGCGTACGTCCGACGCGGCATAGTCCTTCTGCGCGTCCGAGAGATCGGGTCCGCCCCAATCCGAGGATTGCTGCTGCTTCGAGATTTCCTGCCCCACCAGTTCGCGGACGAGGTCCTTGAGCCCGTGCCGGTCGGTATAGGTGCGCACCAGCCGCGAGGCGATCTTGGTGCAATAGACCGGGGCGGCGGTGACGCCGAGATAGAAGCGGATCGCTGCCAGATCAAAGCGCGCGAAATGATAGAGCTTCAATCGCTCGGGATCGGCGAGCACGGCGCGCAGATTGGGCGCGTCGTAAGCGGAACGCGGTCCAAACCGGACGAGATGCTCGTCGCCGCTGCCATCGGAAAGCTGGACGACGCACAGCCGGTCGCGCGGGGTGATCAGCCCCATCGTCTCGGTATCTACGGCGATCGAAGCACCGGGCGCGAACACGTCCTCCGGCAGGTCTTCTTCATGAAAATGCACAGTCATGCCGCGCGCATAGGCGCGTTGCGCGTTTACCTCAATGGCTGGCGGGCGGGGACGCATCGGACGGCGCACCCGCCGCCGCGTGCTTCTTCGCCTTGCGCCGGCGGGACCAGATATTGAGCAGTTCGACGCCCGCCGAGAACGCCATCGCCGTGTAGATATAGCCCTTGGGAATGTGTGCGCCGAACCCCTCTGCGATCAGCACCATCCCGATCATCAGCAGGAAGCCCAGTGCCAGCATCACCACGGTGGGATTGCCGTTGATGAAATTGGCGAGCGGGGTGGCGGCGAACAGCATCACCGCCACCGCGAAGACGACCGCGACGTACATGATCTGGACATGCTCGGTCATCCCCACCGCGGTCAGGATCGAATCGATCGAGAATACGACATCCAGCAGGAGTATCTGGACGATCGCCGCGGTGAAACTGATCGACAGGACCTTCTTCTTGTCGAGCAGGTCGTCGGTGTCGTGCGCGTCCGAATCGACCGAGTGGTGGATCTCGGTGGTCGCCTTCCACATCAGGAAGACCCCGCCGGCGATCAGGATCAGGTCGCGCCACGAGAATTGCGTCTCGAACGCCGGCTCGCCATGCGCGCCCGGCGGGCCGGTAATGCCGAGGTCGAACACCGGCGCGACGAGACCGACGATCCACGCGATCATGGTCAGCAATGCGAGCCGCATCACCAGCGCCAGGCTGATGCCGATCGTGCGCGCCTTCTGGCGCTGTGCCTCGGGCAGCTTGTTCGACAGAATCGAGATGAAGATGAGGTTGTCGATGCCGAGCACCACCTCCATCACGATCAATGTGACGAGCGCGGCCCAGGCGGCCGGACTTGCGATCAACTCGGCGATTGTTTCCATGACGCACCTCTGCCGTGCGTCGAACCGTGGCGCAAGCGCCGCAGTCTCCGCAAATCTGGCGTAATCAAGTCGATTTTCGGTCGCACCCTGTCCGAATTTGGGCTATGACCGATTCTGTGGCGCTGTTTTTTGTGCCCGAACACCTGCGTTATTCGTCCGGCGCTTGGGTTTTGATTGAGTATGGGCGAACCGGGAAGACGAACAGGGCATGAGTTTTGATCGAGGGCGCCGTGGGGATCGCGGCGGGCGCGGCAGAGACAAGCGCGACGGTTTTGGCGACGAAGGCGGCGGCGGCGGTAGCAGCTTTGGCGGTGGTGATCGCGGCGGCTTTGGCGGCGGCGGTGGCTTCGGCGGCGGTGGCTTCAGCGGCGGTGGCGGCGGGTTCAGCGGCGGCGGTGGCGGCGGCTATCGCGGCGGTGGTGGCGGCGGCTTCAGCGGCGGCGGCGGCGGCGGTGGTTTCCGCGGCGGCGGCGGTGGCGGTGGCGGCGGCATGCCCCCCCAGGTCGTCGGCGAAGCGACTGGCGTCGTAAAATTCTTCAACGCACAAAAGGGCTTCGGCTTCGTCGTTCGCGATGACGGCGGCGAGGACGTGTTCGTGCACATCTCGGCAGTCGAGCAGGCCGGCCTCACCGGTCTCGCCGAAGGCCAGCCGATGGGCTTCACGCTCGTCGATCGTGGCGGCCGCATCTCGGCGACCGATCTCAAGATCGACGGCGAGCCGATGCCGGTGACCGACTCGGGTCCGCCGCGCGATCGTGACGCCGGCCCCGGTGGCCCGCGCGGCGGCGCTGGTGGTGCGGGTGGCCCGCAGCGTCAGTTGACCGGCGAGAAGGCGAGCGGAACCGTCAAGTTCTTCAACGCGATGAAGGGCTTCGGCTTCATTCAACGCGACGACGGCCAGCCCGATGCGTTCGTGCACATCAGTGCGGTCGAACGCGCCGGCATGCCGACGCTCAACGAAGGCGACCGGCTCGAGTTCGAGCTCGAGGTCGACCGTCGCGGCAAGTACGCGGCAGTGAACCTCACGCCCGGCAGCTGATCTTCAGCAATCGTATCACGAAGGGGCCGGGCGGCAACGTCCGGCCCTTTTCGTTTGGGGCGCGGTCCGTCACCCGGGCGAAAGCCGGGGCCTCGGGCGGCAGGCCCCTCCGGCGCAAGAGCCCCGTCGCTGTCCTATTCCAGAATCCGTCCTACCCGTACCAAGGTCCCGCTCGGATCGCTCACTGCGAATTCATAGGTTCCCCACGGCTTGCGGTGCGGCGCGCCGGGCTCGATGATCAATTCGCGAACCCGCTCCGCCACGGCGTCGACATCCTCGACATAGAGATAGAGCCCGAAGGGGTTGTCCTCCAGTTTCGCCGGCCAGCCTTTCATGCGATTGAGATGAAGGTGCCAGCCGCGCCCGTCCGCGAGGATGCGGTAATGGCCGTGGTCGCTGACCACTTCGAACCCTAGCCGCTGATAGAATCGCTCGCTCGCATCCAGATCGTCGCTCGGCAGGATCGCCACCACGCGGTGCGCTTCGCTCATTCGTCCACTCCCGAAATTGTCACCCTACCCTGCACCGGCGACTCGCCCCGCGCGAGTTCGAACTCGCCCCAAGTCGCCGCTTCCGGACACAGCGGCCCAAAAGTCCGTCGCCGCCGCGGCGCGATGCGCTACGGTTCCGACAGCATGGACCAGGCCGACGTCGATCCCCGCGCGAGGCGCACCAGAGCCGCGATTCTCGGCGCTTTCACGGCGCTCGCGCTCAGCCGGCGCTACGACGTGATCCGCACCGCCGACCTGATCGCCGCCGCCGGTGTCGGCCGCTCGACCTTCTACGAGCATTTCCGCAGCAAGGAGGAAGTCCTTGTGTCGGCGGTCGAGCCGATCCTGCACACGCTCGCCAGCGCTGCGCTCGGCCGCGCGAGCCAGGTGCAGGTGCGCGCGACGCTCGACCATGTCTGGGACCAGCGCGCGATCGCCCGCGTGCTTTTCGAGGGCCGTACCGGCGACCGGCTTCAGCGCCGGCTTGCCGCGCTGATCGCGGCACGGCTTCCCGCGCCGGCGGCGATGCCGACAATCGCGGCCGCCGCCGCGCAACTGGCGATGCTCCGAACGTGGATAAGAGGCGAAGCCGCCTGCCCCGCCGCCGAACTCGCAGCCCGGATGATCGCCTGCGCGCGGCTGCTGGACGATCCGGACTAAGCGCGCCCGGTCAGGATCAACACCGCGCCGCCCAATATCCCCAACACGCCGATCGCCCGACCTGCGGTAACGCGCTCCTTGAGCACGAACGTCGCGATCAGCAGCGCGGTCACCATCCCCGTCTCCCGCAGCGCCGCCAGCGGTGCCGTCGGTCCGAGCGCGAAGGCACTGAGCGCCAGCCCGTAGGTGACGATCGACAGCGCCCCCGCAACGGCACCAGCCCGCCACTGGGTCTGCGCCGCCGCGAAGATACGCCCGCGCGAAAGCAACGCGAACATCGTGACGATCGCCGCACCCGAAATCACGAACGACCAGACGATGTAGCTCGCCGGCTGCGGAACCGCACGCACCCCCGGGCGTCGGCGACGGTATAGCACCCGATCATCGCGGCGGTGAGCAATGCCCAGACGAGCCCCGCACGCGCCAGGTGGCGCCCGATCGCCAGCGTGGCGATGGCACCGCCCATCACGGCGATGCCGGCGAGCTCCCCGGCAGAAGCGGCTTCGCCGAAGACGCCGATCGCCAGACACGCTGTGAGCAGCGGCGCGGCGCCGCGCATGACCGGGTAGGCCGCGGAAAAGTCGCTCGTCTCAAAGGCGCGGACGAGCGCATAGAGATAGAGGCAATGGATAGCGGCGCTCAAGATGAGCCAGCCCCACGCCCCATGCGGCAGCGGCACCAGCAAGGTCGCCGGCAGCAGCAGCAAGGCGCTCGATCCGTCGATCAGCGCGCGCCCGGCCATCTTGTCCTTGCCGCCCTTCAGGATCGCATTGACGATCGCATGGATCGAGCCCGAGGCGATCATCATCGCCGGGGCGAGCGTTTCCGCTCTCACTGCATCGGGATCGGCTTGCCGGCGACCATGACATAGCCGATGTGGAGCACCGCCGCGGGATCGCTCAGCGGGTCGCCGTCGACTGCGATCAGATCGGCCGATTTGCCCGGCTCGAGCGTGCCGGTCTCGGCGGAAAGCCCGAGCAAATCGGCCCCGCCTTTGGTCGCGGCGATCAGCGCGTCGCGCGGCGTCATCCCGGCCTTCGACACCATCAGCCCGATCTCTTCGCCGTTGCGGCCGTGCGGATAGACCGCGGCGTCGGTGCCGAGCGCGATCTTGACTCCGGCCTTGTAGGCGCGGCCAAGCGCCTTGCCCCATTGGTCCAGCGTCTGGCGTGCCTTGATCTCGCTATTCGGGCTGAAGATGCCCTTGCCGAGATACATTTTGAGCCCGCTGAACGCCATCAACGTCGCCGAGAAGTACGTCCCTTTGGTCTTCATCAGCTGGACGTCGGTATCGTCGGCGAAGGTGCCGTGCTCGATCGAATCGACTCCGGCGCGCACCGCCGCCTCGATCCCGCGCGCGCCGTGCGCGTGGGCGGCGCATTTGCGGTGCATCTCATGCGCGGTGTCGCAGATCGCCTTCATCTCGGCATCGGTGAAATGCTGTTCGAGCCCCAATGCGCCGGGATCGAGCACCCCGCCGGTGGCGTGGAACTTGATCGCGTCGGCTCCCGCCGCGGCGAGCTTGCGCACTGCCGTGGCGCATTCGGCCGCGCCGGTGCACACCCAATATTGGGTGCCGCGATGTTCGATCGCGTCGCGCAGCTCGGGCGCCAGCCCCGCGGTCATGTCGCCATGTCCGCCGATGATCGACAGCGCCGGCCCCGAGACGAGGATGCGCGGCCCGGGAAAGCCGCCCTCGGCGATCACGTCGCGCAGCGCAGCGCTGGCATTCATCCCGCCGCCGAGATCGCGCACCGTGGTGAAGCCCGCGCGCGCCGTGATCAGCGCGTTCCTGAGCCCGACCGTGGTCGCATAGGCCTCCGAATATTTGGTGGTCAGCCCCTGATACCAGGGTTCGCCGGCATTCATCGTCAGATGGACATGGACGTCGATCAGCCCGGGCAGCACCGTCTTGCCGCGCATATCGACTACCGTCGCGCCGGCGGGCGCAGTAGCGCCGTCCTCGACTCGCACGATCCGTCCCTTCTCGACGATCACCGTCGAAGGCCCACGCGCGGGCTTGGCCGCATCCGTGATCAGATGCCCGGCCTGGATCGCATAGGTTTGCGCCAGCGCCGGCGGCGCGCCGGCTAGCAAGGCGGCGGCGGCAACCAGTTTGCGGATCATGCGCATCTCCCCTTTTCGCCAACCTTATTGCACGGGCCGGCGAAGTCGAGGGCTCAGGTCACCAGCTTGCGCAAGCCGGCGATCGTGTCGGCCTCGCGCGCCGGCTTGTCGATGCGGATCCGGCTGATCCGCGGGAAGCGCATCGCCAGCCCCGATTTGTGGCGCTTTGATTCGTGGATCGAATCGAACGCCACTTCGAGCACCAGCGACTTGTCGATCTCGCGCACCGGGCCGAAGCGATTGACCGTATGGTTGCGGACATGGTGGTCGAGCCACTTCAGCTCTTCATCGGTGAAGCCGAAATAAGCCTTGCCCACCGGCAGCAGTTCGCCCGCGTCGGTCCACGCGCCGAAAGTGAAGTCCGAATAAAAGGAGCTGCGTTTGCCGTTGCCGCGCTGGGCATACATCAGCACGCAATCGGCGTTGAGCGGATCGCGCTTCCATTTGTACCACAAACCCGCGCGCCGCCCGCCGACATACGGCGAATCGCGCCGCTTGAGCATCACCCCCTCGATCGCCGCGTCGCGTGCGCCGGCGCGGATTTCCTCGAGCGCCTCGAAGCTCGCCGCCTCGATCACCGCCGAGACGTCGAACCGCCCGGCATCGAGCCCGGCGGCATACGCCTCCAGCCGCCTCCGCCGTTCCGACCAAGGCAAAGCACGCAAATCCTCGGCGCGATCGAACAATATGTCGTAGAGCCGCACGAACGCCGGATATTCCTCCAGCGTCTTCGCCGAGACCAATTTCCGCCCCAGCCGCTGCTGGAGCGCATTGAAGCTCCCCGCGCCGCCCTCACCACCCTGTGCGGTCCCCTTCACCAACAATTCGCCGTCGAGCACGCCCGGCGTGGCGAACGCGCGCGCTACTTCGGGGAAACTGTGGGTGATGTCGTCGCCGGCGCGGCTGTAGAGCCGGGTCTCGCCGGCGACATGGACGAGCTGGACGCGGATTCCGTCCCACTTCCACTCGGCGGCATAATCGTCGAGGCTGACCTGCGTCTCTTCCAGCGGATGCGCGAGCATGAACGGGCGGAACACGGGCACGTTCTCGGGCGTCGGCTGCGTTCCGCGCCCCTCGGCCCAATCGAACAACGGGGCATAAGGCGGCATCAGCCCGTGCCACACCTCTTCGACCGCATCGACATCGAGCCCGAACGCCTGCGCCAGCGCGGTCTTGGCCAGCCGCGCCGAGACCCCGACCCTGAGGCCGCCGGTGGCCAGCTTGAGCAACGCGAAGCGCTCGTCCGCCTCGAGCCGGTCGAGCATCGACGCCAGTGCGGCCGGCGCGTCGGACTTCGAGATGGTGCCGAGCACCTGCACCACTTCCGAAAGCGTCAGCGCCGCCGCCACCACTTTCTCGCCCTCGGGCTCGGGCCATAGCAAGGCCACCGTCTCGGCCGAATCGCCGACGAAATCGCGGCTGAGCGCGAACAGTACCGGATCGACGCGCTCCTCGATCAGCGCCCGGATCAGCGCCGGCTTGACCGCCGGCAGATCAAGGCTGCCGGTCAGCGCCGCCATCGCCCAGCCGCGATCGGGATCGGGAGTGCCGACCAGATAATCGCCGATCAGCCGCAATTTGGCGTTGCGCGAGCGGGTGTAGATGAGGGCATCGAGCAGATCGGCAAAGGCGCGCATGGTTCGGCAACGCATGGCATGACGCTTGCGCTCCCGTTACGAAGTGGCGGGATCGACAAGGAGGCACGATGATCAGGCGCAACCCGGTATTGTCCGTCCTTGCGGGCGTAGTCTTCGTGCTGTTGGCGGTCGCAGGCTACAGCTTCGTGGAGGCTCGGCGCGATCCTGTCGTGCGCGAGGCTGCGATCGCGATGCGCGATTGGCCCGCGGGCGCGCCGCCGCTCCGGATAGTGCTGCTGAGTGACCTGCATGCCGGAAACCTTGCCGTCACGCCCGCAAGATTCCGGCGGGTGGTGGCGCAGGTGAACGAGTTGCGGCCCGATCTCATCCTCATCGCCGGGGATTTCCTGCCGGGTCACGAGCCCGTCGACGCGGCGACGGCGACGGCCACGCTCGCGCCGCTAAAGGGCCTGCGCGCGCGGCTCGGGGTCGTGGCGGTGCCCGGCAATCACGATCACTGGACCGGGCTCGGCGCAGTGCGCAGCGCGCTCGAGGCGGCCGGAGTGACCTCGCTCGCGAACCAGGCGACGGCGCGTGGGCCGCTGGCGATCGCCGCAGTGGACGACGATTATTCGGAGCATGCGCGGACCGCTCCTACGCTCGCCGCAGCGCGCAAGCTGCCGGGGGCGAAACTGGTGCTCACCCATTCGCCCGACATCGCACCCCAGCTGCCGTCGGACTTCCCGTTGCTCCTCGCCGGCCACACCCATTGCGGACAGGCGGTCATCCCCTTTTACGGGTCGCTCGATCCGGTCTCGCGCTATCAGGACCGCTATCGTTGCGGCGTGATCCGCGAGGGCACCCGCACCGTGGTGGTCACCGGAGGCATCGGCGGCACCATACCCTTCCGCTTCAACGCGCCGCCGGACCTGTGGTTGTTGACGCTCGGACCAGCACCGGGGCGATAGGACGTATAGATATTCAGGCTACCAGAAGTCTGTCGTCACCCCGGACTTGGTCCGGGGTCCACCAGGCGGCAAGCGACGCGATAGAGGCTCAACGCCGGCTCTCGCGGTGCGGTGGACCCCGGAACAAGTCCGGGGTGACGATCGGTAGGTGGCGAGCTGTGCCGACTCCTTCCCGATACGCACAAGCGCCTCGCCGCAGACGAAATCAGCCCCGCCCCATCGAGACGATCGGCACGAAGCAACCGAGGATCAGCCGCCGGGCATCGAAGGGCGGCTCGCCTGCGCTGTCCATCCGCGGATCCTCGTGCATCCTGGCTTCGGCCGCTTGGAAAAACGCCTTGTCGGGCCAGATCTGCCAGGTGAAGACGATCTTCTCGCCCGCTTGCGCGGCGACCGCGCGACGGAAGTCGGTCTGCTTGCCCTCAGGCACCAGATCCTCCCAGCATTCCACGATTTCGAGGCAGCCATATTCCTTGAAGAAGGCCGCGCCGTTCTCGGCCCATTGGCGATAGGCATGGATCCGTTCGCCCGGTACGGGGATCACGAGGCCGCAGACATACATGATGCACGTCCTTCTTGTGGTTGGACCGGCGAGACTGCCACAGCTGGCGGCAGAGTCGAAACGAGGCTTCACCCGCTGTTCATGGCGCCGCCACAAAGTTGCGGCTAAGCTCGCGCCGCCGGCAGCAAGGCCGGCTTTGGGAAGAGGGTTCCGCTCACATGAAGTTCATCGCTTCGGCCGCCGCCGCACTTGCGTTTCTCACGCCGGGCGCGTTCGCCCAGACCGCGCCTGCTCCCGCCACTGCAACCACGGCCGCGAAATTCAATCTCGATACCCCGATCGAGGCGCTGGTCGCCGATCCCAAGGCGAAGGCCGTGCTCGACGCTGACCTGCCCGGGGTGACCGCGCATCCGTCCTATGACATGTTCAAGAGCATGAGCCTGCGCGCCGTGCAGCCGATGTCGGGCGGCAAGCTCACCGACGAACAGCTCAAGAAGGTCGAAACCGACCTCGCCGCGATCAAGTAACCGGTTCGGAATCGAAAGGGCCGGGGGATCGCCCCGGCCCTTGATGTTCAGCCCTTGCGGCTGGCTTCGAACAGGAACCAGGCGCGTTCCTCGGCCTGGTCGGTCCATTCGTCGACGATTCCGCTGGTGGCGTTGTCGCCGGCATCCTCGGCCGCCTGCTTCACGACGCGGAAGCTCTCGACCAGCTTGAGATTGTCGTCGCGCAGTTCGGCGAGCATGTCGCCGGGCGCGACGAACTCCGCATCATTGTCCTTGATCGTCTGGCGGCGCGCGATGTCGCCGATCGAGCGGATCGTGACGTTGCCGGTCTTGCGCACCCGCTCGGCGATCGCATCGGTGACGCCGTAGATCTGCGCCGCCTGATCGTCGAGCAGCAGGTGATAGTCGCGGAAATGCGGCCCCGAGACGTGCCAATGGAAATTCTTGGTCTTGAAGTAGAGCGCGAAGCTGTCCGCCAGCGCACTGTTCAGCGCGTCCGCGACGCTTTTGGTGTCGTTGCGATTGAGGTCGGTGGGCGTCTGTAGCGCCGCCTTGGTATCTGCCATCATGTCCTCCGGAAAACGATACGGTTGCCCAACGAGCCCGATATAGGGTTGGCTCCGGGCGCTGCCACGGCAAATTTCGATGACTGCGATCAGCCCCTTCGATCAGCCCGTCAGCCGCAACGCGCCGAGCCCGATGACGATCCCCGCGATCAGGAATAGCAGAGACGCCGCATAACGCAGCCAGCGCAGCGGCAGCCGGGTCCACCCGGCCTCGCCGAGGGTCGCGGCAACGAACGCCACGACGACCGCGCCGAGCGTGGCTCCCGTCGCCGCCAGCCACGGCGCGCCGCCGGCCGCCAACGCGAAGGTGAAGAATTGCGTCTGCTCGCCGAGCGCGAGCACGAACACCCCCAGCAATGGCGTGAGCCACGGTCCGAAGTGCCACCGGTCGAGCCGGCTCGGCAGCCGCGTGCGGATCACGCCGGTGATTGCGCCCGCTACCAGGGCGACCGCGAGCAGCAGCGACTGTGCCTCGGGAGTGAGCGTCGGTCCCACTGCCGTCCCGGCCAGCGCGGCGAGCAGGCTGCCGACACCGTGCGCCAGCCCTGCGGCAAGCGCGACCGTAATCGGCCGCCCGAAGCGATCGGCAAGGATCGCCGTCAGCAACGCCGGCCGGTCGGCGGGCTGGGCGAGCAAGGCGAGCAAAAAGGCGGGGACGAGGGCTTCCATGGCTGCCATATCGTCACATTGTGCTGGCACGAGCAACGCGCCCGTCGACCAGCGGCAGGATTTGAGGAATACGATGCTTCGTTCGCTTGCCATCGCCGCCGCGCTCGCGGCTTGCTTCTCCAACGGTTCTGCCCAGGCCCAGGCCGCACCATCGGCGGTTGCCGCGCCCGAACCCGCCCGGCTTGCCGCGGCGACGGCGCTCATGGAGCGGGTGATGCCGGCCGACAGGCGCGACGCGATGGTCGAGCAGATGGTACGGCCGATGATGCAGAACGTTCGCGACACGATGTTCAACGGCCCGCTGTTCGCGGATGCCAAGACCGAGAATCCGAAATTGGTGGCCACCTTCGAAGGCTTCATGAAGGACGAATTCGAGCGTTCGATCGCCGCGCTCAAGACATCGATGCCGGCAATGTTCGACGCGATGGCCCGGGCTTATGCCCGGCGCTTCACGCTCGATCAGTTGCAAGCTCTCGACACGTTCTTCCAAACGCCCGCAGGACGCGCTTATGTCGAGCTGGCGCCGACGATCATGACCGATCCCGATCTGATGGCGGTCCAGCGTTCGATGATGACCGAAACGATCGCCGGGATGCAGCAGCGCATGGTCGCCCTCACCGACAAGCTCGCCGCCGAGGCGAAGAAAAGCGACTAGACGCCTGGCCGGTGCCCGCCGCTTCTTGACTTTTCCCCGAGACTCGCGCATCCGCCGCGGCCTGACAGCGGTGCGCCTGCGCGTGCCGCTATTTCTTTTCGCACGATTCAAGGGTTTCGGGTCATGGCCAAGCCGACCACTGTCAAGATCAAGCTCGTCAGCACGGCGGACACGGGTTTCTTCTACGTCACGAAGAAGAATCCCCGCACGCAGACCGAGAAGTTCTCCTTCCGCAAATATGATCCCGTCGTGCGCAAGCATGTCGAGTTCAAGGAAGCCAAGATCAAGTAAGCGCAGGGCCTCCCCGGCCCTGCATCCGGAACCTCACGCGGTTTCGGCGATTGGTGCGCGAGGCCCGGCTCCAGCCGGCCCACGCAACCATAAGGGGAACCCGATGAAGTTTCTGCTCAAGGCGACCGCCATTGCCGGTCTGCTCGCGCTCGGCGCATGCGGCGGCAATGCCGACGACAAGGCCGCCGACAATATCGAGGCTGCGGCCGAGAATCACTCGGACGCGCTCGAGAACCAGGCCGATGCCGCCGCGGCCGCGGGCAACGACCAGCTCCACGATTCGCTCGAAGCGCAGGCCGACAATGTCGAGGATCGCGGCGAGGCCGCGGCCGACAAGGCCGACGACAATGACGACGCCCGCGTCGAGCAGCAGGTCGCCAACCACATGTAATCCGCCTGCAGGGCATGAGAGGGCGCCGGCCGCGAGGCTGGCGCCCTTTTTCGTTTCCCCTCCTGCCCGCATCGGCCTAAGACCACGGCATCCCCGGGGGACCGCTGACGGGTTCCCATCAAAGTAAACCTTTGATGGGCGCCCACGCTGCGGTTGAGAGGAGGGCCGCAGCCCTCGACCCGCTGAACCTGATCCGGCTGACACCGGCGTAGGGAGGGAGCGGCACCCCGACATGAGGTCCGTTTTCTCCCCAAATGGAGAAGACACGATGGCCGACCTCCCCGCACGCACCGAAATCGGCGTAACCACCGGCCCGATCCGCGGCTCGAAGAAGATCCATGTCGGCCCGCTCGGCGTCAAGATGCGCGAGATCCATCTCGATCCCAGCTCGGGCGAGGCCCCGGTCCGCGTCTACGACACCTCGGGCCCGTACACCGATCCGGACGCCCGCATCGACATCAAGGCCGGCCTTCCCGCGCTCCGCCGCGACTGGATCCTCGGCCGCGGCGATGTCGAGCAGATCGAAGCCCGGCAAGTCCGCCCCGAGGATAATGGCCAGCTCGGCCCCGACCGCAGCGGCGGCGTCGAGCCCTTCCCCAACGTGATCAAGCGCCCCTTGCGCGCCAAGCCCGGCGCCAATGTCAGCCAGATGTATTACGCCCGCCGCGGCATCATCACCCCCGAGATGGAATATGTCGCGGTCCGCGAGAATCTCGGCCGCGAGCGCCTCGCCGAATATGCACGCGACGGCGAGAGCTTCGGCGCTTCCATCCCCGATTACGTCACCCCCGAATTCGTCCGCGACGAAGTGGCGCGCGGCCGCGCGATCATCCCCAACAACATCAACCACCCCGAGTCCGAGCCGATGGCGATCGGCCGCAATTTCCTCGTCAAGATCAACGCCAATATCGGCAACAGCGCGGTCGCCTCGAACGTCGCCGCCGAAGTCGACAAGATGGTCTGGTCGATCCGCTGGGGCGCGGACACGGTGATGGACCTCTCCACCGGGCGCAACATCCACGACACCCGCGAATGGATTCTCCGCAACTCCCCCGTCCCGATCGGCACTGTCCCGATCTATCAGGCGCTCGAAAAGGTCGGCGGTGTCGCCGAGGACCTCACCTGGGAGATCTTCCGCGACACTTTGATCGAGCAGGCCGAGCAGGGCGTCGACTATTTCACCATCCATGCCGGCGTGCGGCTCGGCTACATCCCGATGGCGGCGAAGCGCGTCACCGGCATCGTCTCGCGCGGCGGCAGCATCATGGCGAAATGGTGCCTCGCGCACCACAAGGAGAGCTTCCTCTACGAGCGCTTCGACGAGATCACCGAGATCATGAAGGCCTATGACATCGCCTATTCGCTCGGCGATGGCCTGCGCCCCGGCAGCATCGCCGACGCCAATGACGAAGCCCAGTTCAGCGAGCTCTACACCTTGGGCGAGCTCACCCACCGCGCGTGGAAGCAGGACGTCCAGGTGATGATCGAAGGCCCCGGCCATGTGCCGATGCACAAGATCAAGGAGAATATGGACAAGCAGCTCGAGGTCTGCGGCGAGGCGCCCTTCTACACGCTCGGGCCGCTCACCACCGATATCGCGCCGGGCTACGACCACATCACCAGCGGCATCGGCGCCGCGATGATCGGCTGGTACGGCACTGCGATGCTCTGTTACGTCACCCCCAAGGAGCATCTCGGCCTCCCCGACCGCGACGACGTCAAGGTCGGCGTGGTGACCTACAAGCTCGCCGCCCACGCCGCCGATCTCGCCAAGGGCCACCCCGCCGCGCAGGTCCGCGACAATGCTTTGTCAAAGGCGCGCTTCGAGTTCCGCTGGCGCGACCAGTTCAACCTGTCGCTCGATCCCGACACCGCCGAGGAATATCACGACCAGACGCTCCCCGCCGAAGGGGCCAAGACCGCGCATTTCTGCTCGATGTGTGGGCCGAAATTTTGCTCGATGCAGATTTCGCAGGAAGTGCGCGACTTCGCCAAGAAGCAGAACCAGGGCGTCGAAGGCTTCCTCGCCACCGGGCCGACGGGCGCGGAGACTGCAGCGGCGAGCAAGGCCGCGGCGCTCAAGGGGATGGAAGAGATGAGCCGGGTGTTCAAGGAGAGCGGGAGCGAGCTGTATATGGGAGCTCGGGGTAGGGAGCACGATTGAGTTGGTTGAGAAGTAACAATCCTCACGGATCTTGTATTTACCTCTCGGTGCCATCAAATATTCTTGCGTGAGGAGGCTCTATGCCAACTATTTTTTGGTCGTGGCAAAGTGACAGGTCCTCGCGAGAGACACGTGGTTTAATTCGTGATGCTTTGGCCGATGCCATTCGTTCTCTAGCGAGCACCGTAGAGGACGCCGCTAGACCAGATGACGAGAAAATCGCGTTAGATCATGATACCAAAGACGTCGGGGGCTCGCCCGATATCGCAGCGACTATTCTCCGAAAGATTGAGGCGGCGACTGCCTTCGTTGCCGACGTAACCCCTATTGCTATTTCGTCGCCTGATGATGGAAAAAGAGCAAAGCACGTCGCTAATCCCAACGTTTTGATAGAGTTGGGATACGCGAAGAGGGCATTAGGCCCTGAACGCATTATTCAAGTTTGGAACACAGCATTTACGGGCTGCGGACCTGATGATCTTCCCTTTGACATGCGAGGGCGTCGCGGGCCGATCGCATTTCATCTTCCTGAAGGCGCTCCCAAAAGTGATCTCAAGGCCGCTAGAGAAACGCTAACGCGCAATCTGCAAGATGCTCTGGAGATAATATTACGAAGTGTTTCGATCGCGGCGCCTGCACCCCTTCCTTGGCGCGCGCACCGAGAAGGTGATCCCTCCGTGTGGTTCCCTGCCGGCCACACCTTTCTTATTAATGAGCCCGATCATGGGGCAGGCTCAAAAACTACTCCAGAAGCACCAACAAGTTTTGTGCGCATTTTGCCGACGGAATGGAAAGGATCGGACGATGTCGATTTACACGACACGCTCTTGTGGAGTGGCGGCGGCTTCAGTTGGGGGGATACGAGCGATGGAATATTAACCTATCCGGGCAGCGTTATCGTAGAGCAAAGTGAACGGGTCCATGCGCTTACTATTCGGTTTCCCCGTACCGGTGAGATATGGGCAATACGTCGCTCTATAACGGCCGAATGGGAAGGTTTACTTAGATTAGACGCGAGCGGTGTAACGGAAGGTTGGGCAAGGTATCTTCGATATACCCTCCCTGACTTGATTGGCCGGGGCGGCACGGCGCCGATTAGTGTCCGCGTCGGCGTCTCTGGAATAAAAGGCCTTCACTGGCCGGGGCGCTCGTTCATCGGCAACCCGCCTATGGCTCTAGTTAACGAGGTGACGCACGAATTTCGTGTCTTAGATGGAGAGACAAGTTCGTTGGTTCACCCTCTCGCCGAGGCTTGGACGAAATTGCGTCGCCGCTTCAGCCAGCCCGCTGCGACTGAAGCTGAAGTCCAGCGCTACTTGGGACAGTGGCGCTAAGCTAGCGTCGGGTAAGGGATCGCGGTCCCAATGAAAACTGACTTGGCACTGCGTCACCACCAGCGCTGCCTGCATTATGGCCGACAGCCCCGCCTCACCGATAAACCTCCCGTCGATGCGCCACGCGCACCACCAGGATCAGCACCCGCGCATCCTCGATCCGCGCCACCACGCGATACTCTCCGATCCGCCAGCGCCAATAGCCCGCATGATCCCCCACCAGCGCTGAGCCCAGCGCGCGGGGGTCGTCCAGCACTGCGATCCGTTGCGCCAGCGTCCTGATGATCCGCGCCGCCGCCGTCCGGTCGAGCTTCTTCAGTTCCTTCGCCGCCTCGGGCAGGAACTCAATCTTCCAGGCCAAGCTCGGTCTTCAGATCGGCAAGCGGGATCGCGTCGCCGTCGCGGAAATCGCGCAGCCGCTCCTCGGCGAGGTAGAAATCCTCGAGATCATCGAGATGCGCCGCAATCGCCTCGCGCGCATAGAAGGTCTTGGTACGCCCCGTCCGCGCCGCCAGCGCGTCGAGCCGGGCTTCGGTCTCGGTATCCAGACGTACTGCCAACATGATCGCCTCCACTTGCTATACATGTATAGCATTCGAGCGCCACTTTCAACGAATGCGTCATTCGTGAAAAGCGCCGCGGCCAGTTGCGAGTTTCGTACCGACCGTCCTTCGCCTGAACGGATATCGCTTCTACTTTTATAGTCACGAGCCGAATGAGCCGCCGCATGTTCATGTCGACAAAGCCGGTGCAACGCTGAAGGCGTGGCTCGATCCGGTAGAACTCGCCAACGCCAGCGGCTTCCGCCCAAGGGAGATCAATGCCATATTGGCGTTGGTGGCGGAGCATCGCGCGGCGCTGCTGGAGGCGTGGCATGAATATTTCGGTTAGGATCACGGACGAGCGCGTGGCCGATGTGCGCTGCGATTCCGACAGCCTCGTCGTCGATTTGATGGATGGACGGACCATTTCCGTCCCCCTCGCATGGTATCCCCGGCTCCTGAAGGCATCGCCAGCCCAACGTGGCCATTGGGAGCCGGCCGGAGGCGGCTTCGGAATTCATTGGCCGGACATAGACGAGGATCTGAGTACGGAAGGCCTCCTTCGCGGAGCCCCTGCGCACAAAAGCGCTTAGGTCTACTGGCGGACAGCCGACCTGATCAGCAAAAGAACAAAAAAAGTACAAACCCTCTTCCAATGTAGGATTTCATCTGCTCCAAGCTGGTAGATGAGCAAGCGATCAGACCCCGCCGCCTTCGCGCGCGCCGCTGGTGCCGCCGATCCCGTCACCCTCGCCGAGCTGGCGCCCGCGCCCGATCGCGCCCCGCCGCCCGAAAGCGCCAATGCGCTCGCGGTGCCGCCCGCGCCCGGCGATGCCGGCACGCCGCCCGAAGTCTACGACCCCGCCGACTATCGCTGGGTCCCCGTCCGCCGCATCCCCCGCGCCGACGGCTGGACCGAGGAGAAGCAGCGCCGCTTCATCGAGACGCTCGCCGATACCGGCCTCGTCAATGTCGCGGCCAAGGCGGTCGGCATGTCGCGGGCGAGCGCCTATCAGCTGCGGCGCAGCCCGCATGGCGCCGCATTCGCGCGCGCCTGGGATGCGGCGCGCCACCATGCCGGTGGCCTGATCGAGGATATCGCCTTCGAACGCGCGATCGAGGGTACCGAGCAGGAAGTGCTCAGCGCGCAGGGCGAAGTGATCGCCACCCGGCTGGTCCACGACAATCGCCTGCTCAAATATCTGCTCAGCCACCTCAAGCCCCAACGCTATGGCGGCGCCCGATCGCCCGGCGCCACGCCGCACGAGTCGGCCGAGCCTCAGGCGGCGGGGACGCCTGTTCTGGAAGAAAGCCTCCGTGCGATGGAGCCCGCTCTGCCGGCGCCGCCCGAACAATTGCTCGATCCCGAGACCTTGGCGCATGAGCTGCATCTCGCCGATCTGGCCGATGGCGTCTTGCCGCACTTTCTCGGCGAACAGCCTACGCCCAGGTCCGATGACCGGCGCGCGGCGGAAGAAGCCGCGGCGCGCGATGCGCGCGGTGCCGCCGCGCTGAAGAAGGACGAAGCTGGCGGCGAGCTGACCGACGCGGAGTTCGCGGACCTATGCTATCACCTCGATCCGACGAGCAACGCGTACCCGCGCAGCCGCCGCCGGCAAGGTACGTGACAGTGTCAAGCCAGTGTCAACTTTGGTCCGGCGTCGCCACCTCTGCTAAGGCTCGGGCATGCGCGCCCGCAACCCGCTCTACATCATGGCCAAGCCCCCGCCGCCGGTGCAGGCGCAGATTACCGCGCTACAGCGCAACGATCCCTCCCGCGGCGCGGACCTGCTCCACGCCACCCTGGTTTCGCTGTTCGATCTCCATTACGCCCCGCCCGAATGGCTCTCGGCGGTGATCGCCGCGCTCGACAGTTTCGACGCCCCGGCCTTTCCGCTCGCCTTCGACCGGATCGAGAACCACAAGGCCGTCACCCTGCGCACCCGCGCGCCGCTGACGGGAGCGCGCGCCCTCCAGGCGGCGTTGATCCGCCATTTGCTGGAACGCAAAGCCCCGATGATGCTCGGCACCACGCCCGAGCCGCACGTGACGATCAACTATCGCGGCGACCGGCTCGGCAGCCAGAAGATCGCGCCGATCGCTTGGACGGTCGATTCGATCGCGCTGGTCGAAAGTATCGTCGGCAAGACCACTCATATCGAGCACGGGCGATGGCCGCTCCGCGCAGACGCAGGATTACGGTAATGCCCCATCTCGCCCACATCGCCCTGATCGTCCGCGACTATGACGAAGCGCTCGCTTTCTACATCGGCAAGCTCGGTTTCATTCTGATCGAGGACACGTACCAGCCCGAGCAAAACAAACGCTGGGTCACCATCCGCCCGCCCGGCGCTGCGGCCAACGCCACCACGATCCTCCTCGCCCGCGCGGCCACGCCCGAGCAGGCGGCCTTTATCGGCGATCAGGCGGGTGGCCGCGTCTTCCTGTTCCTCGCCACCGACGATTTCGATCGCGACCACGCCGCCTACATCGCTGCGGGCGTCCGCTTCGTCCGCGAGCCGACTACCCACGATTACGGCAAGGTCGCCGTGTTCGAGGACCTCTATGGCAATCGCTGGGATCTGGTGGCGTTCGCCGACCGCCGCTGAGCGAGCGCACACACCTGTCCACGCCGCGCGGACCCTGCCAGACTGCGCACTCTTTCGCCGGAGAAAGCCGCATGACCCCAGCCGAACATTGCCCCGATTTCGATTTCCAGCAGGGAAATTGGCG
Source organism: Sphingomonas psychrotolerans (assembly GCF_002796605.1). Lineage (NCBI taxonomy): Bacteria > Pseudomonadati > Pseudomonadota > Alphaproteobacteria > Sphingomonadales > Sphingomonadaceae > Sphingomonas > Sphingomonas psychrotolerans. The sequence goes on from NZ_CP024923.1 coordinate 3,011,585, forward strand.
CGTGCAGCATCGCCGGCTCAAGGCGCGGCTCGCCGGCTGCACCGATTGGGAGGAATTCCCCGGCATTTGCGAGCAGCGCCCGATCCTCGGCGGCAACGGCAATGTCGAGGACAATCTCCTCCATCTGCCCTCGGGCAGCTACCGCGCGATCGCGCTCCGGTCGTACGCCCCGTCGAGCGGCAATTGGGCGATCTGGTGGCTCGACGGCCGTGCCCCGCATGCGCTCGACACGCCCGTCATCGGCCGGTTCGAGCGCAAAGTGGGCAGCTTCTACGCCGAGGATGTGCTGGACGGCGCGCCCGTCCGCATGCGCTTCCTCTGGCTGCGCACCGAAACCCCGTCGCCGCGCTGGGAACAGGCGCTTTCCGCCGATGGCGGCGCCAGCTGGGAAACCAACTGGACGATGGACTTCGAACGCGCCTGAGCGCGCTCCCGCCGGCGCGCGTCAGCTCTTGATGTTGACCATCGAGACCGGCTTGTCCTTGGTCGATGCGTTGGCGGCGATCGTCTTGACCTTTTCCGCCTTGGGTTTGCGCACTTCCTTGTTCGATTTCTTCTGGCTCTTGGCCATCGCCTGTCCTTCGGGAGCGAAAGGCCCCGCCGCACCTTAGTCCCATCCGCATCGCTTCCGCACATCAATTCGCCGGCCCGCGCCTTTCGCCTCGGTGACGCGCGCATGTGGCTGGCTCGTCGCCTCGCGTCGCACAGGTGTCGCACCCTGTCGCGTTCCGGTTGCCGCAGCGGCGCGAACCCACCGCCTCCCGGTCGCATCCGCCGCAATAGCGCGCTACCCAGTCAACCGGATCAACCGCCGCCGCAGCCAGAGGGAGAGCTCATGATGACCGGCACGCGCCGCTTTTACCACGGCACCCGCGCCGATCTGCGCCCCGGCGACCTGATCGCCGCCGGCTATGCCTCTAATTACGGCCAGCAGAAGCAGGCGTCGTGGGTCTATTTCGCGGGCACGCTCGACGCGGCGATCTGGGGCGCCGAGCTGGCGCAGGGCGAGGGCCGCGCGCGCATCTACATCGTCGAGCCGACCGGGACGTTCGTCGACGACCCCAACCTCACCGACAAGAAATTCCCCGGCAACCCGACCTTATCCTATCGCTCGCAGGCGCCGCTGTGCGTCATCGGCGAGCTCGCCGACTGGCAGGGCCATTCCCCCGAGCAGCTGCAGCACATGAAAGACCATCTCGTGCGCCTGAAAGAGCAGGGCGTCGAGGCGATCGACTGACCGCCCGCCTGTGTCCCATCTCGCTCATATCGCCCTGATCGTCCGCTTATGACGAAGCGCCCGCTTCCTTATGGCAGGGTCGCGGTGTTCGAGGGCCTTTACGGCAATCGGCGGGACCTCGTGGCGATCGGCAATTGAGGTCCTAGCATCTCATGCACATGCACGGCTAAACCAGCGCCAATGGCGGGACATCACGATCACGATCACCACGCGCATGGCCCGGCGGATTTCGGCCGCGCATTCGCATTGGGGGCGGCCCTCAACATCGGCTTCGTCGCAGTCGAGGGCGCCGCCGGCTTCTTGACCGATTCGGTCGCTTTGCTCGCCGATGCCGGACACAATCTCTCGGACGTACTCGGTCTGCTCGTCGCCTGGGCGGGCGCCGAGCTCGCCAAGCGCCCGGCCTCGAAGCGCTTCACTTATGGCTTCCGCGGCAGCTCGATCCTTGCCGCGTTGACCAATTCGGTGCTCCTGCTGGTCGCGGTCGGCGCGATCGGCTGGGAAGCGATCCAGCGCTTCGCCGATCCCCCCGCCGTCCCCGGCAAGATCGTGATGATCGTCGCGGCGGTGGGCATCGTCGTGAACCTGTCGACTGCCTTGCTCTTCGCGCGTGGCCGCAAGCACGACATCAACATCCGCGGCGCCTATCTCCACATGGCGACCGACGCCGCGGTCTCGGTGGGTGTGGTGATCGCCGGCGGACTGATCCTGCTCACCGGCGCGCGCTGGATCGATCCGGCGATCAGCCTCGTCATCGTCGCAGTGATCCTGTGGAGCAGCTGGGGCCTCGCGCGCGAATCGCTGACCATGGCGCTGCAGGCGGTGCCCGACGGAATCGACGCGGAGGAGGTCGAGCGCGCGCTGATCGCCCTGCCCGGCGTGGTGCGCGTCCACGATCTCCATATCTGGCCGATGAGCACCACCGAAGCGGCACTCACTGCGCATCTGGTGATGCCCGGTGGCCATCCCGGCGACGCGTTCCTGATCGATCTCCAGCACCGGCTGGCGCATGAATTCCGCATCGATCACACCACGGTCCAGATCGAGCTGGGCGAAGGCGCCGAATGCCGCATGCACGGACATGCCCATGGTTGAGGCAGCGTCCGCGAGCGGCCCCCAAGCCCCCCCGATCCGGCTGGTGATCTTCGATTTCGACGGCACGCTGTCCGACAGCGGCGACTGGTTCCTGTCGGTAATCGACCAGCTCGCGCGGCGCTTCCGCTTCCGCACCGTCGCCCCGGATGAGGTCGAGATGCTGCGCCACCGCAGCTCGCGCGAAGTGATCGATTTCCTCGGCATCTCGCGCTGGAAGATGCCGCTGATCGCGCGCCATCTCCGCAAGATGGTCGGCCTCAACGCGCATCAGATCGAACTCTTTCCCGGCACCCCGGACCTGCTTGAGCGACTGGCGGAAACCGGGGTGAAGATCGCGCTGGTGACGTCGAATTCCGAAGCCAATGCGCGCAAGATTCTCGGCGAGGAACACGCCGCCCGGATCGATTTCTATGCCTGTGGCTCCTCGCTGTTCGGCAAGGCGCCCAAGTTCCGCCGCGTGCTCAAGAAGATGGCGATTCCCGCCGCAGCGGCACTGGCGGTCGGCGACGAGACCCGCGACATCGATGCGGCGCGCGAGGTCGGGATGCGCGCCGGCTCGGTATTATGGGGCTATGCCAGCGAGGCGGTGCTCGCCGCGCTCCAGCCCGACGCGCTGTTCCGCGAGCCGCAGGACATCCTCGATTATGTCGCGGCGCAACGGGGGTAGCGATGCCCTGGCTCCTCAATCGAGATGTATCGCCAGCCAGACAGTCGGGCGGTCCTTTGCGGTCCATGTCACCCAATGCTGCTGCCCGCCGGCGATCCAGACATGGTCGCCGGCATGTAGCGTCACTTCGTCCGAATCCTCGATCCGCAGCCCCGCCGCGCCTTCGAGCAGCAGCACCCATTCGTCCTGCGCCTGCACCATCGGTGCGCCCCCCGGGGTCGCCTGTCCGCGCGAGACGATCCGCTCGACCCGCACTCCCGGGCGCGCGAGCAATTCGGTGAACGCCTCCGCCCGTTTTGCCGCCGGCAGCCTGGTGAGCAGATTCTCGACCTTCACCTTGAAGCGTGGCTTCGGCTTCGGCGTTGGCGCGGCTTTCGGCCCGGGCCTGGGTTTGGGGCGTGCCTTTACCGAGCCGGCCGATTTGCTCCACGCATTGCTCGCCGCACCGCGAAGATAGTCTTCGATTTCCTCGGCGCTGGCGGTGAGGCGGTCCTTGTCGACGCCAAACACCGGCGCGCCTTTGGCGTCGTTCAGCCCGTATTTGCCGAAGTCGCCGCCCGGCTTGCGCCGCCGCGAGGTGACGAGCTTGAGTCCGCGGTGCGCCGCCATGTCACGCAGCTTGTCGGTCGTCTCGTTCGGCATGATCCCTCGACTCAAGGCGATGGAGGTCGCTAGGGCAACGCCCCATGTCACCCTCGGCTCCCCGCTTCCATTTCACCATCCACGCCACCGACGGCAAGGCCCGGCTCGGCGCCATCGCGATGCAGCGCGGTGAAATCCGTACCCCCGCCTTCATGCCGGTCGGCACCGCCGCCACGGTTAAGGCAGTCAAGCCGCAGGACGTGCGCGCGAGCGGCGCCGACATATTGCTCGGCAACACCTATCATCTGATGCTCCGCCCCACCGCCGAGCGCGTCCACAAGCTCGGCGGGCTCCATAAATTCATGGGCTGGGACCGCCCGATCCTCACCGATTCGGGCGGTTATCAAGTGATGAGCCTGTCCGAGCTGACCAAGCGCAGCGAGGAAGGCATCGTCTTCAAGTCGCACCTCGACGGTTCGCGCCACATGCTCAGCCCCGAACGGTCGATGGAGATCCAGCGGCTGCTCGGCTCGAACATCGTCATGGCGTTCGACGAACTCGTCCCCACCACTTCGACGCGCGAGGTGCAGGCCGCGGCGATGGAGCGCTCGATGCGCTGGGCGAAGCGCAGCCGTGCCGGCTTCGACGCGGGCGGGGAACATGCCCAAAACAACGCGCTGTTCGGCATCCAGCAGGGCGCGCTCGACGAGAGCTTCCGCAAAGCCAGCGCCGACGCGCTGCTCGACATCGGCTTCGATGGATATGCGATCGGCGGCCTCGCGGTCGGCGAGGGTCAGGAGGCGATGTTCGGCGTGCTCGATTACGCTCCCAGCCAGCTCGATGCGGCCAAGCCGCGTTACTTGATGGGTGTCGGCAAGCCCGACGACATCGTCGGCGCGGTCGAGCGCGGCGTCGACATGTTCGATTGCGTCCTCCCGACACGGAGCGGCCGCACCGGCCAGGCGTTCACCCGCACCGGTCCGATCAACATCCGCAACGCGAAGTTCGCCGAGGATCAGGGCCCGCTCGATCCGGCTTGCGCCTGTCCGACCTGTGCCGGCTGGAGCCGTGCCTATGTCCATCATCTCGTCCGCGCCGGCGAGATCCTCGGCGCGATGCTGATGACCGAGCACAATCTCTGGTTCTACCAGCAGCTGATGGCCGATTTGCGCCTGGCGATCGGCGAGGGCCGGCTGACGGCGTTCGCAAACGATTTCCGCCGCGACTATCGCACCGCGCCCAAGGCCTTAGCTTAACCATCTTCTGTTCCGTGGCGGGACGCTGCGGAATCCGGGGGCGCCGCGTTCACGATTACGCGATATAGGGAGCGCCTTCCGGGCCATTGGCTCGTATGAGGCATGCGGATTTGTTCTGGCAGCGGTTCACTCGAATGCAGATGCGGGGGCTGACGGCAGGGGCGCTGGTTTCGCTCGTCGGCGCCGGCTTCTCCGCGCAGGCGCTGAGCCCCGACACGCCGAGCGTCGCGCCGAAGCCGGTGGTCACTGGCTATGAAGCCGACGACCATTTCCCCGGTGCGGCCTTCTACACAGCCGTTCCGGATGACGCCGCCGTGGCGACCGGCACCACTGGCACGATCGCATTGCCTGATCTGCCGGTACCCGAGAACGCCGTGATCGATTCGTCGATCCAGCCTGCCGCGCCGTTCCGCCTCGCCGGCGGCGCCATGGATCATGCCCGCGCGCTCCAGTGCCTGACCCAGGCAATCTATTACGAAGCGGCAAGCGAGCCCGACGATGGCCAGCGCGCCGTCGCACAGGTGGTGCTCAATCGCGTGCGGCACCCCGCCTTCCCCGCCACCGTCTGCGGCGTCGTCTTTCAGGGGTCCGAGAAGCGCGGCTGTCAGTTCAGCTTCGCCTGCGACGGCGCGATGGCACGCATCCCTTCACGTGCTGCCTGGGCGCGTGCCGAACGCGTCGCCGGGGCCGCGCTCGCCGGCAGCGTGTTCGCGCCGGTTGGAATGGCGACGCACTATCATACCTATGCGGTGACCCCGTCGTGGAACCGCAGCCTTGTAATGACCGGGGTATTCGGCGCGCACTTCTTCCATCGCTGGAAAGGCTGGTGGGGAATGGCCGCAGCATTCCGGCAATCCTATCAGGGTGGTGAGCCGCTACCCGCGCCCCATGCCGCAGTGACGCCCGTCGTCGTCGCCGCGCTCCCGATGGCGAGACCGGCCAGCGTTCCCAATCCGGAACCGGCGCGCGCGGTTCAACCCGCTTATGTCGACAGCGGCGCGCCCATGGCTGCTTATGCCGAGAGCACACTGCCCGACTCGCAGATCCTCGACAAATGGAAGGACAGCGGCAAGCCATTGCGCTGAGCCGCTTTGCGTCAATCCGACGTTAAGCAATGCCCGCCAAAGTATGCGGGCGCTCTCTCTGCGTGGGGCAATGAGAGCGCCCGCGCTGCCGCGTTCGGGTCATCCGGGGGGAAATGACGCGCGACAGCTATCGGAACAATGGACTGACGGGCCGCGCCGGAACGCGGCAATGCGAATATGGTACGCGACCGGTCAGCGAATCATCGCGGAGCGATCGAAACGGTGATGAGATCGCTGTACAGACCGGCGCGCTTGCCCGCGACGCTCCCGATCACGAAGCGCATTGGCAACGCATCGCGCGTGGGATCGGTCCCCGACGAATTATAGTTCGCCGTCGATGCCAGCGAGAGCGTGCTCTCGCCGATCATCAGCTGATAGGGCACGCTCCAGTCGGCATTCGCCATCTTGAGCAGGCCGTTATTCTTCGAAGCGAATTCGAGCCGATAGGCGCGGGTGCTCGCCACGGTCATCTGCAGCGGCACCTGCGCAATGCCCTCGGCCAGTTCGCCCAGATCGACGAGCGCTTGCCCGCCGTTGCGACGATACTGGCCCGAAAGCCCGAGCACCGCCGAAGGCAGCACATTCACGCCCAACACCAGTGAACGCGAGGCAAGCATGTCGCCGCGCCCCTGTTGCTCGGCGACGAGCGTGACGCGCTGGCTGTACAACCCGTCGGCGACCAGCCCGTCCTCGTTGACGGCGAACTGGAAGCGAACCAGTTGCTGGCTACGCGGCTGGACGACCACGGGCCGCTGGGTCACGCGCGCAATCGTGCGGCCCGAGAGCGGAGTCGCGTTGCTGTTCGAGAATTCGTCGAGCAACGTATAGGTGACGCGTCCGGTTCGCCCTCCGAGGGCAAGGCCGAACGGCTCCTGGTCGACTACGAAGACCGGCGCAAACGCGCAGGCGGCGGCGCCTTCGTTGTTGAACACGACGTCATAGGTCGCGATCGGCACGTTGGTCGCGAAGGGATCATAGCCCTGGATGATCCAGTTGCTCGAGCTGCTCTCGATGCGCAGCGCGCAATCGGCGCGCGAGGCGATCGACGCAGGTTGCGCCCAAGCCGGGCTTGCCGAGGCCAGCGCCGCGGCCCCTGCCAGAGTGGCCGAAATCAGGGTCTTCATGGTCACCTCAATTCGCCGGCTTCAGCACTATAGTTTTAAGATCGACGAGACCAGTGGTATCGGCGGGCACCTTGAACTCGAACACGGTCGGGCCGGCGCCGAGTTCGACGCGGTAATCGACCGCGGGACGCAGATTCTGGATCGCGAAGCGCCCCACCGAATTGGTGAAGAACGGCAGCGGCTCCTTGTCCTTGCCATCCTTGGCGATCACGCGTCCGCCGGCGAGCGCCACCGGCTTGCCGTCGGGGAAGGTCAGCACGCCCGCGGCGCTGACGAAGGCGTCGGTACCGATCTTGAGCTTGTAGCCGCTGTGATAAGGCGGGTTCACCCGCACCGTGCCCGGGCCGATATCATAGCCGATCGGCGGGTTCTCGACATCGTACTGGATCGGCTGGTTGACGTAGCTGTTCAGATAGCCGTTGACCGCCGCGCCGAAGGTGCCGCTCTTGCTCATATAGTCGCTGCTGACCAGCGACTGGCCGGCCACCACACTGTGGCCCTTCAAATTCTTGTGCGGATAGAGCAGCGCGAAGCTGTCGTTCACCCGGCGCCCGACGCCGACGACGCCATCGGCAAAGGCGATCGAGGTGCCGACGCGTACCGACGATACATTGACCTGACCGAACCCGCCAATGTTGGGGCCGTAACTCGAATGACTCACCGTCGCGTCGAAGCGATTGGCGATATAGTCGGCAAATCCCTGCAGCGCGACCGTGCGGTCGTCGCGGGTCGCCACCGCGCCATAGCCGAGGCTGCCGATCTGGTTCGACGAGGAATGCAGATACGACAGCGAACTGGTGTCGGTACTGCTCTCGTGCCGCGCTTCGAAACGATCGCGGAAGGTCGGCTGGAACACCAGAGCAATGTTGAAGCCCAGCCCCCGGCCACGCCCGATCGTGCTGTCGAACCTCGAATATTCGACGCCCGCGCGTACGCTTACGCGCCGGTCGAAATAATAGTTCGCCGAGACGCCGATGCGATAGCTGTCGTTGCGATTGCGGCTCTTGAGATAGCTGCCGGTGATCAGCGCCGACAGGCGCTGGTTGATCTGGCGGGTATATTGGCCGCTGATCGAGACCGAGCTCGAATTGTCCGCCTCAGGCGAGGACAGGAACGCATAGTGCCGCGAGAGATAATCGGCGCGGATGCTCGCCGAATCGACCAGCCCGCCGCGATCGATCAGCTGATCGAAGCCGACGCCCCCGGAGAAGCCCTCGCCGACTTCGCGCGAATGGCTGAGGCCGCCGTCGAGCAATAGCCGCGAACCGCCGCCGAGCACGAACTGGGTCTGCCCGGTCAGCGTCTGGACCTGCGCGCTGGCCTGCAGCCCGACGCCGATCGCCGGCGCGTCGACGAACGCCTTGCGGAAGAAGCCAGAGAAGGCGACCGGACCGTTATAGCTGGGCGAGCGGCCGAAATTGTTGCTCGTCGGCCCGATATAGGCGGCATATTCGAAGTCGCCGGGAACCAGATCGATCGGGTCGAGATACTGGCTGTACGCGATCGACTGGACCGATCCGCTATTGTCGCGGACCTCGATCTGCACGTCGTTGCTGCCCGCGAGCAGCGGCAGCGAACTGAAATCGTACGAACCCGCATCGAGCCGCAGCTCGCGATACAACACGCCGTTGCGCATGATGCGGACGCTCGCGTCGCGCTGGAGCACGAGCTGTCGATTTCCCTGCAGCACCGACGACCGATAGGGATCGAAGCGCTGGCGCTGACGGCTGACGCCGACGCCGCCGATTTGCACATAGCCCTGCTGACCGCGCACTTCGGGAGTCAGGTCGCCGAGGTACCAGCGGCGATAATCGGCCGGCTCGTCATAGACGAAGCGCGCGTAATTGCGATCGAAGCGATAGGCGCCGCCACCGAAGCCCTGGTTACCGAACTGGCCGTCAGCCTCGAGAACGACGCCGCCATAGCGCATCGCGCCGCCGAGCGAGATTGACGGCGGGCTGTTGAAATTGCCCTCCCACGACCGCGCATAATAGCCGTTGATGTTGAGGAACGCGGCGAAGTCGGCCGGCGCCAGATCGATATTCTCGTCGCCGGGATTGGGCGGCGAGAACAATTGCTCAAGCGCCCGCTTCGACGGATCGATCGTCAGCACGACGACGGCGAGGCTGCTCGGATCATATTCGAATGAAATGCCCAGCGGCTTCAGATCGTCCGACTCGAGGTGATCCTTGCCCGCCGCCGCCTTGAGCAGTTGATCGCGCGCTTGCTGGTTGAGCAGCGGCCCGATCAGCCCTTCGAACGGCTTGCGCTCGGCGAGCAGTCGATCGTCATAAGTCAGCCGGATCGGCATGTCGCCGAGCGCGCGCTGCTTGAACAGCAACGGCACGGTGAGATCCATGTCGCGATCATAGGGATTGATGTCGGGACGGCCATATTTGCCGATCGGCAGTGACGCGGTTCCGGTCTGCCCGACCACGGGCAGCGTATCGATGTTCGGTTTGGTGCCGCCGGGCAACGGCACCGACGTGCTTTGCGGCGGTGCCGATGTCGGCGGCGCACTCTGCGGCACCGGCTGCGTGCGCGGCAGCGGCACGGAGACCTGCGCCGCGGCGGTCCCGCCGGTCAGGCAGAACCATGCCGTCGCGCTGAGCAGCCTGCCGCGCTTCATTTCACGAACTTGACGTTGATAGGACCGGGTCCGAATGCCTTGACCACTGCGAAGCGGAACACGCGCGTGCCGCCGCCGCCGGGAACGTAACCGCTGCCGATGCCACGATTGAGATCCTCTTCGGAGATCAGGACCCGCAACGACTTGCCGGCGGTGTCCTTGCCCTCGATCACCCATTTCAGCGCCGACATCATCGCATGGCGACGGCCGATGTTCTTCATCCTGACTTCGAGACCCGGCACCGTCGGCGGCAGCGGGTCGCCCTGCTTCGCGGCAGGCGGCTGATAGTCGATCGGCTTGACCGAGGTCGCGCTGACATTGGGCTGCGCGTTCGGCGGAGCCACCACGACGAGCGCCTTCATGTGATAGACGACCTGCACCTGCGCGGCCTGTGCCCCCGCACCCGGATCGACCGGGATTGGTAGCTGATTGACCGAGAGGTAATAGGCTTGCGAGGTCGGGATGTCCGCGCCGCCCACCCATTGCAGGCGGATCACCTGGCGCGCGCCCTGCGGCAGCATGCCTTGCGGCGGGAAGACGATGAAATCGGCATCGGCAGCCGTTTCGCTGGGCACGCCGTTCTCGTCGAAGCTCAGGCGCGTGATCCGCGTCTCGAACGGCAACTTGCCGGCGTTGAGATTTTGCACTTCCACGCGCGCGACCGAATCGCTTCCCGTGGTGGTCATCTCGACGATCATCGGCGAAACGCGCATCGCATAGACCGTAGCGGCACCGGCGACGAGCGCGGTCGCAACTATGGCCGAACGGACGGCTGTCCGCTGGAAACTGCTGAACACTGGCGAGGCCCCCACCCCTGTGACTGCACCCGGACTACGGGCGCATTCTTACGCAATACTCGAAAGGGGGAGGATTGTCTCCTCCCCCTTCCTTAAGTCGGCATTACTGCCGGACCAGCTGGATCAGAGAGCCTTGAGCTCGACAGTCAGCGTGTCCTGGTAGTTGCCGGCGACCAGGGCCTTGCCCGGGGTCGGAGCGTTGATCGTCAGCGTCATGTCCGAACGCCATGCACCGCCGGTCCAGACCTTCGACGCGTCGCCGGTGGCGGCGGTCACGGTCTGCGGGCTGCCAGCAGCGCCGGCCGAGGTGTTGGTCGTGCCCTGGAACGAAGCAGCCACCGAATAGGGGATGTTCGCCTGGAACTCGTTCGAGTCATAGCCGCCGGCTGCGCCGTTCAGCAGGCCCTGCGCGCCGTTCTGCTTCGAGAGCGTCACGGTGTTGTTGAAGTTGCAGCCTGCAGTGGTCGAGTTGACGACGGCAGTTGCCGGCGAAACCATGTCGAACGCGCTGTTCACGTTGGTGTTCGAGTTGGTGTTGACGCCGATCGTGCCGAAGTCGAGCGTGTGCGCCGTGCTGCTGCCGCCATAATAGGAGCAATCCTTGGTGACGGTGCCCTTGATCAGCCAGGTGTTGGTGACGGTCGGCGACGCGGTCTGCGTGTTGCCGGCGTTCAGGCCGAACTGGTTGTAGCCGACGCCGCCGCTCAGGACCACGCCAACGGCATAGCCGAGGAGCGACGAATGGTTGCTGGTGCCACCGAACACGCCCGGGGTCTGACCCGAGAACGCAATGTCGTCGGCCTGTGCAACGCCGGCGGTCGAGAGCAGCGCGAGAGCGGCTGCCGAAAGAAGCTTCTTCATGTGCAAATCCCCACTTCTGGATTCGGTGCCCCCGACGTTATTGTCGAGTCGATCACCGACGGTTGATGTTTAACAAGTATTCGCAAACATTCAACAATTATTTAGTTTGCGTTAACCACCATTGTTTCATCAAAGGAACAACAATGATCTAGTGATGATCGATATTTGGAGCGCCATTTATCGATCAGATGCGACCCATTACTTCGGGTTATTGTTCTATGTTCTTTAGTTTGGCGCGATGGTGATCTCGATCACCTCGCCATACTGACCGGCGAGCAACCCCGCCTCGCTCGAGACGCTGCCGAGACTGAGCCGCAACAGCAGCCCGTCCATGGCGATGCCGCCAGCGCTGGAGATCTCCTGGCCGCCGACGAGCGAACGCCCCTCGAAAACCTTGGAGATCATCTCGGTGGCCGGCCGCCGCACCGGCAGCTCGACATCGAGGCTGTAGGGCACCGAGCCGGCATAGGGACCCTGACCGTGCGGCATTTCGGAATGTACGAGTGCGCCGTTCTGGGCCTTGATCAGCATCGTGAACGGCAAGTTGCAGTCGAGCGCGACCTTCGCGGCGGCAAACCTTCCGGCGCGCGTCAGCTCACCGAAATCGGCGGTCGGGATCGTGCCCATCTGGCAGCGCTGGGCAATGCTGCCCTGCACCGCGATGTCCATCGACTTGACGTTGGAGATATCCTGCGCGGAGGCAGGTGATGCGGCCACGCCCAGAATGAGCGCGGCGCCGACAGCTGCACTGGCGAAGCACACACGCGCCGAGCCGAAGAGTCTGCCTGCAAAGCTGGATGAAATGGCTGCCCGTTGCGCGTCCTGCGACGCTACACCAACCCTATAATCCGCCGCTGCACCCACGAAATCGGTCGTCTGCGCGCCACCCAAGGCACGCAGGCTACCGGTTTGCGGATGGCGCGGGCGGCTCCCCCCGGAGCACATAACCCTCAACTCCCCGTCCATCGTTCAATCTTTAATAAGATTTGAACGGGCAAGAAGTCGATCTAATTAAGTGGTTAAGGCGTCCCGGAAGCGCACATCCGGACTTTTCTGGAATATTTCCAGCGAGTTGTGCCTTATATATTTTTATAGGACGGCGGCCGCAAGCAGGCCGTTGGGTCCTGCCAGGGCCCATCCGCCTGTTGCGACTCGGCGTCCCGTCGAGTCGTTTTCACGCTTCACCGCAGATCGCGGACCATTCTGAAACGGCCTCTTTGCCCCTGCGTTGATCTATTCTTAGATCATTAACCCTGCGTATCAATCATATTTTCAACGGGAGATGCGATCAGGGCTGATCAGCCAGCAACGGATATAACGATGCCGATCAGCTCTCTCCCCAAATTCTCTGCGGTGATCCTGCTGTTGTGCGGATCCGCAGCAGGCGCCGAATCCACTGCGTCGGGCACGTTCAACCTGCGGCTTACCGTCCCCGTCATCTGCGCCGTCAGCCATCAGAGCGCGATCAGCGCGGCGGGTGCCGGCTATCGGCTCGGCGAGCTGCGCGAATATTGCAACGCGCCCGGTGGTTACGCGCTGGTGGTCAACTATGCGCCCGGCTCGATGAAGGGCGCTGTGGTCGCCGTCGGCGAGGAGCGCGTCGTGCTCGACGGCTCGGGCCGCGCAGTGATCGGCCGCACCGCCGGTCCGCGCATCCGCGATCGCGAGATCTTCGCGGAGCCCGGCGCCGCCGGTTTCGACACCGATCGTCTCGAATTCAATCTCGAAGCCTGAAGATCGTCGGGCGTCGCGCCCGACTGTCCCGGATTGAACCTGTTGCCCTTCCGGAATCCGTTGCGCGGTTTCCGGAAGGGCTTTTAGTCTGCGGCCATGGAAACGCCCGTTCATTCCGAAGATCTCGCCGAGATCGTCGAAACGCTGATCGAGGCACAGGCGCTGCTCGCCTCGTCCATCTATGTAGACTTGGTCAATCTGGGCCTGCTCGAAACCGACGCCGCGGCCCGACGCCTGCACGCGCTCGGCGACATTGCGGCGAGCCCCCTCCAGCGCCATCCGGCCGTGGCAGCCGCGCTGGGGGCGCGTATTCGCGATTATGCCGAAGGGTTGGATCAGGCGCATCGCAGCGGTTCTCGCCCGCGCTTTCAGCTCAAGCTGGTACGGGGCGGCAAGGCCTGAGGTTCAGGCGCGCTGGCGACCCGCCTCGGCGTTGGCACTTTCACTCTGGGGCGGACGGCTACGGCAGTAATCGGGCTTGAGCGCCCAGCCCTGACCGCGAACCGACTGGATGAAGTCGCGGCCGCCGCTGGCAAGCTTGAGCTTCTGACGAAGATTGGAGACGAACACGTCGATCGTTCCGATCGTCGCCTGCTCGCCGTCAGCGTAGAGCGCCCGATGGATGTTCGGGCGTGAGACTGGCTGCGGCATCGCCTGCCAGAGCAAGTCGAGCACCCGCTTCTCCGATTCGGTCAGGCCGACCTGCCGGCGACCGACGCGGTATTGGTTTTCCTCTTCTCGATAAACGAGCGCGTTGAGATAGTCGGTTCGCGTCTCGCGAGACCTGCCGCCCTGCTCGAGCGCCGAGAGGACCAGGCCGACCAACTCGTCCCGATGCGAATCGAGCACCGCTTGCAGTGCGGGCCCCTCCCCCGTCGGCGACGCCCCTTGTGCCAGTTCCGATGCACGCCTGACCAGGTCGAGCGCATCGTCAACGCTGCGCCTGCTCTCGATGAGACGCGCCTCGCAGTCGCGCAGGAGCCGGGCGAGCGATTCGCTACCGGCCGGCACGGAGACTAAGCCTGAAGTTATGGACGAGATGTGCGGCCGACTTGTCGACGGCCATGCCCTGCCGAACAAAATCGATATGCGCCACTTGAGGCGGGTCTGACGCATTTTGAGTCACTGTAAGCCACTATCCGTCTGAAGATAACAACGCCGACAAGCGATCGTTTCTTATAAGACACATTCCGCCATTCTGGTAACGGACGCAAGTGTGAAACCAGTACGTTGGAAATACTAAACTATACTTAATAGTTTAATAATTGGTTAATTTTCGGTAATGATTTATTGAAGATTGATGCATTCCAGCTCGAGGGGGGGCCTCGCCGCTCTCTTGCCCCGCTGGCTATGCGGAGCTAGCGCTCGGCCATGACCGACTCCGCAACTGCGCTCGCTTATGTCGAGAGCCATCTCGACGACAGCCTCGATCGCCTGTTCGCGCTGATGCGCGTGCCGTCGATCTCCACCGATCCGGCTTATGCCGAGCAGTGCCGCGTCGCCGCGCAGCAGCTGACCGACGAACTGACCGCGCTCGGCTTCGCTGCGCGCGTCGCGCCGACGCCGGGACACCCGATGGTAGTCGCGCATCATGACGGCGAGGGTCCGCACGTCCTGTTCTACGGGCATTACGACGTCCAGCCGGTCGATCCGCTCGAATTGTGGAAGCGCGATCCGTTCGATCCGGTGCTGGAGACGCGTGCCGACGGTACGAAGGCAATCGTCGGCCGCGGCGCCTCGGACGACAAGGGCCAATTGCGGACCTTCGTCGAGGCCTGCCGCGCGTGGAAGGAGACTGCCGGCAAGCTCCCGGTTCGCGTCACCATATTGTTCGAAGGCGAAGAGGAATCGGGCTCGGAGAGCCTCGAGCCGTTCCTCCACGAATATGCCGACGAGCTCCGCGCCGATTTCGCGCTGATCTGCGACACCTCGATGTGGGACACTGCGACCCCCGGCCTCACCATTGGCCTGCGCGGCATGGCCGGCGGCCAGGTCACCGTCCGCGGTCCCTCGCGCGATTTGCATTCCGGCCTCTATGGTGGCCCGGCGCGCAATCCGATCCAGGTGCTGACCAACATTCTCGCCGACCTCAAGGACAAAGACGGCCGCGTCACGCTCCTGGGCTTTTACGACGGCGTCCACCCGCTGAACGCCGACGTCCAGGCGAGCTGGGACGCGCTCGGCTTCGATTCGCGCGCGTTCCTCGGCGATGTTGGGCTCAGCGTTCCCGCTGGCGAGACGGGCGTCGGCGTGCTCGAGCAGAGCTGGGCGCGCCCCACTGCCGAGATCAACGGTATCTGGGGCGGCTATACCGGCGAAGGCTTCAAGACCGTCATCCCTGCCGAAGCGCATGCCAAGGTCAGCTTCCGGCTCGTCGGCGATCAGGATCCAGATCAGGTCTGGAACGCCTTCGAGGACCATGTCCGCGCCCGCCTGCCGGGCGACTGCACCGCCGAATTCAACGTCCGCGGCGGATCGCGCGCGATCAGTCTCGCGAGCGACAGCCCGCCGCTCGCCGCCACGCGCGCCGCGCTCGATGCCGAATGGGGCAAGTCGGCGCTGCTCGCCAGCGGCGGCTCGATCCCGGTGGTCAATTCGATCCGATCGATTCTGGGCATGGACAGCGTGATGGTCGGCTTTGCGCTCAACGACGATAATATCCACTCGCCCAACGAGAAATACGACCTCAACAGCTTCCACAAGGGCATCCGCTCGTGGGTGCGGATCCTCGACGAACTCGGCGCGATGGCCAATGCCGAACAACCGGAGGCGGCGACCGCCTGAGAAGGGTGAAACGATGGCGATGCAGACCTGGTGGCTTTACGTCACTGCGGTGTTCCTGATCTCGGGCACTCCGGGGCCCAACATGCTCCACGTGATGGTGCAGAGCATCCATCACGGCCCGCGCCGCGCTTTGTTCGCGATGGCGGGGCTGATGAGCGCCGTCCTGCTCTGCCTGCTCGCCTCCGCAGGGGGCCTCGGCGCGCTGCTCAAGGCGTCGCCGGCTTTGTACGACGTGCTGCGCTATGCCGGCGTCGCCTATCTGGTCTGGCTGGGGATCAAGGCGTGGCGCGCGCCGGTGGGCGCCGCGGCCAACGACCCGCATACCCTGCGCTCGGCGCGCGCGCTCTATGGAACAGGGCTAGCCACCGGTCTCTCCAACCCCAAATTAATCATCTTCGCCGCAGCGCTCTTTCCGCAGTTCATCGACATGAACCGGCCGTTCTGGCTCCAGCTTGGCATATTGGTCGTCAGCTTCGTGGTCATCGAAGCTTGCTGGTACGGCGTCTATGCGCTGGGCGGGCGCTCGCTCGCCGGGTGGCTGGCGCCGGCCAATCGCCAGAAGCTGTTCAACCGCGCGACGGGCGTGATGTTCATCGGCTTCGGCGGCGCACTGCTCGGCAGCCGGGTCTAGGCCGTTCAGCCGTCGAGATACGCCCGGTAGAATATGGTGCGAAACTTGCGCGTCCACGGGATGAACACTCTTGGCCTCCCCTTGAGCGCGCCTTTCACCATCTGCTTGGCAGCCCAGAGAGGGTGATCGGTGCGCCGGCTGAAATGTTCGACCCGCCCGAAGCCCAGCCTGCCCAGCGTCTGCTTCATCTGCTCTATCCCTGAGAAGACCAGATGGTCGGGCAGCAGCAGCTCGCCCGGATAATCGGCGCGCGAAGGCAGGTCGCCGCCATTGCCGGTCTCGATGAACAGCGAGCCGCCGGGTTTGAGGCGTGCGCGGATCAGCCTGCCGAAATGCTGGAAGTCGGGGATGTGCGAGAAGACGTTGATGATCGAGATCACGTCATAGCTGCCGGTCACTTCCTCCAACGTCTGGGCCGTGATCGGCACGCTGCGCTTCTGCGCGCACGCGACCTTCACTTTCATCGGATCGATGCCCATGGCCTCGGCATCGGGTAGCGCCCGCTGAACCGCCTCGACGAACTCGCCATTGCCCGCGCCGACGTCGAGCCAGCGCAGTCCCTTCTCGCCCTCGAAGAAGCGGCGGACGATGCCCGCATAGAAGGGCACCTTCCAGCCTTGGCGGTGCAATCTCTGGTCGAGCACGCCGTCCTCGGTCGGGTGGACGCCGTCGCGCGCGGCGGCCGAGATATCCTCACGGCGCGGACGCTCGCGGATATAGACCGTGCCGCAACGGGTGCATTTGACAGCGTCATAGCCGTTTTCGGATGCCCAGTGCCGATGACCCTTGCTTTCGCAGCAGGGGCAATCGACGGTTTCGAGTCGTACCTGCATCAACATGCAGACGATGGTTTCATGATCGCCGATCGGTGGGAAGCGGGCTGCGTCGCGGCGCCCCATGTTCGCGATGGCCCGCCCCGGGGGGCGAATCTTGCACCGAAGGGTTGACCTCGCCCACACTCTGGGGTTCGGGCCTCTTCGCACAGTGAACGGAAATCCATGACACCCGATCTCGAACAATTGCGCGACGATCTGCTCGCCTCGATCCAGGCCGCGACCGGGCTCGACGCAGTCGAGGCCGTCCGCGTCCACGCGCTCGGCAAGCAGGGCGCGATCACCGGGCTGCTCAAGACCTTGGGCGGAATGAGCCCCGAGGAGCGACAGGAGCAGGGCCCGCGCATCCACGGCCTTCGTGAGGCGGTGACCGCGGCGCTCGTCGAACGCAAGGCCGTGCTCGAGCGGCTGGCGCTCGACGCCCGGCTGGCGAGCGAGACGCTCGACATGACCCTCCCGGTCGAAGGCGTGCCGCCGGGCAGCGTGCACCCGGTCAGCCAGGTGATGGACGAGCTGGCGGAGATCTTCGCCGATCTCGGCTTCGCGGTCGCGACCGGGCCAGAGATCGAGGACGACTGGCATAATTTCACGGCGCTCAACATCCCCGAGAGCCATCCGGCGCGGGCGATGCACGATACCTTCTACCTCGCCGGTGAGCACGAGCCGAAGATGGTGCTGCGCACGCACACCAGCCCGGTGCAGATCCGCACGATGATGGCGCAGAAGCCGCCGATCCGGATCATCGCGCCGGGCCGCGTCTACCGCTCCGACTGGGATGCGACGCACACCCCGATGTTCCACCAGATCGAAGGCCTGGTGATCGACAAGGGGATTACGCTCGGCCACCTCAAATGGACGCTGGAGACGCTGCTCAAGGCGTTCTTCGAGCGCGATGATATCGTCCTGCGTTTGCGCCCCAGCTATTTCCCCTTCACCGAGCCGTCGGCCGAGGTGGACGTCGGCTTCACGATTCAGAACGGCAAACGCGTGCTGGGGGGCAGTGACGGCTGGATGGAGCTGCTCGGCAGCGGGATGGTCCACCGCAAAGTGATCGAGGCGTGCAATCTCGATCCGGACGAATGGCAGGGATTCGCCTTCGGCGTCGGCGTCGATCGGCTGGCGATGCTCAAATACGGAATGGACGACTTGCGCCCCTTCTTCGAGAGCGACCTGCGCTGGGCGCGCCATTACGGCTTCTCGGCGCTCGACGTGCCCACGCTGAGCGCGGGAGTGGGCGCATGAAGTTCACGTTGAACTGGCTCAAGGAGCATCTCGACACCACCGCATCGCTCGACGATGTCGTCGAGACGCTGACGCGCGTCGGTCTCGAGGTCGAGGGCGTCGAGAATCCGGGCGCGAAGCTAGCCGCCTTCCGCGTGGCCAAGGTGCTCACCGCCGAACGCCACCCGCAGGCCGACAAGCTCCAGGTGCTGACCGTCGACACCGGCGAAGGCCCGCCGCTGCAAGTTGTCTGTGGCGCGCCCAATGCGCGTGCCGGGCTGGTCGGCGTACTCGGGCTTCCGGGTGCGGTGGTTCCGGCCAACGGCATGGTGCTCAAGGTCGCCGCGGTGCGCGGGGTCGAATCGAACGGGATGATGTGCTCGACGCGCGAGCTGGAGCTCGGCGACGATCATGACGGGATCATCGAGCTTCCCGCCGACGCGCCGGTCGGCACGCCCTACCCCGATTATGCCGGGCTAAACGATGCCGTGATCGACGTCGCGATCACCCCCAACCGGCAGGACTGCATGGGCGTGCGCGGCATCGCGCGCGACCTCGCTGCTGCCGGGCTGGGGACCCTCAAACCGCTCAAGGTCGATCCTGTGCCGACCAGCGGCGCCGGGCCCGAAGTGCGGATCGAGGCGCCCGAGGGGTGCCCGGCCTATTTCGGCCAGACCGTCAGCGGCGTCACCAACGGCGCGTCGCCCGACTGGATGCAGCGCCGCCTGAAGGCGATCGGCCAGCGCCCGATCTCGGCATTGGTCGACATCACCAATTATGTGATGATCGATCTCGGCCGGCCGCTCCACGTCTATGACAAGGCCAAGCTCTCGGGCGCGCTGGTCGTCCGCAAGGCCAGGGCGGGCGAACAGGTGCTCGCGCTCAACGAGAAGACCTACACGCTCGACGACAGCGTGACGGTGATCGCCGACGCAGAAGGCGTGCACGATATCGGCGGGATCATGGGCGGCGAGAACACCGGCGTGTCCGAGGCCACCACCGACGTGGTGATCGAATGCGCGTTCTTCGATCCCGATCATATCGCGAAGACGGGCCAGAAGCTCAACCTGACCAGCGACGCCCGCTCGCGTTTCGAGCGCGGGGTGGACCCCGCGTTCCTCGAAGACGGCATCGCGATCGCGGCGCGCTACGTTGTCGACCTGTGCGGCGGCAGCGCGAGCGAAGTGACGCGCGCCGGGCAGGCGCCGACCGAACCCCGCAGCACGCTTTACGATCCGGATCTCGCCGCGACCCTGGGCGGCCTCGTCGTGCCGCCCGACCGGCAGAAGGCGATCCTCGAAAGCCTCGGCTTCCTTGTGGACCCGAGCTGGAACGTGACCGTGCCGAGCTGGCGCCGCGACGTGGACGGCCCCGCGGATCTCGTCGAGGAAGTCATCCGCATCGAAGGCATCGACAAGGTCCCCTCGACACCGCTCGATCGCATTCCCGGCGTCGCCCGGCCCACCGCGACGCCCGAGCAGAAGCTCGAACGCAAGCTGCGCCGCACCGCCGCGGCGCGGGGGCTCAACGAAGCGGTGACGTGGAGCTTCATCTCCGAAAAGGAGGCGACGCCCTTTGGTGGCGGCGCGTGGAGCCTCGCCAATCCGATCAGCGAAGACTTGAAGGTGATGCGCCCCTCGCTGCTGCCCGGCCTGCTCGCCGCGGCGGAGCGCAATGTGAAGCGCGGCGCGAGCGGCATCCGGCTGTTCGAGATCGGCCGCCGCTATCTCGCCGACAGAGAGCGGCTGACGCTCGGCGTGGTGCTGGCGGGCGACCGTTCGGCGCGCGGGTGGCAGGGCGGCAAGGCGCAGCGCTTCGGTGCGTACGACGCCAAGGCAGAGGCGCTGGCGTTGCTGGAAGCCGCCGGCGCGCCGGTCGCCAATCTGCAAGTGATGGGCGAGGCGGGCGAGGTCTATCACCCCGGCCAGTCGGCGACGCTGCGGCTGGGACCCAAGACCGTGCTCGCCGCATTCGGCATGGTCCACCCGTCGGTGCTCAAGGCGTTCGACCTCGACGGCGATGTCGCCGCGGTCGAAATCTATCTCGATGCATTGCCCGCCAGGCGCGGCACCGGCTTCATGCGCCCGGCCTACACCCCGCCCGCGCTGCAGGCGGTAACGCGCGACTTCGCCTTTCTCGTGCCGGCCGAGCTGGCCGCGGGGGATCTCGTCCGGACGGTGAAGGGCGCCGACAAGGCAATGATCGTCGATGCGCGGTTATTTGACATCTTCACCGGCACCGGCGTCCCCGAGGGGCAGAAGAGCCTCGCGGTCGAAGTCACCCTCCAGCCGGGCGAGAAGAGCTTCACCGATGCCGAGCTCAAGGGCGTGGCCGACAAGGTGGTCGCCGCGGCTGCGAAGCTCGGCGCGAGCCTCCGGAGCTGATCGCGTGATCGAACGGTTCCTCCACGGTCTTCAGGAGAAGATGGAGGACCCGGACGTTTATGAGCCGATGATCGTGGTCGTCCCCGGCGACCTCGACCCGTTCGATCGCCATTATCGCTTCAGCATCCATATCGACGCCGAACTGCGGCTCGCAGGCCTCGGATGCAGCGTCGGCGGCGGCACGCTGTACCGCGGGGTGGACGAAGACGAGGATGAGGACGGCGAGGACGAAATCGTCTCGTGCATCCTCGATGTCGACGCGACCGATGTCGAAGGCGCGCGCGCGCTGATCCGCCTGCACATGCCCGAACTTGGCGCGCCAGCCGGGACCCTTGTCCAGTACGGCGATTACGAAGACCGGTTCGACGGCGAGCGCTGGCACCTCGGCGAACCGCGCAGCATCGAGGAGATCTAAGCCATGCCCACCGCACTCATCACCGGCGTGACTGCCGGCATCGGCGAGGCCGCCGCGCGCGCGTTCGTCGATTCGGGCTGGCATGTCGTCGGCACGGGCCGGCGCGCCGACCGGCTCGAGGCGCTGGCAAGCGCGCTGGGCGAGCGTTTCCACGCCGCGCGGTTCGACGTGCGCGACGAGGCCGCCCGCGACGCGGCGCTCGACGCGCTGCCGGCGCCGTTCGCCGAGATCGACCTGCTGATCAACAATGCCGGGCTCGCGCTCGGGCTGGAGCCCGCGCAGAACGCGTCGCTGTCCAACTGGACGACGATGATCGACACCAACATCACCGCGCTCGTCTCGATCACCCACAAATTGCTGCCCGGGCTGATCGCGCGCAAGGGCGCGATCATCAACCTCGCTTCGGTCGCAGCGAACTACCCCTATCCCGGCGGCAATGTGTACGGCGCCACCAAGGCGTTCGTCCGTCAGTTCAGCCTCAATCTGCGCTCGGACCTGATCGGCACCGGGGTGCGCGTCTGCTCGATCGAGCCGGGCATGGTCGAGACCGAATTCAGCCTGGTGCGCACCGGCAGCCAGGAGGCCTCGGACAGGGTTTATGCCGGGGTAAACCCGATGACCGCCGAGGACATCGCCAGGACGATGCTGTGGGTCGCCGAACAGCCGCCGCACCTCAACATCAATGCATTGGAGCTGATGCCGGTCAACCAGGCCTGGTCGCCCTTCCTCGTCCACCGCGAGGGCTGAGGCTCAGCGCGCCGCGGCGATCCATGCCGCGATCAGCGCCGACAGACTCGCGGCTTTGGCGTCGAGATCGGCCATGTCGCGGATCGTCACCACCCCGCGATCGGGGGACGGCCAGGCGGCCAGCCCGGCAGCGTCGTCGAACGCGAAGCCGGCGGTGTCGCGCGGCTTCGCGCCGCGGTGGAGGATCACCCGCATCCCGCCCTTGGGCGCGTAGTTGAGCGTCACGCGATCGTCGAAGCTCGGCGCGTTCCATTTGATATGCTCGTCGAGCGCCGGCGCGGCGGCGTGAATCAAGGCGCGCAGCCGATCGGTCAGCGCGCGCTTGTCGGGCGCGAGTGCGGCGAGGAAGGTTTCGACTTCGACATGCATATCGCGATTGCCCCCATAGTGCCGCCGCCATATCGCACGAGCACGAAGCGCGGAGAACGCCATGATTGAAATTGCATCGGAGAGGCTGACGGCGGCGATCGACCCGCTGGGGGCGGAGCTTTCGAGCCTGCGCGATGCCGACGGCCGCGAGTTGATGACGGATGCCGATCCGGCATTCTGGAGCGGGCGCGCGCCATTACTGTTCCCGATCGTGGGGCGGCTGGTGGGCGACAAATATCGTTTCGACGGCAAGGACTATCCGCTGCCGCAGCATGGCTTTGCGCGGCGGCAGAATTTCGCGCTGATCGAACAGACGAAGGACCGCGCGGTGTTTCGCCTGTCCGACAATGACGAAACCCGCACGGTCTATCCCTTCGCCTTCACGCTCGACGCGGCCTTCACCTTGGCCGCGGCGACGCTGGCGATGGACATCACCGTCACCAACACCGGCAATCGCGCCATGCCCGCCAGCTTTGGCTTCCACCCCGCCTTCGCCTGGCCGCTGCCGTTCGACCGGCCGCGCTGCGATCACCGCCTCGTCTTCGAAAAGCACGAGCCGGCCGCACTCTCGGCGATCATCAAGGGGGGCTGGATCGCGCCCGAGACCTGGCCGAGCCCCCTGGATGGGCGCGAGCTGGGGCTTGACGACGAACTGTTCGAGCGCGACGCGCTGGTGTGGGACAGCCTCGAGAGCCAATCGCTGCGTTTTGACGGCGGCGACGGCCCGGGGCTCGAGATCGGCTTTGCCGGCATGCCCAAGCTCGGCATCTGGACCAGGCCGGGCGCGCGTTTCGTGTGCATCGAGCCGTGGCATGGGATCGCCGATCCGGTCGGCTTCGACGGCGAGATCTGGGACAAGCCGGGAATGCTGCGTTTCGCTCCGGGCGAAGCGCGCATTTTCAGCATGCAGGTGACGCTGGCGGACTAAGCCGCTAGAGGGCCGCGATGCCTTCCGACCATATCAACGACCGCCGTACCTTCGCGATCATCTCGCATCCCGACGCCGGCAAGACCACGCTCACCGAGAAATTGCTGCTGTTCGGCGGCGCGATCCACCTGGCTGGCGAGGTCAAGGCGCGCGGTCAGGCGCGGCGCGCGCGCTCGGACTGGATGAAGATCGAGCAGCAGCGCGGGATTTCGGTCACGTCGAGCGTGATGACCTTCGAGCGCAAGGGCATCACCTTCAACCTGCTCGACACCCCGGGGCACGAGGATTTCAGCGAGGACACGTATCGCACGCTGACCGCGGTCGACTCCGCCGTCATGGTGATCGACGTCGCCAAGGGTATCGAGAGCCAGACGCGCAAATTGTTCGAGGTCTGCCGGCTGCGCAACGTGCCGATCATCACCTTCGTCAACAAGGTCGATCGCGAGGGCCGCGAAGTGTTCGACATTCTCGACGAGGTGGCGAATCTGCTTGCGCTCGACGTGACACCGATGACGTGGCCGGTGGGAATGGGCGGCACCTTCGAGGGCATTTACGACCTCGCCAACAAGCGGCTGCTGCTTCCCGAGGGCGACAGCCGCGAGTTTCAGGGCAAGGTGATCCAGACGACCGGGCTCGACGATCCGCAGCTCGATGCGATCGTCTCGGCCGATAATCTCGCCAAGCTGCGCGAGAATGTCGAGCTGGCCGGGGTCGGCTATCCCGAGTTCGACGGCGAGGCCTATCGAAACGGCGACCTGACGCCGGTGTATTTCGGGTCGGCGCTCAAGGAGTTCGGGGTCGATTCGCTGATCAACGCGATCGCCGATTTCGCGCCACCGCCGCGCTCGCAGCCCGCCGAGCCCGCGCCGGTCGCGCCCGATCGCGATGAAGTCACCGGCTTCGTGTTCAAGGTCCAGGCGAATATGGACCCCAACCACCGCGACCGTATCGCGTTCATGCGATTGTGCTCGGGGACCTTCAAGCGCGGCATGAAGCTGACGCCGACCGGGCACGGCAAGCCGATCGCGATCCACTCGCCGATCCTGTTCTTCGCGCGCGAGCGTGAGTTGGCGGACGAGGCCTATCCGGGCGACATCATCGGGATTCCCAACCACGGCACCTTGCGCGTGGGCGATACTTTGTCCGAGCGTGCCGAGGTGCGTTTCACCGGGCTGCCCAATTTCGCGCCCGAAATCCTGCGTCGCGTCCAGCTCAAGGATCCGACCAAGACCAAGCAGCTGCGCAAGGCGCTCGACGATATGGCCGAGGAGGGGGTGACGCAGGTCTTCTATCCCGAGATCGGCTCGAACTGGATCATCGGCGTGGTCGGTCAGCTTCAGCTCGACGTGCTGCTCAGCCGGCTCGATGCCGAGTATAAGGTCGCAGCGGGGCTCGAGATGGCGCCGTTCGAGACGGCGCGCTGGATATCGGCGGAGGATCCCAAGGACCTGCAGGAATTCATCGGGCTCAATCGCGGCGCGATGGCCAAGGACCGCGACGGCAATCCGGTGTTCATGGCCAAGTCGGCGTGGGAAGTGGGCTATATTGCCGACCGCTACTCCAAGGTGAAGTTCGCGGCGACGCGAGAGCGCTAGTCCACCCAATCGCGCTGCAGGAAGCGGCTCGCCAGCGCCATCAGCGCGCCGGCGACGACGTACAGGCATAGCCCCGCCGCGATCGCATAGCGCAGCGCCTCGTCGCCATAAGCCGGCGTCAGCGCCTTCGAGAGCGAGCCGATCGCCCAGCTCCCCAGCCCCAGCCCGATCAGATTGTTGATCAGCAGGAAGCTCGCCGAGGCGGTGGCGCGCATGTGCGCCGGAACGAGGTGCTGGACCGCGGTGAGCACCGGGCCGAGCCAGACATAGACCAGGGCTTGCGGCAGCAGGAACAAGGCGAAGGCGATCGGCCAGCTGTTTGCCAGCACCCCCGCGATGAACAGCGGCGCGCCCGCGACGTAGCAGATCGCCGGCGCCAGCGCGTACCAGCGGCGGTTGCGCGGCCCTAGCCGGTCGCCGAGCCAGCCGCCGAGCAGGATCCCCGCGACGCCGCCGGTGAGCAGCAAAGCGCCGAAAAACTGGCCGGTCTCGACGAGGCTGAGCGCGAAGCTGCGCTGCATCAGGCTCGGCAGCCAGAACGCCACGCCGTATCCGCACATCGATCCGGCAGCCGCGCCGAATGCCATCAGCCAGAATCCCGGCTTCGCGGCGAGGATCGCGAAGACCTTGCTCACCGGCACCTGATTCTCCACCGTGGCCGCGGGGCGCGGGCGATCCTTGACCACCAGCCGGAAGATCGGCGCGATCGCCACCCCGGCGAGCCCGACGACGATGAACCCGGTCCGCCACTCGACATTCTGCGCGATATAGCCGCCCAGCAGCACCCCGCCCGCGGCCCCCAGCGGAATGCCGAGCGAATAGATCGACAGCGCCCGCGCGCGCCGTTCGGGCGGGAAATAGTCCGAGATCAGCGCGTAGGACGGTGCGACCCCGCCGGCCTCGCCGACGCCCACTCCGAGGCGGAACAGAAACATCTGGGTGAAGTTCTGCGCGAACCCGCACAACGCCGTGAACCCGCTCCACACCCCGAGCGACACCGTGATCACCCATGTCCGGCTGGTCCGGTCGGCGAGCAATGCCAGCGGAATCGCCAAGGTCGAATAGAGCGCCGCGAAGGCAAGCCCGCCCAGCATCCCGAGCTGCGCGTCGTCGAGCCCGAGATCCTTCTTCACCGGCTGGGCAAGGATGCTCAGGATCTGCCGGTCGAGGAAATTGAAGGTGTAGACGAGCAGCAGCATCGCAAGGACGACGCCGCGAGTGCGCGGGGTGGGTTCGGCCATGTGAGGCTCCCTGGCAGCAACGAAGCCGGGCGTCACGCGACGCCCGGCTCTCGATCAGATCAGAAGCGGACTTCGACCGTCCCGGTCACGGTGCGCGGCGGGCCATAATAACCGATCACCGAATTGCCGGTGAGCGCGCCGGGGAAGTTGTAGCCTCCGACACGATAGCGCGCGTCGGTCAGATTGCGCCCGGCGACGCCGATCCGGTAGCGGCCGCCCTCCGAAGTCCAGTTGAGCGAGGCTTCGACCAAAGCATAGCCGTCCTGATCGAGCGCGGGCGTCGCGATCTCGAACATCTGGATATCGCTGCGCAGCGACACCGCAGGCGTAAACGCGATCGTGCCGCCAGCGAGATCCTCGGACCATGTCGCCGAAGCATTCGCGGTCCATTCCGGGGTGTTCTGGAACGCGCGCTGGGCCGCGACGTCCACCGGCGTGGTGCCGCCGCCGATATAGGTCAGGAACTCCTTGTAATCGGCATGGGTGTAACCGAGCACTACGCTGGCCGAGAAATGCCGCGACGGCACCATCCGCGTCTCGAGTTCGAAGCCGTAGATCTCGGCCTTGCCGGCATTGTCGACGAAGCTGGTGATCCCGCTCGGCAGAGCCGGCACCTGGATCGTGACCTGCTGGTCCTTATAGTTGGAGAAGAAGCCGGCGAGGTTCACGAACAGGCTGTTCTGAAGGAACGCGCCCTTCATCCCGAGCTCCCACGAATCGATCGTCTCCGGCTCGTAGCCGTTGACCGTGGTCGGGGTGAGGATCGCGTCGCCGCGCATGTCGAACCCGCCCGATTTGAAGCCTTGGCCGTAGCTCGCGTAGAAATTGAGGTCCTGACGCGGCGCGTAGCTGATGCTCACCCGCGGCGTCAGCTTCTCGAAGCTGCGGTCGTTGGTGTAATCGGTGCGCAGCAGCCCGGGCACCGCCGCGGCATTGCCGAACACCGGGCTGCGGATGCCAGTATAGTTACGGCGGAACACCGTACCCGTCTTCTCGTCGCGGGTGTAACGCAGCCCGCCCGAAACCTTGAACTTGTCGGTCAAATCGAAGCTCAGATCGCCGAACGCGGCATAGCTCTTGGTGTCCACCGTGCCCGAAGTGAGCGTAGTGGTGTTGAGCAGCCCGACCACGGTGTCGAACGCGCCGCTCGCGCGGCCGTTGAGATAATAGAGGCCGACCACGCCTTGCAGCCGCTCGCCCTCGAACAGCAATTGCAGCTCCTGGGTGAACTGGCGATCGTCATAGGAGGCCGGGACGTCGAGCGTCGGGAGTATGGTGTTGTCGAAATCGATCAGCGTATCGGTGCTGCCGTCGCGCCACGCAGTGATCGCCTTGAAGGTCAGCGTGTCCGACACCCCGATCTCGCCGGTGACCGAGACGCCCCGGTTCTCGACGCGGTTGTCGTCGCCGATGCCGGCGCGGGTGTCGTAGACGCTGTCGGTGGGCAAATAGCGCGGGTCGGCGCCGTTGGGCAGCAGGCGAGTGCCGTGGCGCGGCCTCGACTTGTCGAGCGTGCGATCGCCGGCGACGCGGAAGAAGATGTTGTCGGTCGGTGCGAATTCGGCCGAGAGCCGTGCCGCGATCACGTCCTTGTTGTAATGCTCGACGCCGGTGGTGAGGTTCTCGCCGAAGCCGTCGCGAGTGTAGCGCGCCACTGCGCCGCCGATCGACAGGCTGTCGGTCAGCGGGATCGTCACCTGCCCGATCAGATCGACCTGATTGTACGAGCCGTACGACGCGCGCGCCGTGCCGCGGAACTGGTTGCCGAGCTTGCGGGTGACGTATTTGACCGCGCCGCCAATCGTGTTGCGGCCATAGAGTGTGCCTTGCGGTCCGCGCAGGACCTCGACGCGCTCGACGTCGAAGATGTCGAGCACGGCGCCCTGCGGTCGCGCGACATAGACGTCGTCGAGATACAGCGCGACGCCGGGCTCGAAGCCCCACAGCGGGTCCTGCTGGCCGACGCCGCGGCTGAACGCGATCAGCGTGGAATTCGAGCCGCGCGCGATCTGCAGCGTGAGATTGGGGGTCTTGTCCTGCAGCGCGGTGATGTCGGCGGCACCGCTGCGCACCAGCGCATCGCCCGAGATCACAGACATCGAGATCGGAACATCGATCAGGCTCTCCTCGCGGCGGCGTGCCGTGACGACGATCTCGTCGTTGGGCCCCGCCTGATCGGCGTCGGCAGTCTGCGCGGCCGGGGCGGCGTCGGCAGCTCGCTCTTGCGCGAAGGCGGGCGCAGCGGCGAGCGCGGCGAAGGCGGCGCCGGCGTGGAGAATCGTTCGAGCAGACGGCATCAGGCGTGACATGGTTTTCCTCCCCAGAATTCGACCCGGTCTTGTGCGGGTTGTAAGCTGTCGAGAGAGCCTATACTGAAACCTGAACCGGGTTTCAACTTGGAAGAATGGGGGCGGAGGCATGGACAGCGAGGCAGCGAGCCTGGGCAAGGAACCGCGCACCGCGCGCGGCCGCAAGACGCTGCGCGCGATCCTCGATGCAGCGGCGGTGGAGTTCGGCGAAAAGGGGTTTCACGAGGGCTCGATCAGCGGAATCACCCGCCGCGCGGGCGTCGCGCTCGGCAGCTTCTATACCTATTTCGACTCGAAGGACGCGGTGTTCCGCGCGCTTGTCCGCGACATGTCAGAACAGGTCCGCGAACATGTCGCGCCCGCGCTCAAGGACGCCCCCGGCCAGATTGCGGCGGAGCAGGCGGCCTTGCTAGCCTTCATCCGGTTCGCCCGCACCCACAAGGAAATCTACCGGATCATCGACGAGGCCGAATTCGTCGATCCCGAGAGCTTCCGCATGCATTATGCGACCACCGCCGACCGTATCGCCAAACGTCTGCGCGCCGCAGCCGAACGCGGCGAGGTGCGCGACGAGGTGAGCGAGGTCCACGCCTGGGCGATCATGGGAATGAACGTTTTCCTCGGGCTGCGCTACAGCGTCTGGGAAGAGGACGTCGCGCCCGAGGCGATCGCCGAAACGGTGGCGGCGATGCTGGCGCGGGGGATCGCGACCAACACCGGGTAGCGGCTCAGCGCCCGGTGGTGGCGTTTGGCACGGCTATATCCCGGGCGGGTTCTTCATCTTGCCGGCTGCCTCGCAGCGGGAGTTCAACGCTATGGCTTCTTCAGCTTGTGGAGCGTGACGTCTTGGACGCGCTTTTCGTCGGAACAGACCTGGCCCTCAGCACCAGCTTCTCTTGCGCTTTTTTCCCGACGATCTCATCGCCGGCACGCTTCCATCGACTGCTTTCGATGAGCTGCGACCGGCTTACCCGAAGTTTGGCGCAGCCGGGCAAGGATCGCAGCGTCTCGCGAATGCTTTCAGCGACGGTTTTGGGCAGCCAGGGATTCAGATAAATGCAATTGATCATGCTGTGGGGGAACTCGATCGAGAGCGCGCTCTTCTGATCTTCCCCCGTTTCGGCAATGACTCGATATTCCTCTTCGGCGGTGAAGCCTTCTCGCTTTACGAAGGGCATGCGATCAACATCGATGGCCTTTGGGCGTTCAATTTGCTCGAGCCGGAGATATTGGACCTCGCCGAACCGCACCCCCTCCAGCTTGGCCAGCGCCTCTTCGAACGCGCCCCGCTTGATCTCGACGCAGGCCCCGTCAGAGGTTCCGGTGAAGACGCGCCAATGATGATAGGTTTCAGAGCAACGCGCAGCGCACAGCCCATATAAGCCGCCGAGCTTCTTCTCCTGCTTGTATAGCGCCATGTAATAGCGATCGTTTCGATCGTCCCAGTTCTGGGGATCGAGAAGCGGCAGTTCCTTGCGCCGAAGAATGTCGATGACGGCAGATATCGATGTATAGCGGCGCACGAAATTCGTGAGTTGAGTCACATTACCCCTCCGAGCTTTCATCATCGCTACCACAGCGAATCGCAGGGGCAAGTTTCGATCTCCCGCAGGTCCGCGCACCGCGTGCTTGGGAGATCATGGTTTTTGATGCTGGAGTCAGGACGGCGCTGCCTTACGCGCTTACTTCTTTTGCAGCTTGCCCTTGAGCGCGGCGGCGAGTGGACTCAGCGGCGCCGCCTCCTCTTCGCTGATCACACCGGCCTCCCTGAGCGCTTCCGCCGCGGCCGGGCTGCGCGGAAAGGGATCGAGCGCCAGCGCGAGCGTCTCCGCCGCTGCCTCGCCCAGATCGAGCGCGCTGCCTGCGTAGAAGACGGTATCCATCTCCTCCTCGGCAAGCTCGATGTCGTCGTGGGTTTCGTCCTCGCCCGGTTCGGGCAGGAAGCGGATCGCGAAGTCCTCCTCGATCGTCGCCGGCAGCGGATCGCCGGTGACCCCGCAGGACTGTGTGACGGCCGAAGACAAATGACCGGTGGCAAGAAAGCCGGTCGCGGCACGGCGGAGCGTAAAGCGCGCGCGCAGCCGCTCGATCGCGACCAGATCGAAGCGGCGGGCAAGCGCGGCGCATTCTTCAGGCCTGGCCTCGATCTCGACATTGGTCTCCACGGTGCCGATCTGGTCGAGCCGGTGCGGGCGCGGAAATTCGGGGGTCATTGCGGCAATTCCCCGGCGAGGATTGCGGCTGTCGGCATCGCCGCCAGCGTGTCGCGCAAACCAAGCAATCCCGCCTCGACATGAGACAAGGCCGCATCGGCCGGCGCGTCGCCCCGATAGAGGTTGCGGACCAGCGCTCCGCGCAACCCGTCTCCACCAAGGCCAGCGCGATAGGCGCCGAGCCGGCCGCCGACCATGCCCATCATCCGCCCCATATGCTTGCCGACCACGACGTCACCGATACCGATCTCGCGCAATTGGCCGTCCATGTCCTCGATGAAGCATTCGGCGAGCGCTGTGCTCGGCGCAGTCGCCTCGGGCTCGTTCTCGAGCCGCAGCAGCACCAGCGACAGCACTGCCGCAATCATGTCGAATCGGCCGTCGATCGTGTCGGGCACTGCGCCTTGCGCATACCAATGCGGCGCGCGGCCGGTGGCGACGATCGCGGCGTAGAGCTGCGGCGAAGTGCCGCGATCCGGAGCGCCGAACAGGCGCTTGAGCAATCCCATCCTGGTTCTTTCGTCCATGCTAAGCGGGCGCGACCTTGTTTGGCCGCATTTTGCCGCATATTGAGGCGAATGGCGCGCGATGCAATGCGCGCCGGTGCTCGCGTTGGCCTGGAGATTTCGATGCCCTTCCCCGTTCGCCTGGCCGGTTGCGCCGCGCTCCTCATTGCCATGGGCAGCACCGCCTGCGCGCCGATGAAGACGCATCAAGGCTATGTGATCGACAAGGAGCTGGTCGATTCGGTCCAGCCCGGCATCGATAATCGCGAATCGGTGATGCAGACGCTCGGCCGGCCGACGCTGACCAGCCAGTTCAACCAGGGTGAATGGTAT
Source organism: Sphingomonas psychrotolerans (assembly GCF_002796605.1). Classification (NCBI taxonomy): domain Bacteria; kingdom Pseudomonadati; phylum Pseudomonadota; class Alphaproteobacteria; order Sphingomonadales; family Sphingomonadaceae; genus Sphingomonas; species Sphingomonas psychrotolerans. The sequence goes on from NZ_CP024923.1 coordinate 3,043,161, forward strand.
TACGTGTCCCGCGAGAGCCGGAATTTCGGCTATAGCGACCCCAAGGTGCGCGAACAGACCACGATCCGCGTGCGCTTCGACGCGGCCGGCAACGTCGCCGCGGTCGACCGGATGAACCAGGATCTGATCGCCTCGGTCGATCCCTATGGCAAGACCACCCCGACCCTCGGCCGCAAGCGCAGCTTCTTCAGCGATCTGTTCGGCAATATCGGCACGGTGGGCGCGCCCGGCACCGGCGGCGGCGGCGCCCCGGGCGGTTCGGGCCAGTAACGAAACTTGCTGGTTGCTGACCGCGCCGTTCCCGCGCGGTTCAGCGAGACTCCTCCAGATTGCAGCGGTGCCGGAGAGAACCGGCCTGTAAGTTTTGGAGGAATCCACATGAAGAAGTTCATCACCGCAGCCCTGCTGGCCGCCGTCGCCATGCCGGCGGTAGCGCTGCCGAGTGCGGCGAGCGCCCAGTCGCAGCGCGAGCTTCGCCGCGACCGTCAGGACATTCGCGAGGAGCAGCGCGAGCTGCGCGACGCCCGCCGTCGCGGTGATCGCGGCGACATCCGCGAGGAGCGTCGCGACGTCCGCGAGGCTCGGCAGGAATATCGCGAGGATCTGCGCGACCGTAATCGCCGTTGGGGCGACAATGACTGGCGCGATTATCGCGGGCGCAATCGCGGCGTCTATGCCCGTGGCAATTGGCGCGCACCGTTCGGCTATACCCGATTTCGCACCGGCGTGCGGATCGCACCGAGCTATTGGGGTTCGCGCTATGTGATTGCCGATCCGTGGCGCTATCGCCTGCCGTCAGTCGGGCGCAGCCAGCGCTGGGTCCGCCATTATGATGACGTGCTGCTCATCGACACGCGTCGCGGCATCGTGATCCGGACGATCCCGGGTTTCTACCAGTAAACCGAACGCCCCGGGGCGGCCGCGCCGCTCCGGGGTTCGGCCGCGCCGATGCGGCGGCGCGGCCGGTGCCCGTGAGCACAGCCCCGAAAGGGATGGGACCGCGCGGATAACGCGCCGAAAGGCATTCCGCTCCCGAAGCAAAACCGTGTTTTCAGCGGATCGTGAAAAGGATCTGATCGACCACCCGGCCGCCGAGATCGACCAGCTTCAGCCGGTGCTGGCCGCGCTGCGGCAGGATCAACGGTCGGGTGTCGGCGGTGCCGAGATCGTGCCGGTCGAGCAGCAGGCGATGGCCGGCAACCTCGCCCGCGACGGCGATGGCAAGGCGCTGGCGATCCACCGGAATGTCAGGATCGAGCGCATAGACGCTGCCCGCCACTGGATTGACGATCCGTGGTCGTCGCGCCGCCGCGGGTGCTGAAGCGATTTCGCTGAGCCCGGTGCCCCGAATGAAATATTCGCGGCGCGGCTGCTCGATGCCGTCGGCGAAACGGATCGATCGCACCTCGACCCCGGGCGGTGGAGGCGACGCTTTGCCCGGAGCGGCGGCGTGGAGTGCCATCATGACGTCGCGCCAGACCGGTGCCGCGCCGCTGGTGCCCGACACCGCGCGCATAGGATCGCCTTCGAGATTGCCCACCCATACGCCGACAGTGAAGCGGTCGCTGAACCCGACGCACCAATTGTCGCGCATTGCCTTGGACGTCCCGGTCTTGGCCGCGGCCCAGAACGGCAGGCGCAGCGCCGAATCGACTCCGAAGGTGCCGGCACGGGCATTGGGGTCGGCGAGCATATCGGCGACAATCCACGCGGCCTCTGGCGAAACGATCTCCCGCAGCCGCTCCTTCGGTGCTGCCGCAGTCAGCCGCAGCGGCGTCCAGCGCCCGCCGAGTGCAAGGCTGCGATAAGCGGCGACCTGCTCGATCAGGGTGACCTCGGCCGAACCCAGCGCCAGCGAATAGCCATAATATTGGCCGTCCTCGACCAGCCCGCGATAGCCGGTATCCCACAGCCGGTCGCGGAAGGCGTCGACCCCGGTGAGCAGCAAGGTGCGCACCGCGGGCACGTTGAGCGATCCCGCGAGCGCGATCCGCGCCGAGACCGGCCCCTTGAACGCATGATCGTAATTCTGTGGGACGTAGAGTCCCGAGGCCGTGTCGAGCTGGACCGGCGAATCGTCGAGGATCGAGGCCGCGGTCAGATACCCCTTCTCGATCGCCTGCGCGTAGAGGAACGGCTTCAGCGTCGATCCCGCCTGCCTGTATGCCGAGGCGCCGTCTACGGCCGCCGCGGTCGATTCGCCGCCGATCCCACCGACATAAGCGCGCACCTCGCCGCTCGCATTGTCCACGACGACCACCGCGCCATCGCGCGCGCGCGTCCCGCCCAGCCCCTCCAGCTGGCGCCGCAGCGCGGCGATCGCGACCGACTGGATGCGCGCGTCCAGCGTCGTGGTGATCCGCGCACCCGGCGTGTCGAGCAATCGCGCGGCGAGATGGGGCGCCAGCCCCGGATCGAGTGCGAGGCTGCGCGCTGGGCCGAGCATCGACGCGGCGGCGCCGGCGAAGCGGCTGCAATCCTTGTCCCGGCCGAGCGCACAGGCCCGCCGGGCGACTTCGGTCGATCCCGCACCCGGATTGGGGAGCAAGGCCGCGAGCAGCAACGCATCGTCGCGGGTGAGCGTAGCCGGGGTCTTGCCAAATAGACCGAGCGAGGCGGCGGCGATCCCCTGCGCCTCGCCGCGGAAGCCCGCGAGATTGAGATACGCCTCGAGAATCTGGTCCTTGCTCCATTCCGCCTCGAGGGCGCGCGCCGCCCGCATCTGCCGCAATTTGTCCCAGGTCCCGCGATGGCCCGGCGAGGCGAGGTCGGGCGCGAGATAAGCGGCGACCTGCATCGACAGCGTCGAGGCACCCCGCGCGCGCTTGCCTTCGATCCGGTCGCGCAACGCTCCGCCCAGTGCCCACCAGTCGACGCCCTTATGGCTGCGGAAGCGCCGGTCCTCCGCGGCGATCAGCGTGTCGCGCGCTACCGGCGCGACATCGGCGAGCCGCACCCAGCCGAGCCGCCGCGCCTGATAGTCGACGCGACTGCTGTCGATCAGCCGGCCGTTGCGGTCGTAGAGCCACGCCTCGGACGGCTTCCAGCCGGCGACCACCACGTCGTAGCCGGGGAGCGGCGGCGGCCGCGTCACCCAGGACAGCGAAGCGAAGCTGCCGATGAGCAATGCCGCCGCCGCGAGCACCACGCGCATCGGCGTGAAGATGCCGCGCCAGCCGCGCGCGCGAACCGCGTCGCGCTGGCGTCGGCCCCATGCGGCGAGCGTTGGGGGAAAGTCGTCGATGCGGGTGATCAGGGTTTTGAGCTGCTGCCTCATACCTCGTCATCCCGGCGAACGCCGGGATCTCGTACGGCTCTCGTCCCGCAATTGCCCGAGATCCCGGCCTTCGTCGGGATGACGAAGAAGGGTTTCACCGCTCCGCCACCGTCATTACCGCGTTGGGCAACTGCGCCCGGATCTCGGGCGAGTACATCGCCTCGACTCGCGTCGCCGGCAGACTAAACCGTCCCGAGGCATTGAGTCGCATCACGTACGAGATGGTGAAGCTCCCCCGCGGCACCCAGCCATAATAAGCCCGCCACGACCCTTGCCCGCGCTCGATCCAGTTGGGCGAGACACCCTCGGCAGTGCCCGCCTGCGCATTGAGCATCTCGGATTGCCCGCCGAGGCTGCCGATCACCGTGGCGCCGGTCGGCACCGGATCGTTGATCACCACCCAGTTGCGCTCGGCCGAAGCCTCGACGCTGATTGTCACCTTGATCACGTCGCCGCGGGTGTGGCGCCCGGGCACCAGCCCCTGCACCACGCTGACCTGTTTGGTCATCTTGTAGCCCGCCATCAGCGGCTGGGTGAGCGGCACCGCTGCTTTTACGCGGACGAACGCCCACGGCCCGGCTCCGCCCGCCTGGCGCATCACCAGCGGCGTCGTCGCCGTCGGCAATGGCAGGCTGAAGCTGCGCTGCGGCTCGAGCAAAGGCCAGGGCCGGCTGACGCTGGCGCTGCCGAGGCTGGCGGTGGTCACCCCCGCAATCGCTTCGGCCGGATAGGCCGCCATGAATTTCCGCGCGGCGATCGTGCCCCACGCATTGCCGGTGGTGGTGCCCCAATGGCCGCGCTGCTGGCGCATCGCCACGCCGACCATCATCTTGGCGGAGTCATCCTGCCAGCCGGGGCGGCCGAGCGTCACCATCACCGCCTTGATCGCCGCCTCGTCGTCCGACGACATCAGCCACCACGGCATGTTGCCCTTGTCGCTGAGGTCGATCCGCGTGCCTTCATAGACCAGCCGCGTGCGCAGCACCTTCTCGGCATCGGCGCGGAGCTGCGCGCCATTGGCGAGACCGGGCACCTTGCCCAACGCCGCGAGATAGTCGGCGAGCGACGAAGTCGGCATTTCGGCCGGCGCGATACCCAGCTGGCCGAGCATCGCGCCGGTCGCCGCACCCTGACGGGCGAGCGCCGAGAAGGCGGCGATCCGCTGGAGACGGACATCGCCATAATCCTCGCGACGCAGGCGGCCGTCGAGCACGGCCTTCATCGCGTCGATCGCCTTGGCGCGCGGCCCCTCGGGGAGCGGCAGTCCGGCCTCGGCAGTGATCGACAGGATATAGGCCGTGAGCGCCTCCGATCCCGCCCATTCGCCGGGGAAATAGCGCAGCAGCCCGTCAGCGTCCTGATAGGCGGGAAGCTCGCCGGCGATCCCGTTCCACATGCCGGTGTCACCGAGCGCGATCGCGCGCGAAGTGCGCTGTTCGAGGCAGCCATAGGGATAGGCCGACATATAGTCGCGCACCCCTTGCAGCGGCGGGGCGAGCGTGTCGGCGAGGCTGATGTCGACCATACCGAAGCCCGGCAAGGCCCCCGCCGGCGGCGCGATCGAGAAGCTGGTGCCTTCGCCGACCCGGGCGAGAGTCGCCGCCCAGGTCTCGACCGGCACCGCAGGGATCACGTCCTGCGCCACCGTCACCTTGTCGACTGCCTTGCCGTCGGCGGATTTCGCCGAGACCGTCCAGCTGAGCTTGCCCGCCGCGTTCGGCGCAGTGAGGTTCCAGCTCACCGGCGCGGCGCCGCCCGCCGGAATCTCCACGGTCAGCGGCTTGCCCTGGGCAACCGCAGGCGTGAGCACGACCTCCGCCGTCACTCGCATCGGCTTGTCGGAGCCGTTGCGCAGCGTGAACATCGCCCCGAACGTATCGCCGGTGCGCACCACCTGCGGCACGCCCGGATAGATGCTGAGATCCTGATGGGTGCGGACGTTCGCCTCGCCGGTGCCGAAATATTGCGCGCCGTTGGTGGCGATCGCGACCAGCTTGAACGACGTCAGCGCATCCGAGAGCGGCACCTGCACCCGTGCGCGGCCCTTGCCGTCGAGCGGCACCTTGCCCTTCCAAAGCAATACCGGCTGAAAATTCTCGCGGTTGAGCCCGGAGAGATCGCCGCCGCCGCCGCCGCCGGCCTCGACGGCCTTCTTGCCGTAATGGCGCTTGCCGACGACTTGCGTCTGCGCGGTCGAGGTCAGCACCGAGATCGGCCGATCGCCCATCATCGCGGTCAGCACGTCCCAGCTCTCATTGGGCGCGAGCTGGAGCAGGGCCTCGTCGACCGCGACGAACGCCACGTCCGCCTCGCGTGCCGGCGAGCCGTCGGGGTTCTTGACCTGCACGTCGACATTGGCGGTGTCGCGCGCGGCATAGGTCGCCTTCTCGGCCTTGACTGCGACGCCGAGGCGATGGCCTTCCCAGCCGACCTTCACCTTGGCGATGCCGAGCCGATAAGCGGGCTTGGCGAGATCGACCGTCGCGGTCGGCTTGCCGCCGTCCTGCGAGAAGGGCAGCCCCCAGTCGCGCGCGAGGCTCGATCCCCAGTTGGACAGGCCCGACACGCGTCCACGCACCGCCATCACCGAGACATAGACGTCGGGCGCATAAGCGGCAGGCATCGGCACTTCGATCACCGGATCCTTGCCCGAGAGCCCGACAACGAAGCTGGACAGCACGCCTTCGCGCTCGACGGTGACTAGCGCAGTCGCTTCGCGGAACGGCATGCGGACCTGGAATTTGGCGGTCTCGCCGGCTTTGTATTCGAGCTGTTCGGGGATGACGTCCATCCGGTCGCCATTGTCCCCGCCGAACCACCAATCATCGTCGCCGACCAGCCAGGTCGAGCGCGTCGCCCGCGCAACATTGCCATTGGCGTCCTTGGTGGTCGCGACGGCATAGACTTCGCCCGACACGCCCGGGTCGAGCTGGCACGTGGCCAGCCCCTGCGCGTCGGTCGTCGCGGAGCAGGTCGCGCCCAGCTTCGTCGTCCTCATTTGGTTGTCATAGGCGTAGAAGCCACCGATCAGCCGGCGCCGTGCCGTCAGTATCTCGCGGCTGTACAGCTCGACCGAAATCGCCTGATTGGCGAGCGGCTTGCCCGAAGTGTCGAGCGCGACAAAGCGCAGCCGCAGATCGTCCTGCTTCATCAGCCAGCCGTCGGTCTTGATGCCGAGCTGGACTGCGGAGGTGTAGATCGGGATGCGTCGCGACGCGGTCAGGATCTCGCCATTGGCGTCCTGATAATCCATCTCGATCTGCATGTTGGTCGGCTGGTCGAGGCTCTTGGGCACCTCGATCGAAGTGCGCGCCGTGCCGTCGCCACCCAAGGTCACCGGCAAGGTCTGGGTCGGCGGCAGCGGAGTCGATTCCTCGTCGGTCTCGCTGTCGCCGTTCAACGGTTTGACGCCTTCGGTCAGTGCGCGGCCGCCGAAGCTGTAGCTGTCATAGCCGTCGGGCGTTGTCAGCCCTTCGAACCAGCCGACGCGCAATTCGACCGGCAGATTGCCCGCGCCGCCGCCAGAGAGATAGCCGACGAACAGATCGAGCGGCAACGTCGAGGGGCGCACCGCCGCCTCCTTCGGTCCCGCGACCGAAGCCTTCATCGTCGGAAGCTTGTATTCGTCCACCTTGAACGACTGGCTGGTGTAGACGACCTTCTCGTTTTCGGCCTCGTTGGTCACGACCTGGATGTCGTAATCGCCCATCTTGGCGCCTTGCGGCGCGGTCCATTCGGTCTCGCCGATGCCATTGGCGTCGATCGTCAGCGGCAGATCGTATTTGGTGTCCGAACCGCGGTGCGAGAGGCGCAGCGTGCCCGTAAAGGCCGGCGAGGTGCCGAAACCGCTGGCGATCGGCTTGCGCACGATATGCTTCATGTGGACCGTCTCGCCCTGGCGGACGAGCGCGCGATCGAACACGGTGTGGAACACCTGCTCGGCCGCCGAATAGCCATAAGGCAGGTCGAAGTCGTACGGGCGGATGCCCTCGCCCCATTGGGTGAGCGTGAAGCTGAAATCGTCGGCCTTGCGCGCCGAGACCATCAGCGGCGAGCCGCTGTCATTCTCGCAGCTCGAATAGGTTTCGGGCTCGGGCAGCCCGGCGGGGACACCCAGCCGACCCGAGGCATCCGTAGTGCCCTTTGCCAAAACCTGCCCTGTGCAGCTGTCGGTGATCCGCACTTCGGCGCTGCCGACGCCCTTGCCGCTGTCGAGCGCAGTGACCCAGACCAGCGAGGTGTCGCGGCCCCATTTGAAATGCACGCTCATATTGGTGACGAGCGCGCCTGCGGCGACGTACCGCGGGGCGTTGCGGCCTAGCAGCGCGTTGCCCAGCCGCGGACTGGCGAGCTCGACGACATAGAATCCGGGCTTGGTCAGCGGGATTCCGACGACTTCGAAGTCCTTGCCTTTGCCCGGCAACGAGACCTGGAACGGCTTGCCGGTCGCCGGTGTCAGCAACGGCTTCGCGCCGGTCTGGTTGATCCGGATCGTCTCTTCGCCGCGCTTGATGTCGTCGCTCTTGGTTTCGGCGGCATCGTCGATCGCGCGCAGCCATTTGGCGATCTCGCCGTCGCCACCCTCGACCTTGAGGCTCTGGCCGCCGACTGCCATCTGGGATCCGCCTAGCTGTCCCTCGACGTTGCGCACGGTGACCGGCAGCACGCCGCCCTCGGCCGCTTCGAGGATGCCGAAATCCGCGGCGAACTTCACCAAGGGCGGCGCCTCGTCGAAGCGCACGTCGAGCGGGAATCGCTCGGCGTTGGAGAGCTTGCGCCCGCTCTCGTCGGTGACATTGGCGGGAAGCGTCAGCTTGGCAGTGACCGCGGCGGGGAGCGGCGCCTTGAACTTGACGTCGGCGATCACTGCCTTGCGCTTCTCCTCGTCGGAGAAGACCGGGGTCAGCGCCTTGCCGTCGGGCAAGGTGATGCGGATCGCCTCGGCCTGGGCGCGCGGGATCGGCGCCGAGAAACGCACCCATGCGTCCTGCACAGGGCTGCACCCTGCCTGCGCGTTGACCCGCGAACATTCGAAGCGCGCGGCGAACGGCTTGCGCACAGTGAAGTCGAAGCGCTGGTCGGTGCCCGCGACGCGGCCCGTGGCGCTGGCGATATCCTTGCTCCAGACCAATGCGACATCGCGCCCCGGCGGAAGCGGCCGGCGGCACTTGAGCGCGACGACGCTGGCAGTCGCTTTCGCGCGATCGGCGTCGCTGGCGGGGAGCGCCTTGGGCAAGCCCGCTTCCTCGAGGAAGCTCTGCACAGCCCATTGATCGGTGCCGAGCCCGGCGAGCAGCTTGCCCGGAACATCGGCGGGGAGCACATCGACGGGAATCTTCTCGCCCACGCCGTCGACTGCGCAATAGGCATGGGCACCGACCGAGGCGCGATCGGGCGCCAGATTGGCGGCGACGAGGAAGGTCTGGTCCTCCTCGATCTCGTTACCATAGCGGCTGGGCAGCACCGCGCGGGCGATCGGGCCGCCGCTGTCGACGGTGAATTTGGTCTGGCCGGTCAGCGCATAGCCGGCGAGGCTCTTGAGCTTGTCCTTGAGCGTAAAGGTGCAGGTCACCCCGCCGGGGAGCGGGCTGGCAAATTCGTGGACGAAGGTCTGCTGGTCGACCCAGCGCCCTTCGCCGCCCACCGGGCATTCGACGGTGAACGGCCCGGCCGCACGCGGGTCGCCGAGCGGCACCATCGGCTGGTTGAACCGCGCAGTGAACCGCTCGATCGCGCCGTCGCCGACGCCGGGCGTGGCCATTTCGACTTGCGGGCTGTTGTCGCCCATCGCGAGCGTCGCGCCGAGCGGCGCCGCGATCAGCGCCAGGATCCCGAGCCGGGCAACGAGCTTCATGGTACCGAATTCCCCCAAAGGCGCCCGCACCCTAGCCTCGGAGAGGATTCACGCCAACGCCCAATTGACTGACTCCGAAACGGATTGAAATCGCCGCAGCCGCTTCCAAGTCAACTTGATCATTTAATAAACAACTCCGAAGATGACTGCATCCGAATCGGAGACATTGCGGTGCCTGGACGGTCATGCTGATCACCGCGATAGACACGATTGCCCGAGAGGCGACGCTGTTCGCTGCGATCTGGTTCCTCGTCGGCGGTATAGACGATCTTCTGGTCGACCTGATCTATTTTTCCAGACGGGCTTATCTGCAACTGTTGTTCCCGTTTCGTCCGCCCACCGATGTCTCGACGCTCGCCACGCCCGTTCCGTCCGGCCGGATCGTCATATTCGTCGCGGCGTGGGACGAGGCCGGCGTGATCGGGCGGATGCTCCGCACCGCGCTCGCCCGCTTCGAGCATGACGATTACCGGATCTATGTCGGCACCTACCCCAACGATCCCGCCACGATCGCCGCGGTCGCCGAAGTCGCTGAGCTGGATCAGCGAGTCCGGCTGGTGATCGGCGGCGTGCCTGGCCCCACCACCAAGGCCGATTGCCTCAACGCGCTATGGCGCGCGTTGCTGCGCGACGAAGCGGCAGAGGGCGTCGCTCCGCTAGGCATTGCCCTGCACGACGCCGAGGATATCGTTCATCCGCTCGAACTTCAGGTCTACGCCCGCTGGTTGCAGCATTGCGCGACGGTGCAGCTGCCGGTTCTGCCGCTGCCGCATCCGAGATCGCGCTTCGTTGCCGGCCATTATTGCGACGAGTTCGCCGAGGCACATGCCAAAGTGCTCGTCGTACGCCAGGCGCTGGGCGCGGGGCTGCCATTGGCCGGGGTGGGCTGTGCGATCCGGCGCGACGTTCTCGACGGGATCGCCGCGGCACGCGGGGGCGCTCCGTTCGATGCGACCAGCCTCACCGAAGATTACGAACTAGGCCTCACGATCAGCGCCAGGGGGGCCGGGTGTGCCTCGCGCGCGTCGCCGAACGGCCCGGCGGCCCGCCGGTAGCGGTGCGGGCCTATTTTCCCGACACGCCCGCCGCCGCCGTCAGGCAAAAGGCGCGTTGGCTCACCGGCATCGCGCTCGCCGGCTGGGATCGGACCGGCTGGCGCGCGACGCTGAACCCCGGCGATCACTGGATGCGGATGCGCGACCGCCGCGCCACGCTCGCGCTGCCGGTACTCGCCCTCGCTTATGCCACGCTGCTGCTGTGGAGCGTATCGATGACGCTTCACTTCATCGATCGCTCGGCCATGCCCGCGCTCGCCCCGGCGGTACGCACCTTGCTCTGGGTCAATTTCGCCTTGCTCCTCTGGCGGCTGCTGGTCCGTGCGGCGTTCGTCCAGCGGGCTTATGGCTGGGGCGAGGCGTTCTGGTCGGCGCCACGCGTGTTGGTCGGCAACTATATCGCATTGTTCGCAGCGCGCCGCGCGATCGTCCTCTACGTCCGGATCCTCCTCGGCGCGGCGCCCCGCTGGGACAAGACCGACCACCAATTCCCCGATCTGTCGGAGCGCGCCGCGCCGTGACGGGCCAGGGGCGGCCGATCCGGTTCCTCGCATTGGTCGTGCTGGGCTGGATCGGCGTCCGCATCGCCTTGCTCTGGTCCGCCACCGGCTCGCTTCCCGAGGCGATCCGCGCCTTTGCGCCAATCGCTGCGACACCGGACATGCCGGCCACCCCGACCGCCGTCGGGCATTCCGCGCAGCGCGCCGGACTGCCACCGGCCCGGCTTCCGCCCGGCCCGCGCCGGATCGGCGGAGCCCCCCTGTCGACCCGGCCGGCCGCGCCCGCCCCGGACCCGGAGCGCGTGCAGATGGCGCTGATGGGGCTGATCCAATACGGCGTGCCCGCAACCATCGTCGCCGCCGCCGTTACGCCACTCCCTCCGGCGGCACAGCCCGAAAATCTGCCGGCGCTGCCGTCGCACTGGTCGGCGAGCGCGTGGCTGGTCGCGCGTCCCGGCACCGGCCTCGGCGCCGCGCCCGGCGCGAGCCAACTCGGCGGCAGCCAGGCCGGACTCCGCGTCGCGTGGCTGCTCTGGCCCAGGCAGCGTCTGGCCGGTTTCGGTCGATTGGTGACTCCGCTCCGGGGCAAAGGCGCCGAAGCATCGATCGGCCTCGAATGGCAGCCGACGCGTGCGCCGGTACGCGTCGTCGCCGAGCAGCGGTTCGGACTCGACGGCATCCGCGGCGGACCCGGGCTGGGCGTGGCCGGCGGCTTTGAAGGAACCGTCGGGCCGGGTTTCCGGCTTGAAACCTATGGTCAGGCCGGGGCGATCCGTCGCCTCCGCACCGAAGCTTATGCCGACGGCGCCGTCCGTGTGACGCGAACCTTGGCCGAAGGCGGCGGAGAGCGCCTCGCGCTGGGCGGCGGCGCCTGGGCGGCGGCCCAGCGCGATGCGACGCGGCTCGACATCGGCCCCTCGGCCACTCTCGCGCTGCCGCTCGGCAAGCAGAATGTCCGTCTCGTGCTCGACTGGCGGCAGCGTGTCGCCGGGACCGCGCGCCCCGGCTCGGGCTTCGCGCTGACCCTCGGGAGCGATTTCTAGCCAAGCGGGCTTTTGCAGCGCCACGCAAACGCGGTATCGCCTGCTTCCGATGGATCTGTACCTCCCAATCGCCAATCTCTCGGTCAATGCGCTGGTGATCGTGGCTCTGGGCCTCGGCGTCGGCCTGCTTTCGGGTATGTTCGGCGTAGGCGGCGGCTTCCTCACCACCCCGCTGCTGATCTTCTACGGCATCCCGCCCACCGTCGCGGCCGCCTCGGCCGCGAGCCAGGTGACCGGCGCCAGCGTCTCGGGCGTGTTCGCGCATTTCCGCCGCGGCGGCGTCGACGTGCATATGGGGCTGGTGCTCGTCGCCGGCGGCGTGGTCGGCAGCATCGCCGGCGCGGGCCTGTTCCGATTGCTCCAGGTCACCGGCGTGATCGATACGGTGATTGCGATTCTCTACGTGCTGATGCTCGGCTCGATCGGCGGGCTGATGCTTCACGAGTCGATCACCGCGGTACGCGTCGGCCGCGGTGCCGTGCCTCCGCGCGCCCGCAAGCGCCGCCACCATCCGCTGGTCGCGATGCTGCCGCTGCGCTGGCGCTTCTATCGCTCCGGGCTCTACATCTCGCCGCTCGCGCCGTTGCTGCTCGGCTTCTTCACCGGCATCCTCACCGTGCTGCTCGGCGTGGGCGGCGGGTTCATTCTCGTCCCCGCGATGCTCTATCTGCTCGGCATGGGTACCCAGGTCGTAGTCGGGACCTCGCTGTTCCAGATCCTGTTCGTCACCGCGGCGGCGACGATGGTCCACGCCACCACCACCAAGGCAGTCGACATCGTGCTCGCCGTGCTGTTGCTGATCGGATCGGTGGCGGGGGCGCAACTCGGCGCACGCTTCGCCCAAAAGGCCAAGCCCGAATATCTCCGCCTCGCGCTGGCGCTGATCGTAATCGCAGTCGCATTGCGGATGCTGCTCGGGCTCGCCTGGCGGCCCGACGAAATCTATTCGGTCGAATTGCTGTGAAGCGGGCGCCTCTAAAGACCTTGGCCGCCGCCCTGTTGATGCTCGCCGCCCCGCTGTTGATGGGGCAGGCCAAGCCGGTGCTCGTTCCCGACGTGTCGCAGCGCAACATCGAGATCGCCTATTCGTTCACCGGCGCCGAATTGCTGCTGTTCGGCGCAATCCTCTATCCACGCGGACGTGCGCCCGATCCCGAGGATGGGCCGGTCGACATTGTCGTGGTGGTCCGCGGGCCGACCCAGGCAGTGCTGGTTCGCGAGAAGGAAAAGCTCGCGGGCATCTGGCTCAACGCCGAATCGATGCGCTATCGCTCGGCGCCGAGCTTCTACGCCGTCGCCTCGTCGCGCCCGATGCGCGGCATCGTCGACGAGCGGACCCGGGCGATCTACGAGCTCGGGGTCGACAGCCTCCAGCTCTCCCCCGCGTCGAGCGCGGTGCCCGAAGTGCAGGCGCGGTTCGATCGCGGGCTGGTCGCCCTGCGCACTCGCAGCGGCCTGTTCTACGAGGATTCGCACGCAGTCGAGATCACCGGCGGCGTCCTCTATCGCGCCCGCATCGACATTCCGGCGCGGGTGCCGGTCGGGCGTTTCACTGCCGAGACCTTCCTGATCCAGAACGGCCGGGTGCTCGCCGCCGCAGTGCGGCCGATCGACATCCGCAAATCGGGCTTCGAGCGATTCGTCGCGACCAGTGCCGAGCGCTACTCCATTCCCTATGGCCTCGTCGCAGTGGCGCTGTCGGTGCTGTTCGGCTGGGGCGCAGGCGCATTGTGGCGGCGGTTCTGATCGTCGGACAAGTGCGCTTCGGGAAACCTGAAATTTACCCTCTTCGGGCATGGTGCATGGCGTAAACCCGGGGAGTATCCGATGGAAGGTCAGTTTGGCGCGCGCGTCTTCGAGAATGCCGCGCCCATTTCGTCGGGAGATGCGGCCGCGCCGCGCGCCGCAGGGCGCCCGATCGGCGCGGTGCTCGAGATCGCTGGCTCGTCGAGCCAGGTGATGTTCGATCCCGCGGAAGTCGAGGCGCTCGGCGCCAGCAGCGACGCCGCGATCGCCAATTCAGGGCAGGTCGGCAGCCAGGTCAAGATGCGCGTCGGCAGCACCTGGCTGATCGCCAATGTCCGCTCGCTCCGCCTCGATGCCAGCGGCGACCGTATCCTCGCCCAGGTCGATTTTCTCGGCGAAGGCGACGAAGAGAAGCTCACTGGCAAGCTCTACAAGTTTCGCCGCGGCGTAACGCGCTATCCCACGCCCGGCTGCGCGGTGTTCCCGGTCTCTACCGCAGATCTCAAGCAGATCTACGCCGCCGACGACCGCGCGCACATCGAGATCGGCAATGTCTATCCGACCAGGGACATTCGTGCCGCGCTCTATGTCGATGCGATGCTCGGCAAGCATTTCGCGCTGCTCGGCTCGACGGGTACCGGCAAATCGACCGCCGCGGCCTTGATCCTCCACCGGATCTGCGAGCTCTCGCCGCAAGGTCACATCGTGATGATCGACCCGCACGGCGAATATGGCAGCGCGTTCAAGACCACCGGCGCGCTCTACGACGTCTCGAACCTGCAGATGCCCTATTGGCTGATGAACTTCGAGGAGCATTGCGAGGTGTTCCTCACCACGCAGAACTCGGCCCGCCAGGTCGATGCCGACATCCTCGCCAAATGCATCCTGCTCGCCAAGGGCAAGAACCGGCTGGCGCAGGAATTCGGCAAGCTCACCGTCGACGCCCCGATCCCCTATCTGCTGTCGGACCTGACCCAGATCCTCCAGCTCGAAATGGGCAAGATGGACAAGGCGACCGACACGGCGCCCTATCTGCGCCTGCGCAGCAAGATCGACGAGATCAAGGCCGATCCGCGCTACACCTTCATGTTCTCGGGCATGCTCGTCGCCGATACGATGGCGAACTTCCTCGCGCGCATCTTCCGCCTGCCGGGCGACGGCAAGCCGATCTCGATCATCGACGTATCGGGCGTGCCTTCGGAAATCACGTCGGTGGTGGTCGCGGTGCTCAGCCGGATGGTGTTCGATTTCGCGATCTGGTCGCGCGGCGAATCGAAGCGCCCGGTGCTGCTGGTTTGCGAAGAGGCGCACCGCTACGTCCCCAACGAGCGCAATGCCGACGGCTCGTCGGTCGGGCGCATCTTGAGCCGGATCGCCAAGGAAGGCCGCAAGTACGGCGTCTCGCTCGGCCTGATCACCCAGCGCCCCTCGGATCTCGCCGAGGGCGTGCTCTCGCAGTGCGGCACGATTCTCGCGATGCGGCTCAACAACGAGCGCGACCAGGCCTTCGTCAAGGCGGCGATGCCCGAAGGCGCGCGCGGCTTCCTCGATTCGATCCCGGCGCTCAGGAACCGCGAATGCATCGCGGTCGGCGAAGGCGTCGCCACGCCGATCCGCCTGCTGTTCGATGCTCTCGAAGACGGCAAACGCCCGGCTTCGGACGATCCGCTCTTCTCCGAGCTGTGGCGGGAAAGCGGCGGCGAGGAGCAGATGCTCGAACGCACGATCAAGCGCTGGCGTTCACAGGGGCGGTAGATTTCCATCATCCCGGCGAAAGCCGGGATCTCAGGCGGCGGACGAAGCGCTTACGGCACGAGGCCCGGCTTTCGCCGGGGTGACGTCAGGGCTTAATCCTCGTCCTTCGCCGCGCCGCGGCCCACCGGCACCGACAGCAGCTGGCTGAGCTTCGAGCGGAAGGCGCCGAGATCGCTCCCGGTCAGCTGGCGCAGCGAGCTGAACGCCACCGAGCGCGGATTCACTGCGACGCCATTCTTATACAGCTCATAATGCAGATGCGGACCGGTCGACATGCCGGTATTGCCCACCGCGCCGATCACTTGCCCCTTGCGCACGCTCTGGCCGCCACGCACAACGATGCGGCTGAGATGGCCATAGCCGGTGCCGAACGCGCCGCCATGGTTGAGCTTGATGAAATTGCCATAACCCGCGCTGCGCCCGGCGAACTGGACGGTGCCGTCGGTCGCGGCATAGACCGGGGTACCCCAGGGCGCGGCGATATCGATGCCCTTGTGCATGCGGTTGTAGCCGAGGATCGGATGGCGGCGCATTCCAAACGCCGACGAGAAGCGACCATTGGCCGGCATCGCCATCATCCCGGTCTTGTTGCCCTTGCCGCCGCCGTCGAACCATTCGGTCTTGCCGTTGCTCTCCCACGGCATCAGCTGGACCTTGTTGTCGCAGCTGCTGACTCCGGCATAGAGCAGATTGCCGAGCTGAACCTCGCCGGTGGCGGCACGCGCCTGCTTGACGATGATGTCGAACTTGCAGTTCGAGCCGAGATGCGAGACCGGCACTCGCGTCGCCAGCGTGCGGATAAAGGATTCGACAGCCTTGGCTGGCGCGCCGGCGGCACGCGCCGAGCGATAGAGACTCGATCCGATCGCACCCTGGACGCGCAGGGGCGTGTGATCGATCGCGATCGGGATCTGCTTGAGCGACAGGCTGTTACCGTTGCGGGCGACTTCGAGCTTGAGGTCGAACCTGGCGCGGAACGCCATGTTCTGCAGCGGGCGTGCTTGCGCCTTGTCTGTGCGGCGCCCCAATGTGATGTCGAGCATCGTGCCCGGCTGGATCTGGTCGAACGACACCGCTTTGGTGACCAACGCGCCGACCTGCTCGGCATCGGCGGCACCGACGCCCGACCGCTTGAGGACGCTGAGCAGCGCGTCGCCCGAAGCGAGCTTGGCATCGAGGCTGATGATCGGGCGCTCGGGCGTGTCGGTCAGCGGCGCGACGAGGCTGGTCGCGGCGACGTGGTAGCCCATGGTTGCGCCCATCGCGAGCGGCTTGATCGCCTGCGCCCGCGCGGCGTCGAGATCAGCGCCGATCAGCGCCGGCGCGACGGTCCCGTAGATCGGAGTCTCGAATCCCGGGGCCATCAGGAACGTCATCGCGCAAAGCCCGACGCAGGTCGCGACGCCTCGATACCAGGTCAGCGTGCCGATGCGCGCGCCGAGATCGGGTGCGAGGTCGACATTGGCGAAGACGCGGCGCTTGAGCCTGGTGCTGAGCGCGGTGCCGGGCACAGGCGGAAACGCAGGCGTGACCACCGCACCGCCGCCAAGCTCCAGGCCATGATCGTTACGCAGGAACAAGGCGCGATGCCCCCCGAAAACCCCGTCGTCGAACGTGCCGCCACCCCCGGCGAACACCAAATCACTGTGGAAGAGAGCGTTTAAAGTCAAATTAAGCACCCCGGTTCGTTCCCGTGCCTGCGGCGACCTGTGCAGGCGCCGGGGTAAAGGGAAGTCCAGCCTCAAATCTCCCTATAATTCAACATGGTTAAGGAAGCTTCGCAATCAGGGGGTGTTGCTTAAGGGCTGACTCGGACCGATGTTGGAAGCGACATGAGCCAGTTCGCGCGTTCGCCGGTCACTGCGGTGCTCGGCCCCACCAACACCGGCAAGACCCACCTCGCGGTCGAGCGGATGTGCGGCCATGCCAGCGGCATGATCGGCTTCCCGCTGCGGCTGCTGGCGCGCGAGGTCTATGACCGCGTCGTCCGAATCAAGGGAGTGGAATCGGTCGGGCTGGTCACCGGCGAGGAGAAGATCCTGCCCCCGAAAGCCCGCTGGCTATTGTGCACTGCCGAGAGCATGCCAGTCGAGCGCGAGGTGGCGTTCGTCGGATTGGACGAGGCGCAGATCGGCGCAGACCCCGAGCGCGGGCACGTCTTCACCGATCGGCTGCTGCGCGCGCGCGGCTATGCCGAAACGATGATCCTGGGGTCGGATTCGCTGAAGCCGATGCTCAAGGCGCTCGTGCCCGATGCCGAGATCATTGGCCGCCCGCGCTTCTCGACCTTGAGCTATGCCGGCGCGAAGAAGCTCTCGCGCCTTCCCCGCCGCTCGGCAATCGTCGCCTTTTCGGCCGAGGAAGTCTACGCGGTCGCCGAGGCGCTCCGGCGGCTGCGCGGCGGCGCTGCGGTGGTGATGGGCGCGCTTTCCCCGCGCACCCGCAACGCCCAGGTCGCGATGTTCCAGGCCGGCGAAGTCGATTATCTCGTCGCCACCGACGCGATCGGCATGGGGCTCAACATGGATGTGAACCATGTCGCCTTCGCCAGCCTCTCCAAGTTCGACGGCCGCCGCCAGCGCCGGCTGACCATTGCGGAAATGGCGCAGATCGCCGGCCGCGCCGGCCGCCACCAGCGCGACGGCACCTTCGGCGCGCTGCACGAGGAAGGCCCCAGCGCCTTCACGCCCGAGGAAGTGCTGGCACTCGAAGCGCATCAAGTGCCCCGGCTCGAACATCTCTTCTGGCGCGAAGGCGCGCCCGATTTCGCCAGCATCGACGCGCTGATCGCCAGCCTCGAGGCCAAGCCCCGCGACGAGGCGCTGCGTGCCGCACCGCAGGCGGTGGACCTCGCCGTGCTCAAGCATCTCGCCGAAGAGGATTGGGTGCGCGCGCGGGTGTGCGCGCCGCGGATGGTGATGCGGCTCTGGGCGGCGTGCGGCCTACCCGATTTCCGCAAGCTGGGCGTCGATCCGCATGCGCGCTTCGTCGGCCGGCTGTTCGGGCACCTCTCCGAAGCCAATGGCCATGTTCCGCACCAATGGTTCGCCGACGAGATCGCGCGGCTGGACAATATGGCCGGCGATGTCGAAACGCTTGCGGGACGGATCGCCGCGGCGCGCAGCTGGGCCTATATCGCCCACCGCGCCGACTGGCTCGAGGACCCGATCCACTGGGCCGAACGTACGCGAGCGATCGAGGAAAAGCTTTCCGACGCGCTTCACGCCAGCCTTACCCAGCGCTTCGTCGACAAGCGCACCACAATATTGCTCCGCCAGATCGGCGCCGGCGCCTCGGACCTGCCGGTGACGATCGGCGCGCAAGGCGAAGTCAGCGTCGAGGAGCATCCGCTGGGCAAGCTCGAGGGCTTCCGCTTCACTGTGCAGGCCGAAGCGCGGGCGGCGGACAAGCGCATGTTGCTCGCGGCGGCGGAGAAAAGGCTGGCGGGCGAATTTCGCAAACGCGGCGAGGCGCTGATCGAGTCGAGCGATGCCGATCTCGCTATTGCGAACAATGCCGTGGAATGGCGCGGCTTCGCGGTCGCGATGCTGCGGCCCGGCGTCAATCTGGTTCGCCCCAGGATCACGATCGATCGCGCACTCGATGTGCTCGACCCGCAGGCGCGCAGCGCAGTGCAGGCGCGGCTCGAGACGTGGTTCGCCACGCAGATCGAGCGCCATCTCCCCGTCCTCGCCAAGCTCGACGCCGCCAGCCGCGATCCTGCCGCCGGCAGTCCGCTCCGCGCGCTGGCGAACGCGCTGCTCGATTCCGGTGGACTGCTCCCGCGCCGGGCTGCCGCGATTTTGGTCGAAAGCCTCGACGGCGACGCGCGCAAGCAGCTGCGATCAATCGGGGTGACGATCGGCACGCTCGACCTGTTCGCGCCCGCCTTGCTCAAGCCCGTCGCCGCGCGCTGGCGGCGCGCACTGATGGGGCTGGCCGATGCGCCTGCCGAAGGCACGACAGTGCTCGCACGCAATGCCCCCGGCGCCGATCTCGCTTATGGCTACCGCCCGCTGGGCGCGCAGGCGGTTCGCGTCGATCTGGTCGAGCGAATCGCACGCGCCGCGCACGACGCCCGGCAGGGGCGCAAGCCCTTCGCACCCGATCCCGCGCTTGCCACTTCGATCGGCCTTTCCACCGAGACGCTGGCCCGGCTGATGGCGCAACTCGGCTTCAAAACTGCGAAGCCGCGTGACGGCGAGCCGCAGCGCTGGATCTGGCAAGGCCTGACACCCGTCGCGAGGCCCCGTGCCGCGCCCATCGACAATGCCTTCGCGGCACTCGCGGGATTGCGCGATGGCTGACGGCGAGACTCTCCGGCTCGACCGCTTCCTGTGGTTCGCTCGCCTCGCCAAGTCGCGCAGCGCGGCGCAGGCGATCGCCGAAAAAGGCACGCTGCGCCTCGATGGGCGCCGGATCGAGCGTTCGGCGGCGGCAGTGCGCGTCGGGACGATCATCGTCTTCCCGCTCTACGGCAAGGTGCTAGCGCTGCGGGTAGAGGCATTGCCGAAGCGCCGCGGTCCGCCGGCCGAGGCGGCCCAACTCTACACGCGACTGGAAACCGCGAGCCCCAGAAACGTTGACGCCGCAGAATCCGGGGCATAGCAGGGGCCGCGTTACAGACCATTGCCGCTCAATTGCCGCTCAGGGGAGCCGACCTGCCATGACCTATGTCGTCACCGACGCCTGCATCCGGTGCAAGTACATGGATTGCGTCGAGGTGTGCCCGGTCGACTGTTTCTACGAAGGCGAGAACATGCTCGTCATCAACCCCAGCGAGTGCATCGACTGCGGCGTCTGCGAGCCCGAATGCCCCGCCGAGGCGATCCTGCCCGATACCGAGAACGGCCTCGAACAGTGGCTCGAGCTCAACAAGACCTATTCCGAGGAATGGCCGAACATCACCCAGAAGGGCGACGTTCCCGCCGATGCCGACGCGTTGAAGGGTGAGGAAGGCAAGTTCGAGAAGTATTTCTCGACGAGCCCCGGCACCGGAAGCTGATCCCCGGCGCCCCCCCGCGCCCGGCCATCGACAGGAATCTTCGCCGCAGTGCACATAAATGCGCTGCGAGGATGACGCGCGGCTGGTAATTTTATTGCAACCGTGTTAAATAGTCCGGGACGGAGGCGGTAAATCGCCCTTCCGCCCGGAGAAGCATAGGTTGTTGTCCCGAACCGCCTGCCCGACGCCAGCCGCGTCAGGGCCGACGCCGCACCCGTTCGGGACCAGTTATTCACGGAAAGGTCTCTAGCCCATGGCTGCCAAGGCGCTGTCCTTCGACGTCGGCGATTATGTCGTTTACCCCAAGCACGGCGTGGGCCGTGTTATCGAGCTGCAGAAACAGGAAATTGCGGGCATGCAGCTCGAACTCTATGTGCTGCGCTTCGAAAAAGAGAAGATGACGCTGCGCGTGCCCACCAACAAGGCCGAGAGCGTCGGGATGCGCAAGCTTTCGAGCGACAAGACGCTCCGCGAGGCGCTCGAGACGCTCAAGGGCAAGCCCAAGGTCAAGCGCACCATGTGGTCGCGCCGCGCACAGGAATATGAAGCCAAGATCAATTCGGGCGACCTCGTGTCGATCGCCGAAGTGGTCCGCGATCTGTTCCGCGCCGAAGACCAGCCCGAGCAGAGCTATTCGGAGCGCCAGATCTTCGAAGCCGCCGCCAGCCGCCTCGCGCGCGAACTCGCCGCGATGGAAGAAGTCGACGAGCCGACCGCGCTCGAGAAGATCCTCGACATCCTGCGCAAGGCCGCAGCGATCTGGAACAAGGACAAGGTTCCCGCCTGATCCCGGGGACTTGTCGAAAACCGGCAAGGGGCGCGCGGGAAACCGCCGCCCCTTTTCCTTTTCCGCCATCTGGTGTATTGATCATGTAATACACGGGTTCGGGAGAAGGAAATGCGTATGTTGCTGATCGTCGCGCTGCTGCCGCTGGCCGCATGCCAATCCAATTGGGAGAAGAAGGGCGAGGCCGCGCAGGCGAGCGGCAGCGGCGCCACGCGCACCTTCGCCGCTACCGGCTTCACTGGCGTCGAATTGCGCGGCTCGGACGATGTCGACGTCAAGACCGGGGCGAATTTCGCAGTGACCGCCGAGGGCGATACGAAGGTCCTCGACCAGCTCGACATCCGGGTGGTCAACGGCACGCTCCGCGTCGCCCGCAAGGACAGCAAATGGTTCAGCAATGACCGCGGTGCGCGCGTGCATGTCGTCATGCCCAGGCTCACTGCGGCTGCCGTGGGGGGCTCGGGCGATCTCACCGTCGACCGCGCCGAGGGCGATTTCGGCGGCGCTGTCTCCGGATCGGGCAATCTCACCATCGCCGATCTTCGCGCCGGCAGTGCCGACCTGTCGGTGGCCGGATCGGGCGATATGAGCGTCGCGGGAAGCGCGTCGAAGCTGTCCGCCTCGATCGCCGGTTCGGGCAACATCGACGCCAGGCGCCTTACCGCCGCGAACGCCGATGTCTCGATCGCCGGTTCGGGCAATGTCTTCGGCACCGTCAAGGGGCCGGCTTCGGTCTCGATCGTCGGATCGGGCGATGCCGAACTCGGCGGCGGGGCCAAATGCTCGGTCAACGCAGTGGGCTCGGGCGAGGCGCGCTGCAGCTAAAGCTTGCCTGGGCAGGCGCGCCGCGCGACTGTCGCGCGATGCGTCCGCTGCTCCTCGCTCCGTTGCTGTTCCTCGTCGCCGCCGCGCCGGCACAGGACCGCCGCTTCATGATCAGCGACTTCGAGCGGCTACGCGTCGACGGCCCGTTCGAAGTCGAGGTCGTTCCCGGCGCCCCCGGGGCAACGGCGTTCGGCGACCGTGTCGCGCTCGATCAGGTCTCGGTGCGGAGCAACGGCGATACATTGGTGGTGAGCAGCGGCCCGCTCTCGCAGGCCGGCCGCAAGGGGACGCTGCCGACGCTGCGTGTCTCCAGCCGGTCGCTGCGCGGGGTGATCCTCAACGGCGGCGCCAGGGTGCGCGTCGCGGAGATGCGCGGCGCCCGCGTCGAACTGCTGCAGACCGGGACGGGAACGCTCGAAATAGCGTCGATCCGCACCGACGATCTCAACGCCAGCCTCACCGGCACCGGCACGATGACGCTGGCCGGTACCGCCCAGCGCGCCCGAATACGCAATTACGGCGCAGGTTCGATCGACGCGAGCGGCCTCACCGCCGGCGATGCCAGCCTCACTTCGGAGAGCAGCGGCAACATCCGGATCGATGTGCGCTTCACTGCGCGCGCGACGGCGCTGGCCAGCGGCGGGATCACCATCACCGGCAAGCCCGAATGCACGCTGCGCGGCCCCGGGCCGATGGCATGTTCGGGGACGATCGTCCGGCGCTAGGCGGCCAGCGGGAAGCGCAGCAGCCGATCGTCGAGCGCGACCAGCGCCTGCGCACCGCGGCCGACCGCGCGGACGATCTCGGGATGATGCGCATCCAGCCCACCGGTGAGCGCGCCGAACGCCGGCAGGATCAGCTTGGTCGCGGTGGCGACGAAGCAGCGCCGCGCCACTTGCCGGCCGCGCACGCTGATCCGCAGCTTGGGATGGAAATGCCCCGAAAGCTCGGGCCGCGGCTCGCCCGGTACGGCCTCGTGGCGAAGCACGAGCCCGTCGACCTCGGCTTCCTCGAGGATCGTCCCGCCGCAATGATCGACGAGCAGCGAATCGTGATTGCCGGTGATCCAACGCCAGTCGAGCCGCGCGGTCAGCCCGGTGAGCAGCGCGCGGGCATCGGCGGGAAGTCGCTCGCAGCCTGCCGAATCATGGAAACTGTCTCCGAGGCACCATAATTCCGCCGCTCCGGTACGATCGACCAAAGCCGCCAGCTGGCTGAGCGTCGCCAGCGAATCGTAAGGCGGCAGCATCTGCCCCTTGCTCGCGAACCAGCTGCCCTTTTCGAAATGCAGATCGGCGACGAGCAATGCCCGCCGGGCACGCCAATAGAGCGCGCCTTCTGCCAACGCCTCGAAATCATGACTGCCGAACGAAAGGGGAACCATGCCCCGGCTATCCGGCCACCGGGGTCCCGCTGTCAACTCCGCAAGTAAGGGCGCGGCCACGAAAAGGGCGCCGGAGCCAAGCCCCGACGCCCTTCGATTTCGTGCTTCGGACTGCCTCAGGCGGCCTGGGGCAAAGCCGCTTTCGCCTGCGCGACGATGGCGCTGAACGCCTCGCCTTCGTGCATCGCGATGTCGGCCAAGACCTTCCGGTCGAGTTCGATGCCGGCGAGCTTGAGCCCGTGCATGAACTGCGAATAGGTCAGGCCTTCGGCGCGGACGCCGGCGTTGATGCGCTGGATCCACAGACCCCGGAAGGTCCGCTTCTTAACCTTGCGGTCGCGATACGCGTACTGGCCGGCCTTCTCGACGGCCTGCCGCGCGATGCGGATCGTGTTCTTGCGACGGCCGCGATAGCCCTTCGCCTGTTCCAGAATGTTCTTGTGCTTGGCGCGGGTGGTAACACCCCGTTTGACGCGTGCCATGTCTCGGGCTCCTTACTTCAGACCGTACGGAGCCCAGCCGACCACACGAGCGGTATCGGCATGAGCAAGCACGGAAGTGCCGCGATTCTGGCGGATATATTTGGCGTTGTGGCTGATCAGACGGTGACGCTTGCCAGCGAATCCGTGCTTGATCTTGCCAGTGGCGGTGAATTTGAAGCGTTTCTTCACACCGCTCTTGGTCTTGAGCTTGGGCATTTTGGTCTCCTTGCAATCTCGAACGTGCGAACAGCCGCGGCAGCCCTTGATGGCCGGGCGTGTTCCTGACGTTCGAGGAAAG
The DNA here is from genome assembly GCF_002796605.1 of Sphingomonas psychrotolerans. Taxonomy (NCBI): domain Bacteria; kingdom Pseudomonadati; phylum Pseudomonadota; class Alphaproteobacteria; order Sphingomonadales; family Sphingomonadaceae; genus Sphingomonas; species Sphingomonas psychrotolerans. The sequence goes on from NZ_CP024923.1 coordinate 3,067,172, forward strand.
CGGGGCGCATAACCGTGAACGGCGCGCAATGCAACCTGAGTCCGGCGCGGCCCTCCCCGTCGGGCCCTTCCCCTAACCTCTCCGCAAACGGAAGGGGAACGGAACCCTCAGGGTCTACAGGCTTTTTGTCCCAGATGGCAGACCGGGACTCCTCAATCACCACTCCCGAGGCCGCGCCACCGATCGGCGATTCTCCGGCAAGGCCCGCACACGCGCCAGGCACGCCCTTGGCCAGTATCATCGCCGTCGTCACCACCCTCCTCGGCCTGATCGTGCTCGCCTGGACGGTTTTGTTCGTCACCAAGGGACGCTTTCTCAAATCCACCTTCGAGCGTATCGCCGCCGCGCAGACCCATCGCAACGTGCATGTCGCGGGCGACTTCCAGCTCTATTTCGCCCCGTTCAACGTCAAGTTTCTCGCCGAAGGGCTGACGGTCTCGAACCCCGAATGGGCTGGCCGCGGCAATTTCTTCTCGGCGAAGAAGATCGATACGCGCATCTCCACCTGGAGCCTGTTCGCGCATAAATATCGTTTCAACTGGGTGGGGATCGAGGACGGCCATGTCGATCTGCAATGGGACAAGGCCGGCGAGCGCAACACATGGACCTTCAGCCAGAAGAAGAAGGGCGACCCGTTCGAGCTTCCCGCGATCCGCCGCGCGCTCGTCCAGGGCACGTTGGTCCGCTATGTCGATCCGCGGATGCAAATCGAGGCCGCGATCCGCGTCCACACCGTCGAGGCGACCGACACCAAGGTCGCCAACGCCGTCCGCTTCGACGGCAACGGTACTGCCCGCGGCACGCGCTTCACGCTGAACGGCGCGTTGCTGAGTCCCAACGCCACGGTCAGCGGCGGCGAGAACGAACTCCAGCTCCATGTCGAGGGCGTGCGCACCAACATCGACGTTTCGGGCACGCTCCCCGGCGCGACCGAGCTCGAGGGTGCGGATCTCCATGTCGACGCGCGCGGCCAGAACCTCGCCGACATCTTCGCAGTGTTCGGCATCGCCGTCCCCGACACCCGCAATTACCGGCTGCGCGCGGCGACGACCAAGCGCGGCGATGAATGGCGCTTCACCGGCTTGCGCGGCCGCTTCGGCGCCAGCGATCTGTCGGGCAAGTTCACCGTGGCACTCAAGGAGCCGCGGCTGCTGCTCACCGCCGATCTGGCGACGCGCGTGCTCGACATCATCGATGCCGGGCCATTCATCGGCTACAGCCCGCAGGCGTCTGCCGCGGGCGCGGTAGTGACGCAGGCCGCGGGTACCCCGCGGATCCTTCCCGACGCTCCGCTCCGGGTCGAATCGCTCAAGAACTTCGACGCCAAGGTCAACTGGACGGTGCGCACCGTGCGGGCCGAGAAGCTGCCGATCTCGAACATCACGCTCGGGCTCGACCTCGACAATCGGCTGCTCAAGCTCAGCCCGCTCAATTTCAGCCTCGCGCGCGGCACGGTCAATTCGGACATCACGATCAACGCGCGCCGCCAGCCGGTCTTCACCGACTATGACATCCGCCTCTCGCCCACTCCGATGGGCGTGCTGCTCGCCGGCTTCGGGGTCGAGGAATCGGGGACTACCGGCACCTTGAAGGCGCGGGTCCAGCTGACCGGTTCGGGCAACAGCGTGCACGATTCGCTGGCCAATTCGAACGGCCGCATCGCAGTAATCCTGCCCAAGGGCAGCTTCTGGACACGCAACATCCAACTCTCCGAACTCGACATCGGCACCTTCGTCCAGAAGATGTTCGAGAAGAAATTGAAGGAGCCGGTGCAGATCAATTGCGGGCTGATCGGCTTCAGCGTGCGGGGCGGCATCGCCGCGGCCGACCCGATCCTGATCGATACGCAGAAGAACGTGATGCTCGGCCGCGGCGGGTTCAGCTTCAAGAACGAGACGATCGACATGGCCTTCCGGGCCGACAGCAAGAAGTTCAGCCTGTTCGCCGGCCAGTCGCCGGTGAGCATCGGCGGCTATTTCGCGCGGCCGAGCTTCAACGTGATCAGCCCGGAGCTGATCGGGCGCGCCGGCGCCGGGATAGGCCTCGCGCTCGTCGCCAGCCCGTTGGCGGCAGTGATCGCCTTCGTCGATGTCGGCGATGCCAAGGCCGCCGATTGCGGCCCGGTGCTCGCCGGCGCCTCGGCGGGCGGCCAGCGCACCGACAAGGGTAAGCCGCGCGACGATGTCGGCAAGGGCACCACCGCCAAGTCCGAAGACGGCAAGCGCTCGAAGGGCGACCGCCAGAAGCAGCGCAAGAAGTTCCTCGGCATCTTCTGAACCGCTACACTCGCGCCACCCGACTCAGGAGAGCGAGTATGGCTGACGAACAAGACCCGATGCACGGCGTCACAGCGCACCTCACGATCCGCGACGGCAAAGGCAGCGCGGCGGTCGATTTCTACCAGGCGGCGTTCGGCGCCGAGGAGATCGGCCGACACCTTGCCGAAGATGGAACGCGGATCATGCATTCGCATCTCAAGATTAACGGGGGTTCGCTGATGCTCAACGACGATTTCCCCGAATATACCGGCGGCGTCGCGGTTCCGGCGGGTGTCACGCTCCACATCCACACCGAGGATGCCGACCAATGGTGGGAGCGCGCGCTCGCTGCCGGCGCAACCGTGCGAATGCCGCTCGACAACCAGTTCTGGGGCGATCGTTACGGCCAGCTCGACGATCCGTTCGGTCATCATTGGTCGATCGGCGGCCCGTTAAAGGCGTAACGCCAGCGCAACCGCCATCTTCCTTGCAATGTAGGATTTGGCCTGCTTGGCTGGCCCGATGCCGCGCCGCCGACCCTTTCGCGCCGCCCCTGATTCGTTGGTCCGCTCCGGCCCGGGGCAAAGTTTACGAATGGACCGCGACTCCCGCAACTTTGCCGAGTCAATGTCCCCGGCAGGCCAGTGCCTCGAGGATGTCCTCGACGCGCGCCGGGTCGCCCGCGGCGATCACTTCGCCGTTGCTGCCGGCGTGGAGTGGATCGCCCTGCCAGTCGCACATCCGCCCGCCCGCGCCCTCGACCACCGGCACCAAAGCCGCGAAGTCGTGGAGCTTGAGCCCGGCCTCGACCACGACGTCCATCCAGCCGCTGGCGACGCAGCCGTAATTATAACAGTCGCCGCCCAGCACCGTGCTCATCACCGCTGCGTCGAGATGTTCGAAGGCATGGAGCTGATCGTCGTCGAACAAGGCCGGCGACGTGGTGGCGAGGATCGCCCCCTTCAGCTCGCGACAGGCGCGCGCCTGTGCGGGCTTGCCGTTGAACAAGGTCGGGCGCCCGGCGACGCCGAGCCAGCGCTCGCCGATGATCGGCTGATCGATGATTCCGAGCACCGGCCAGCCATCCTCCAGCAAGGCGATCAGGGTGCCGAAGATCGGGCGGCCGGCGATGAAGGCGCGGGTGCCGTCGATCGGATCGAGCACCCATTGGCGGCCGCTGCTGCCTTCGCGGATGCCGAATTCCTCGCCGATGATGCCGTCCATCGGGCGCTCGGCGACGATCAGCCGGCGCATCGCCTCCTCGGCTTCGCGGTCCGCGAGAGTCACCGGCGACAGATCGTCTTTGGCCTCCAGCCCGAACGAACCGCGAAAGCGCGGGCGGATCGCGGCGCCGGCGGCGTCGGCAAGACGCTCGGCGAGCGCGATATCATTGGAGGAAACGGGCATGGCTCAGCCCTACCCGCCCGTTTTTGACTCGCCAAGGTCACAAAGCGCTGCCAGTCGTTTCGGCGATGCGCCTTTTCCTGCTCGCCATCGCCGTTTCGCTCGCCACGCCGGCCGCGGCGCAGCTGCGCGCGGTGCCCGCCCAGCCGGCCTCCGAAGTCGAGGCGCTGCGCGGAGTCGAGGTGTTCCTCGTCAACGAGAGCGCGGCGCCGATCGTGGATTCGGGGCCGCGCCAGATCGAAGTCACTGCGGTGGACGGCACCCGGCTCGTGCTCGAACGGGTCCCCGGCCCCACGCCCGTGATTGCGCCCGGCAGCTTCGCCAAGGCGCGCTACGTGCCGGTGAGCGTCGCGCAGGCCGCGGTGCCTCCGTCGGCGCAGCACCCGGCCGCAATCATCCCCGCCGAGGAGACGGTGGTCCAGAGCTCGACCGGTACGTCGGCGGCGTTCGTCGATCGCTTCGAGCCGCACGAACCGATCTACGGCGTGTTCGGCACCGGCGATGCCGGCGGCAAGCTGCAGGTCAGCTTCGCCTTCCGGCCCTTTGCCGAGGACGCCCCGCTCAAGCTCGGCAATCTGCGCTTCGCCTACACCCAGACGATGTTCTGGGCGCTGCGCGAGCCCTCGGGTCCGTTCCGCTCGACCAATTACAGCCCCGAAGTCTATGCCGACATTCCCTTCAATGAGAGCACCAGGGTCGCGCTCGGCTGGCGGCACGATTCGAACGGGCGGGGCATGGTCAATTCGATCGACGTCAATCGCATCTTCGGCCGCGTCGAGAAGAGCTTCGATCTCGGCGGCGACTGGCATCTCGATGTCGCGCCGCAAGCCTGGTTCTATGTAGGCAAGTTCGGCACCGCGCCCGACGTGAAGGACTATCTCGGCTATACCGCGCTCACCGCCGCGATCCGCCAAAAAGACGGGCTCAAGCTGGCACTCACCGGCCGCGGCAATTTCGACACGAGGCGCGGCGGTGCCGAGCTGTTCGTCTCCTGGCCGCTGGCGCCGCTCGGCGGGGGGATCGGATTCTATCTCTTCGGCCAGGCCTTTACCGGCTATGGTGAGGCGCTCGACGATTATCGACGGAACGACACCCATGCACGGATCGGCATCGCACTGACGCGATAGACCGACCCGACCTACAGGAGTGATGCCATGCGGACCAAGCTTCTCTTCGCTGCCCTGCTTCTGCCCTTGTCGCTGCCGGTCGAGGCGGCGCTCGCGCCCGGCGCAGTGGCCCCCGCTTTCTCGGCCGGTGGCGCGATGGCCGGCAAACCGCACAGCGTGAACCTCAAGGCCGCGCTCAAAAAGGGCCCGGTCGTGCTCTATTTCTTCCCGGCGGCGTTTACCGGCGGCTGCAATGCCGAAGCGGCCGCCTTTGCCGCGGCGCTGCCGGATTTCACCAAAGCAGGCGCAACCGTGATCGGCATGACCGCAGGCAATGTCGACAAGCTCGTCGCCTTCTCGAGCGAGCATTGCGCTGGCAAATTCGCCGTCGCCGCAGCGAGCCCGGCAGTGATCAAGGGCTATGACGTGCTGCTCAAGAAGCCCGACGGCACGGCGACGACGATCACCAGCCGCACCAGCTATGTAATCGCGCCCGATGGCCACATCGTCTTCGCGCACACCGACATGAATCCGGGCAGTCATATCCGGCTGACGCTCGATGCGGTGCGCAAGCTCAAGGCGGGCAAGCGGGGCTGATCCGGAGGCCGGGCTTCACGCTTGGGAAAGCTTTCGCTCACCGTATGTTAGCAGTTGGGCGTTAAACCGCTGGTCCAAGAAATATGCGGGCGGGACCGCAAATTGTCCGCAACTTGAGAAGCAAAGGTAGAGCCTATGGCCGGCGCAAGGGCGGTCCGGGCGGCACAGGGAAGCGATCCGTCGCGCCGCCTTTATGACCGAATCGGCGACTTCCTGGTCGATCAGCGTCTCGACGCCGATCCCGCCAATTATGCGTTCGCCTATCATCTGCTCGCCAATCCCAATGGGCCGCTCGCCCGCGCGGTCACCACGTTGACCGACGGCGGCGTCCGCCTCACCCAGCGTGACATCGAAACTCTCGGCTGTGAAATCCAGCCCGGCGCCGTGGCCAAGGGCGCAAAGGAGAAGGCCGACGGTCTCGTCGCCCGCACCCAGATGCAGGTTGAAGGCTTTCAGGACATGGTAACCGCGATGCGCGCCGAGACCGAAGATTTCGGCCGCGATCTCGCCGCCAGCGCGGAAGCGATCTCGCGCTCCACCGACGCGAGCGGTGCGCCGATGATCGATGAGGTCGCACGGCTGACCACGGCGATGCTCGACCGCGTCCGCAGCGCCGAGACGCGGCTCGAATCGGCGACACAGGAAGCGAGCGACCTGCGCCGTGAGCTCGAGGAAGCGCGCGACAATGCCCGCCGCGACCCGCTCACCGACCTCCCGAACCGCCGCGCGCTCGAGGAAGCCTATAAAGCACAATCGGCATCGGGGTCGCCGATCTGCGTCGCGGTCTGCGACGTCGATCACTTCAAATCGGTCAACGACCGCTTCGGCCACGCCGTCGGCGACCGCGTCCTCAAGGCGATCGCCGAGGCGCTCAGCCACACCTGCTCGGGGCATCTGGTCGCGCGGTATGGCGGCGAGGAATTCGCAGTGCTGTTCGCCGGCGTCGACCTCGCCCGGGCGCGCGACATCCTCGACGCTGCCCGGGTAAAGGTGGCGACCAAGCGCTATCGGCTACGCGAAAGCGATGCGCCGCTGGGGGAAATCACGTTCTCCGCCGGTATTTCGGTGGCGCTTCCCGGTGACGGACTTTCGACCGTGTTTCACCGCGCCGATCGCCTGCTCTATGCCGCCAAGACCGCCGGACGAAACCGTCTGCACATAGACTGACCGAAATCGGACACGACTGTTCGCCCTTGATTGGCAATTTACACCAAGTGAGGCGTAAAATTTCCCAACATCCTTGAGCGATATCAAGGCGCACGCAGCATTTTCAGCTACTTAGCGTAGTTGGCACGCTCCCTGCTAACCTCTTGGCATCGGCAGCCGGATGGTCCGGCCCGCCGATGACACCAGGGAGTAACTTCAATGACCGCTCGTCTTTCCTCGCTCCACTATGCCGTCTCGCTCGTCGGCGCCGTGCTCTTCACCGCCGCCTTCGTGGTCTATTCGACCCCCGTCCTGCCGATCGCATGACCCGGAATCTGAAGATGGAGAAGATCACCATGGTACGCAGTGCAGTGCTCGGACTGGCCTCGTTCGGCCTCACCGCGACGATGATCGTCGCAACCGCAGCGCAGGGTTCGGCTCTCTTCGGCTGAACCCGGCGCCCGCCAAAGTGCAGGCGCCAGACGGAACCTCCGGCGTTCCGCACCGGTTTTCCCTCGGCAAACCCTCCCTATGGAGCCACGCCGATGAGCGATACCGACACGATCGAGATGATCCACGAGGATGCGCTGCCGGGACACGAAAGCGCGCTCGACCCCAAGCCTGATTGGGAGCCGCGTTACCCCGGCTCCGGCCGATTGCAGGACAAGGTCGCCGTGATCACCGGCGCCGACAGCGGCATCGGCCGCGCCGTCGCCGCGCTCTATGCTCGCGAAGGCGCCCATGTCGCGATCCTCTACCTTTGCGAGCATGACGATGCCGCGATGACCGCCGACATCGTCCGTTCCGAAGGCCGAGAAGCGCTGACCATCGCTGGCGACGTGGGCGACAAGGCGTTCTGCGCCAAGGCGATTGCGCAAGTGATCGAGAAGTTCGGCCGCATCGACGTGCTCGTCAACAATGCCGGCGAGCAGCATCCGGACAAGGACATCACCGACATCACCGAGGAGCAGCTCAAGCGCACCTTCCAGACCAACATCTTCGGGATGTTCTTCATGGTCCAGGCGGCGATGCCCCACCTGAAGCAAGGCGCCGCGATCGTGAACTGCACTTCGGTCACCATGTATCAGGGCTCGAAGGAACTGCTCGATTATTCGAGCACCAAGGGCGCGATCACCGCCTTCACACGCAGCCTGTCCGAGAACCTTGTCGAGAGGGACATCCGGGTGAACGCAGTCGCCCCCGGACCGATCTGGACTCCGCTCAACCCCATGGGTGGCGCGAGCCCTGAAAAGCTCGAGAATTTCGGCGAGAACACGCCGATGGGTCGGCCGGGCCAGCCCAACGAAGTCGCCCCCGCCTTCCTGTTCCTCGCCTGCGAGGATTCGAGCTATATGTCGGGCCAGGTCCTCCACCCCAATGGCGGGACGATCGTCAACGGTTAGGCGGGAGCGACGCTGCCGATAAGCCGGATCGGCGCCTCTTCGCCGCGCGAATAAGTGCCCGTGAGCAGCCCGGCGGCAAGCACCCGCCCCGACATTGCCCGGACAATCGCGCCGCGGCCGGGCGTCTCGCCGGCGTCGGGCCCCGGGCCGAGCGCGAACAGCTGGAACGCATAATTGTGCAGCCCGTGTCCGGTGGGCGGATCGGGCGGCAGCCAGCCTTCGCTGAAATAACTGTTACGCCCTACATCGCTGATGCTGCCGGCGCCGTCGGCGCGGATTGCGCCTTCCTTGAGCTCACCTTCGTGGGGCGGCAAATCCCAGACCACCGCGTGCACCAGCGGCTGGGGCGCCGGGGCGTCGGGATCCTCGACGATCAAAGCGAGCCGTTCGGTACCCTCGGGTACACTGGTCCAGAATAAAGGCGGCGACACGCCCTCGCCATCGGCGGTGAACCGCTCGGGCAGCCGCGCACCGTTGGCAAAGGCAGGGCTGACGAGATGCAGCGACTCGAACGATCCCAGCCCGGGTTGCGCGATCGCCAATTTGTCCGACCCGGCACGCAGCCCCTTGAGCGCACTGCCCAGCCAATGGGGAACATGTTCGAGCACCCGCCTCTCCCTTTCGTTCGATCGATCGATCAACGATCCAACCGCGCCAGCTATCCGAAGGCAAGTGCACGCCGCCCGCTGGATGCTGGCGCGGTCTGCCCCTTTGGGCTAGCGCATGCGGCATGAGCGCACCCCATATCGTCGCCCTGGGCGGAACATTGCGACCCGAATCAGTGACCGGAAGGCTGCTTGCGGCGGCATTGGATATTGCCGCCGCCCGCGGCGCACGTACGACGCTGCTGACGGGTGACGCCATCGCCTTTCCCCACTACGAGCCAGGCAATGCCGAGGGAAATACGACGATCGGCCGCTATCTGGACGCGCTGCGCAGCGCCGACGCCGTGATCGTGGGATCGCCCGGCTATCACGGCACGCTATCGGGTCTGGTCAAGACCGCGCTCGATTATGTCGAACAGCTCCGCGCCGACGAGCGTGTCTATTTCGACGGGCTTCCCGTGGGACTGGTAGCCACGGCGGCGGGCTGGCAGGCGGCCGTATCGACGCTCCAGGCGTTGCGCACGATCACCCATTCGCTGCGCGGCTGGCCGACGCCTATGGGCCTCGCGATCAACACCGCCGAGCCGGGCGACGCGATCGCGAAATGCCAGCCGCAGATGGAGATCATGGTCGACCAGATCTTCGACTTCCTGCGCCGCTGATCTTTACATTTAACGTTTTTGTGAGGGCTTGTGCGCTAACACCGATCTTTGAAATCAGGGGGGTTTTGAGCGCGAATGATACAGGCTTCAGGCCACGCGATAGCCGGCGCGCGTCGGAGGACGGTGCGTACCGTCCTCGCGGCAGGCGGCTGCCGGGCGAGCCTGAACGACATTGCCCAGCGGTTGGGCAATCTCGGCTATCTGGTCGTGCTCAGCGACTCGGCTTGCCAGGCGCTGGAGCTCGTCTCCGCGCGTGGCTTCGATCTCGTACTCATTGATGCGCTCGACCCCGAGTCCGGCGCGATACACATGCTCAACGAAATCCGCGGGTCGCACGATACCGCCGATCTGCCGGTGATCATGCTGAGCGGGGAGGACGGCGCGGTCGAGGCTTTCGCGGCCGGGGCCGACGACTGGCTTTTGAAGCCCGCGCCTTTCGAGGTGCTCGCAGCGCGCATCGAACGCACGCTCGCACGCGCGGGCCGGATCGAGGAACTCAAGCGCTCCAACCTGGCGCTCGACGCGCGGATCGCGGCGCGTGCGATCGAGTTGGGTGAGACACAGGCCGAGCTTGCCGCCGCCCGCGCCGACCGCATCCGGCTGCTGGGCGCAGTCCGCCAGTTGAACGACGAGCTCGCCACCCGGCGGAGCGCCGCCTAGCGCTCGAACCAGTGGCGGCCAACGAAATACACCGTGATCACCACGGCGATCGTGAGGCAAAACCAGAACACCCCCCAGAACGCCCAGGGCTCGTGCGCAAACGGGATTCCGTCGACGTTCATGCCCAGCAATCCGGTAATGAATGTCAGCGGCAGGAACACCATCGCGACGATGGCGATGATCAGCGAGCGCTGATCCAGCTGCTCGGCGCGCAGATCGGTGAGCGTCTCATGAGTCAGCGCGGCGCGTTCGCGGATGCTCTCCAGTTCCTCGGCCATGCGCGCTGCACGGTCGGCCGCGGCGGAGAGATGGAGCCGATCGTCATCGCCCAGCCAGTCGCTCGGGATGGTCGCCAGCTTTTCCAACGCGGCGCGCTGCGGATTGAGAAAGCGGCGAAACCCGATGGCCTGACTGCGGACGCGATTGACCATGCGCCGCAGATCGAAGGCATGACCGGTGGCGATCTGCTCCTCGCAATCATCGAGCGAGTCGCCGAGATCGGCCACGACGGGGTCGAGCTCCTCGGTGATCGCCTGGGCCAAAGCGGCGATCAGGTCGCCCGGATCGAGGATCTTCCCCGCCGCGACCAGTTCGCGGACGGGGTGGAGCGCGTTCAACGCCTTGCGGGTGACCGAGAAAACGCAGCCGCCATGCGCATAGATGCGGATCGAGGCGAGCGGATCGGAAGCGGCGAGGGCTTCGGAAGAGAGGCCGCGCAAATTGATCACTGCGCCAGGACCGACCGAATCGCAACGCGGGCGCGTCTCGGCGGCGGTCAGCGCTTCGATGATATAGGGAGAAAGCCGAGCTTCGCCGCCGAGCCACGCCTTGGCACGCTCGTCATTGGTAGTGAGGTGGATCCAGGCGAGATCGGCACGGATCCCGAGCGCCTGCTTGAGCGGCGGTGACTCGACCTGTCCGCCGCGCACGACATAAGCGAAGCCGCTCACGGTCGCATCTCTAGATAGACCGACAGGCCCGCGCCCGCCGCGGCGGGTATCGCGTCGCAAAGAATACGCGCGGCATCGGCGCGGGCGCGGTCTAATATGGCCTCGGGCACGTCTCGACGATGATATACCCGGTCCGCCTGCGCAAGCGCACGCGCCTGACCCAGGGTCAGCGCGTCCGGATCGGGCGAAGTCAGGCTGAAATGGAGCAGCGGCGCGCGCGGCTCTGCGGGATACGCAAGCCAACGCTCGACCGCCGCTTCGCCATGGTCCTCAAGAGGATCGAGCGGCCCGGCCAGCGCGGCACCCAAGGCGCGACGGCGCTCGCCGGCATCGGGCCAGCGGCTGCGGAGCGCGGGTTTTGCCGCCGCCAGCGCGCGCGCGAGGCGGCCGAGCGAAGCTGGCAGCACGGCCTCGAGCCGCTGGCGAAGCGCCGCCGCGAGCCCCGCCGAAACGCCGCCGGTGCCGACCGCGATCAACACGGGATCGCGGTCGATGATCGCGGGGAGCGTGAAATCGCAGAGATCCGCCCGATCGACTGCGTTGACCAGGATGCCGCGGGCGCGCAGGCGGGCGACGATTGGCTCGGGATCGTCGGTCGCTACGATCGCGAGCACCGCTTCCGCCGCCTCGTCTACCACGCACGCGCCGGCGCGTGCGAGCAGACGCCTTTTGGCCTCCGCAGCCTCGCCTTCGCCGATCAAAATCACCGGCCGCCCCACCAGTTTCACAAAGATCGGCAGGGCAGCGAGGCTCATTTCAGCCAGTCCGGGACATGTTCCTCGGCCATGATCGCCTCGGCCGAGATGCGGCCCGCGACGATTTCGAACCTGTCGCCCGAAGCGAGCACTTCGGGGACGAGCGGGCGGCTGTTGTAAGTGCTCGCCATCGTCGCACCATAAGCGCCGGCGCTGCGCAGGATCGCAAGATCGCCCGATTTGACGACATCGATCTCGCGGCCCTTGGCGAAGACGTCGCTGCTTTCGCAGACCGGGCCGGCGACATTGGCGGTCATCTTCTCGCCGCTCGGCCGCACCGCCTCGAAATCGTGCCACGCATCATAGAGCGCGACGCGGGCGAGGTCGTTCATCGCCGAATCGACGATCACCCAAGGATTGACCGGGCCCGGCTTGACCCAGAGCACTTCGGTCAGCAGCACGCCGGCATTGGCCGAGATCACCCGGCCGGGTTCGAACATCAATTCGACGTCCCAGTCACGGGTGACGCGGGCGACCATATCGCCGAACTCGGCAGGCGATGGGGGCGTGTCGCCGGCCCGGTAACGCACACCAAGCCCGCCGCCGAGATCGACATGCGTGATCGTGTGGCCGGCGGCGCGAAGATCGGCGACGAGTCTGCCGACCCGTTCGAACGCGCGTTCGAGCGGCGCGAGGCTCTGGAGCTGGCTACCGATATGGAGCGCGACACCGCGGAGCTCGAGCCCGGGCAACGGCGCGAGCCGACCGAAGATCGCCAACGCCTCGTCGATCGGCAGTCCAAACTTGTTTTCGGCCCGCCCGGTGGAGATTTTCTCATGGGTGCCGGCATCGACGTCGGGATTCACCCGGATTGTGGCAGGGGCACGGACGCCGCGCGCCACGGCGAGTTGCGAGAGAACGACACCCTCTTCCTCAAGTTCGAGATTGAACTGGCCAATGCCGACCTGCAACGCCTGGTCGAGTTCGGCCCGCGTCTTGCCGACGCCGGAAAAGACCACGTCCTTGGCCGCCATGCCCGCGGCCAGCGCGCGCGCCAGCTCGCCGCCGGAGACGACGTCGGCGCCGAAGCCTTCATTGGCGAGCAGCCGCAGCACGGCGAGGTTGGGATTGGCCTTGACCGCAAAGGCAAGATGCTTGCGCGGGATGGCCGCGAGCCCGTCGCGGAAGGCACGGGCGTGCCGCTGGAAGGTCGCGGCCGAATAGACATAAACGGGCGTGCCGACTGCCTCGGCGATTCGCGCGAGCGGTACGTCCTCGACGTGCAGTTCGCCGTCGATCAGATTGTAATGGTCCATGATATTCCGTCAGTTGGGAGGCGGCAGATCGAACTTGTCGGTGCGCCTTTTGTCCGTGCTTTCGATGAGGTCGTCGCTGCGCGCCGGGCGCGTCTGCACCGGCGGCTTGAGCAAGTCATCGGGCGTGGGGGTCGCAGTCGCGCCATAAGGCGCGGGGGGCAGCGACGCGCCTTCCGCCGGTTTGAGACCTTCGCGCGCGCCGCAGCCGGCCAGCGCCAGCATCGCGGTGAGCAGCAACAGCTCGCGCATCATCGTCCTTCCTCCTCGAGGCCCTTGCGGGCCGCAACGATCGCCGCGCGAACCCGCACCGGCGCAGTGCCGCCGAAGCTCGTCCGGCTGTTTACCGAAGCATCGACGCTGAGCACGCCATATACGCGATCGTCGATCCGCGCGTCGATTTCCTTGAGTGCATCGAGCGATAACTGATCAAGCCGGATGCCCGCGCCCTCCGCTGCCGCGACGGCGCGCCCGGTGATGTGGTGCGCCTCGCGGAACGGCACGCCCGCTTCACGTACGAGCCAGTCGGCGAGGTCGGTGGCGGTCGCAAACCCCGATTCGGCGAGCGCGCGCATGCGATCGGTGCGGAAGGTCGCGCTTTCGACCATGCCGGTCATCGCCGCGATGCACAGCCCGAGCAGATCGTGCGCCTCGAACACGGGCGGCTTATCGTCCTGCATGTCCTTCGAGTAAGCGAGCGGCAGGCCCTTCATCGTCATCATCAGGCTGACCAAAGCGCCGGCGATCCGCCCCGAATGCCCGCGCACCAGCTCGGCGGCATCGGGGTTGCGCTTCTGCGGCATGATCGAGCTGCCAGTCGACCATTGGTCCGAGAGGCTGACGAAACCGAAGGGCTGGCTCGCCCAGATCACGAATTCCTCGGCAAGGCGGCTGAGATGCAGGCTGCACTGCACCGCCGCGGTCAGATATTCGATCGCGAAGTCGCGGTCCGAGACCGAATCGAGTGAATTGCGCGTCGGCCCGTCGAAGCCGAGTGCGGCGGCGGTGGCGTCGCGATCGAGCGGGAAGCCGGTCCCGGCGAGCGCAGCCGCGCCGAGCGGACACAGGTTCATCCGGGCGCGGGCGTCGGTCAACCGCGAGCGATCACGCGCGAACATCTCGAAATAGGCCATCAGGTGGTGCCCAAGCGTCACCGGCTGGGCGCTCTGGAGATGCGTGAAGCCGGGCATCACGCTTGCGGCATGTTCCTCGGCGCGTGAGAGCAACGCATCCTGCAGCCCCTCCAACGCGGCCTCGGCCTGGTCGATCGCGTCGCGCACCCAGAGGCGGAAGTCGGTCGCGACCTGGTCGTTGCGCGAGCGCGCAGTGTGGAGCCTGCCCGCAGATGGTCCGATAAGGTCGGCGAGCCGCGCCTCCGCGAGCATATGGATGTCCTCGAGCGCGAGATCGTCGGGGACGCCCTCGGCCTCGAACTCGGCGGCGACCTGTTCCAGCCCCTCGGCGATGCGTGCGGCGTCCTCAGCCGACACGATTCCCTGCTTGCCGAGCATCGCGACATGCGCCTGCGAGCCGCGCAGATCCTGCCGCCACATCCGCTTGTCGAAAGGAATGGACGCGTTTATCTCGCGCATGACGGCGGACGGCCCTTCGGCGAAGCGCCCCCCCCACATCGCATTGGAGCTATGCTTGCGCTCGACTATCGCGCTTCTCCTCGTAGCAGCAGGCCTGATCGGCGGCTGCGATAGGCAATCCGGGGCCACGCAGCAAGCCGAGGGGACGAATGTCGCCGCGGCGGCGCCGACGTCGCCCGCGAAGCTCGACAAGCTCGACCGCAGCCACAAGGGCGAGACCGCACCCGCGATTTCCTTTGTCGACAGCGGCGGCAAGAAGCTGACGATCGCCGATTTTCGCGGCAAGCCTGTGTTGCTCAATCTGTGGGCGACGTGGTGTGCGCCCTGCGTCAAGGAGATGCCCACGCTCGACGCGCTGGCAGTGCGCGAAGGCGAGAAGCTTCAGGTGTTGACGGTGAGCCAGGATTTCGAAGCGGCGAAGGTCGCGCCGTTCTTCGCCGAGAAGAAATTCAGGAAGCTCCAGCCTTATATCGACGCTGAAACCGCGTTCAGCACGCAGCTGGGCGTCAATTTGCCGACCACGATTCTCTATGATTCGGCAGGCCGCGAAGTCTGGCGGATACTCGGTGATACCGACTGGGCCGGGGGAGCAGCCGCGAAGCTGATCGCCGAGGCGCGATGAGCAGGAGAACCTGGATGCCCCGTGAGGATTCGAACCTCAATTGACGGAGTCAGAGTCCGTAGTCTTACCTTTAGACGACGGGGCAACAGGGCCGGCGAAATAGGGCGGCATCCCGGCGCTGTCAACGCCGCTTCTCGGCCGCGCCTTGCTCCGCCCGCGCGGCTGCGCTAGCCATGCTGCCAAGCACCGGACGGCCGCATGTGGCCGAGACGGAACAGAATATAAGCGAGTGAACGTGATGGGGGATGGCCCAGCCAGAGTGCCCCGTGGCCAGGGCGGCGGTTCCGCCCGGCCGATACCCAAAGCACCGCCCGAGCGGCAGGCCCGCGCACGCTGGCCCGAATCGCGCCATTTCGCCGCGCTCGACCTCGGCACCAATAATTGCCGGCTGCTGATCGCCAGGCCGCAAGGGACGGGCTTCACCGTCATCGACGCCTTCTCGCGGATCGTCCGGCTGGGCGAAGGCCTTGCCACCAACGGCAAGCTTTCCGACGCGGCGATCGACCGCACCCTTGCCGCGCTGCGGATCTGTGCGGACAAGCTCAAGCGGCGCAACGTCGCGCTGGCGCGCTCGGTGGCGACCGAGGCATGCCGTCAGGCGTCCAACGGCGCCGAGTTCATCGAGCGGGTCTATCACGAGACGGGGATCGCGCTCGACATCATCACTGCCGAAGAGGAGGCGCGGCTCGCCGTGCTGGGCTGTCATGCGCTGCTCGAGCCCGGCGACGGGCCGGCTTTGGTGTTCGACATCGGCGGTGGTTCGACCGAGCTCGTCCTGGTCGACTCGCGCGCCGAAGTTCCACGCATCCTCGACTGGCACAGCGCGCCGTGGGGCGTGGTGTCGCTCACCGAGGCCGCAGGTCTCGCCGATGGCGCGGACCATGGCGCCGCCGTCTATGCCGATATGCGCGCGCGCGTCTCGGAGAGCTTCGCGCCGTTCGTTGCGCGGCTGCGGACCCCCAAGGGCACGCGGCGGCTGCTCGGGACGTCGGGCACCGTGACCACCCTGGCGAGCGTTCATCTCGGCCTGCCGGCCTATGATCGCTCGGTGGTGGACGGGCTGATCGTGCCCGCCGCGGCGATGCGCGAGGTGAGCCAGCGGATTGCGGGTATGAGCATGGCGGAGCGATCGCAAGTGCCGTGCATCGGCGCCGAGCGTGCCGATCTGGTGGTAGCGGGCTGCGCGATCCTCGAGACCATCATAGATTTGTGGCCCGCCGAACGCCTGGGGATCGCCGATCGCGGCATTCGCGAAGGCATATTGCGGCGTCTGATGAACGGGGAGCGACTATGAGCCGTGGCGGCGGACGCGGACATACCCGCGTCAAGACTTCGCGGGGGCGGACCCCGCAATCGAATCGCTGGCTCGAACGCCAGCTCAACGACCCCTATGTGAAACGCGCCAAGGCCGAAGGCTATCGCAGTCGCGCGGTCTACAAGCTGCTCGAACTCGACGAGAAATTCGACTTCCTCAAAGGATCGAAACGCGTCATCGACCTCGGCATCGCGCCGGGCGGCTGGACACAGCTGGTACGCAAGCGCCTCCCCAAGGCGGCAGTAGTGGGGATCGACCTGCTCCCCGTCGATCCGATCGACGGCGCGACGATCCTGCAGATGGACTTCATGGACGACGCGGCGCCCGATCGGCTCGTCGAAGAACTTGGCGGCGCGCCCGACCTGATCCTGTCGGACATGGCCGCCAACACCGTGGGCCATGCGCAGACCGACGCATTGCGCACGCTCGGGCTGGTCGAAGCTGCGCTCGACTTCGCGATACGCACGCTCGCGCCGGGCGGCGATTTCGTCGCCAAGGTGTTCGCCGGCGGCGCCGATTCGGCGCTGGTCGCCGAGATGAAGCGCAACTTCACTACCGTGAAGCACGCCAAGCCGCCCGCCAGCCGCAAGGGCTCGGTCGAATGGTTCGTCGTGGCGCAAGGCTTCAAGGGGCGGACCGAAGAAGTGCCGGAATGAAAAACGGCCCCGGATCGCTCCGGGGCCGTTTTCGATTCGGTCGCCTGAAGGCTCAGCCTTCGTAATCGGCGCCCAGATTCTGGTTGCGGGGCGGGGCCGCCGCGGTGAGGCGGAGCGCCTCGGCCGACTGTGCCAGCGAGCCGACTTCGTCCGGCGCTTCCTCGTCGTCGATCTGGACGCGCTGGAGACCGGAGACCACCGATTCCTCGAGATGGGCGGGGTGAACAGTTTCTTCGGCGATCTCGCGAAGCGCGACCACCGGGTTCTTGTCGCGGTCGCGATCGAGGGTCAGCTCGGCGCCGCCCGAGATCTGCCGCGCGCGCTGGGCTGCGAACAGCACCAGATCGAACCGGTTCGGGATCTTGTCGACGCAATCCTCGACTGTGACGCGCGCCATCTACGCTTCCTTGATTTGGGAATTCGGGAGAGGGGCGGCACTTAGGCATGAGGCTGTGGATTGTCAAGAAAAACGCCGGTTCGCCGCCCAGGCGCAGCGGCCGCGCCGGCTGCGCGTTCAAGGGTTCGCCGCCCCAAGGGCACTTGCCCGAGATGCGCGCACCGGACACCGTCGCCCTTGCCCATGGCGCAGGTGCAGCCCATGACCGCCGCATGGATCCCTGGTCGAAACCCTTCACTGTCGATGGCAATCGCCTGACGATATTGCCCGAAGGGCCCGAACGGATGGAGGCGCTGCTCGGCCTGATCCGCTCGGCGAAGCGGTCGCTCAGAGTGCTCTATTACATCTTTGTCGATGACGGCGCCGGTGTCGCGGTGCGGGAGGCTCTGATCGAAGCCGCGGGTCGCGGCGTGGAGGTCCACCTCATCGTCGACGGGCTTGGCAGCGAACAGGCCGCCGCGCACCATTTCTTCGACCCGCTGCACGCGGCGGGCGTCGATGTCTGCCGTTTCGTGCCGCGCTGGGGGCGCCGCTATCTGCTGCGCAACCACCAGAAGCTGGCGCTCGCCGACGAGGAACGGGTGCTCATCGGCGGGTTCAATATCGAGGAGAGCTATTTCGGCACGCCCGAGCAGGATGCGTGGCGCGACCTCGGGCTGCTGGTGGAAGGGCCGGCTGCCGCGCGACTGGTCAACTATTTCGACGCACTGCGCCGCTGGACCGGCCAACCGCGCGCATCGATGCGCTCGCTGGGGCGCACGCTCAATTCGGGAAGCGAGGTGGATGGCGCGGCGCGCTGGCTGCTGGGTGGGCCGATGCGGCGACTCTCGCCCTGGGCCCGCGTGGTGAAGCGCGAGATGGAGCGCGCCCGGACGATCGACCTGATCACTTCCTATTTCGCGCCCAACCCGGCGATGCTGCGGCGGCTGGACAAAGCCGGGAAGCGCGGCCGCGTGCGGCTGGTGTTGCCGTCGAAAGTGGATCACACCGCCTCCTTGTGGGCGGCGCATTTCACTTATGCCGGCCTGCTCCGCAAGAACGTCAAGATCTACGAATATCAGCCGACCAAGCTGCATACCAAGCTGTTCGTCATCGACGACGTCGTCCATATCGGCTCGGCCAATTTCGACATTCGCAGCATGTTCCTCAACCTCGAGCTGATGCTGCGGATCGAGGATCGCGCCTTTGCCGCACACGTCCGGTGCTTCGTCGAACAGGAAATCGGCCAGTCGGAGCTGATCACCGCCGAAATCCACAAGGCGCGCACCGGCCTGTGGACGCGGGCAAAGCAACTGGCCGCTTATTTCGTCATGGCGGTGCTCGATTATAACGTCACCCGGCGCCTCAATTTCGGTCCGCAGCAACCGCGGCGACGGAACCAGGCCTAGCATCTGCCGAACTTATCGCGGCACGTCGCGGGCCGGCACGCAGTGGCGCTTGACTCGCCGGCGGCTTTTGCAGGCAAGTCAATCTCCTTACGTCGTTCTTTTAAAAGTATAATTTGCGATGCTCGGTTGACTCCACTCCGTCGCCGCGCCCGTCACGCGGCATCGACGCCGCACTGAAACAACACTGACGCGACACCCACGCGCCGGTGCCACGCCGTCACGTTGACTCACCCGAGGTTGCGATTGAGCGAGGAGACGGTGTCAGGTGATCTCGAACGCGCGGGCGAAGATGTCCGCAGCGTAATGCGCCTCGGCCTCGAGGTCGCCGGGGCTGGTGTCGATGCCCCATAGCAGCCGCTGATGCGCGCCGCCCATGCACAGGCTGGTCAGCACGCGCGCGGCGGCGAGCGGATCGTCGCGGCGCATATGCCCGGCGTCCATCTGGACGGCGAAGAACCCGGCGATCAATTGCTGGGTCGGTTGCGGCGCGCGGCGGTAGAAGATCTCCCCGACCTCGGGGAAACGTCCCGATTCGGCCGCCACGAGGCGGTGCAGGCGCATCGCCTCGGGCGAAGTGATCTTGGCGATGAAGCTTCGCGCAAAGGCGAAGACGGTCGCGCGCAGATCGGCGGAGGGCGCGAGCAAGTCGCCGAGCTCTTGGCGATAGGAGGTCGTCGCATGGTCGAGCACCGCCGCGAACAGCTCTTCCTTGGACGGGAAATAGCTCCATAAAGTGCCCTTGGAGCCGCCCAGCTCGGCCGAAATCGCCGACATCGACGTCCCCGAATAGCCGTTGTCGAGAAACGAGCGCTTGGCGACCTGAAGGATCGCCAGCCGCCGCTCTTCCTTGCGCGCCTCGCGCTTGCCAGGCGCCTTTTCCGTTAGGGTTTCCATAACCGTACTATAGGGTACGATTTTCTATTGACAAGCCGCGCCGGCGAGACCATCTGCGCTGCCGTACCCTATAGTACGGTATTTAAATCATGATGACTTTCCGTTTCCGGCCCGCGCTTCTTGCAACGCTGGCCACCCCCTTGCTGTTTTCCGCCTGCGCGCCGGTGCCGCAGCTCGGCGCGCGCCCCGAGGTTCGCGCCAGCGCCAGCTATGCCGTCAGCCAGACGTTCGCGCCTGCGGCTACCGCCTCGGCCTGGCCCGCGAGCAATTGGTGGGCCGATTATGCCGACCCGCAGCTCAGTGCGCTGATCGAGGAAGGGCTTACCGATTCGCCCGATCTCGCCGCCGCCGCGGCGCGACTGCGCTCGGCGCAGGCTTATGCACAGCAAGCCGGCGCCGCCCGCCTCCCCTCGATCGGGCTCGAGGCCAGCGCCACCCAGGCCAAGCAGAGCTATAACAACGGGATTCCGCCCGCATTCGTGCCACAGGGCTGGAACGACAGCGGCCGAGTCGCCGCGAGCCTGAGTTTCGACCTCGACCTGTGGGGAAAGAACCGCGCCGCGCTTGCCGCCGCGACTTCCGACGCCGAGGCCGCACGGATCGAGCTCGAACAATCGCGGCTGGTGCTTTCGACCAACATTGCCAGTGCCTATGCCGATCTCGCGCGGCTCGCCGCCGAGCACCGGGTGCAGGAAACGGCGCTGAGCCTGCGCAGCCAGACGCAGAAGCTCGTTGCCGACCGGGTCGCCGCCGGGCTCGACACCCGCGCCGAACTCAAACAGGCCGATTCAGCGGTGCCGGGCGCGCGTGCCAATCTCGCCGCGACCGACGAAGCGATCGGGCTCACCCGCAACCGCATCGCCGCGCTGCTCGGCAAGGGCCCCGATCGCGGGCTGACCATCGCGCTTCCCGCCCAGCCTGCGGAGGCGCGCTCGTTTCCCGCCGGGGTCACCACCGACCTGATCGGTCGCCGTCCCGACGTGGCCGCCGCCCGCGCGCGGGTCGAGGCGGCCGCTAGCCGGATCAAGGTGGCGCGTGCCGACTTCTACCCATCGGTCAATATCAGTGCCCTGGTCGGGCTCCAGTCGCTTGGCCTGTCCAACCTGTTCGACAGCGGCTCGACCTTCGGTCAGGCCGGCCCTGCGATCAGCCTGCCGATCTTCCGCGGCGGCCAGCTCGCGGGTCAGTATCGAGGCGCGCGCGCCGGTTATGACGAGGCGGTCGCCAATTATGACGGCCTGGTCGCGACTGCGTTCCGCGAAGTCGCCGATGCAGTGACCAGCCAGCGTGCGCTGGGCATCCGCCTTTCCGAGAGCCGGCAGGCGCTAGCCGATTCGGAAGCCGCTTATTCGATCGCGAGGCAACGCTTTGAAGGCGGCCTTTCGACCTTCCTCGATGTTCTGACTGCCGAAGACAGGGCGCTGCAGAACCGCCAGATCGTCGCCGACCTCGAGGCGCGGGCGTTCACGCTCGACGTCCAGTTGGTCCGCGCGCTCGGCGGAGGCTTTTCCAGTAACGAAGCGGCCGCGGCCGCGCGCAAGGACCCGACCCATGGCTGACGCAGATCCCGCAGCGCTCCACGAATTCCGCGCCGAACAGGCCAAACCCAACACGCTCCGCAAGAAGCTGCTCGGCGGCATCGCCGGCGCGGTTCTGCTTATCGGCGCCGGGTACGGTGGCTGGTACGCTTTGGTCGGCAGCCATCATATCGGCACCGACAATGCCTATGTCGGCGCCGACACCGCGAGCGTCACGCCGATGATCGCGGCGCAGGTGCTCAATGTCCGCGTGGCCGACACCCAGGCCGTGCGCAAGGGCGACATACTCGTCCAGCTCGACGACAGCGACGCGCGGATCGCGCTCGCCCAGGCCGAAGCGGACATGGCAACGGCGCGGCGCCAATATGGCCAGGCCACGGCGACCAGTGCCGCGCTCGCCTCCCAGGTCGAGGCGCGTGGCGCCGACATCACCAGCGCCCGCGCGCAGCTTGACGCCGCGCAGGCCGCCTATGAGAAAGCCCGCCTCGATCTCACTCGGCGCCAGAAGCTCGCTCCCAATGGCGCGGTGTCGGGCGACGAGCTGAGCTCGGCGGTCAATGCCTTTGCCTCGGCGCGGGCGAATCTCGAACTGGCGCGCGCGGCCATCGCGCAGGCGAGCTCAACCCGCGGCGCCGCGAGCGGCCAGCTCGCCGCGAACAACGCGCTGATCAGCGGCACCACGGCTTCCACCGCGCCCGAAGTACTCGCCGCGCAGGCCAGGGTCGCGCAGGCGAAGCTCGAGCTCGAGCGCACGCTGATCCGCGCGCCGATCGACGGAGTGATCACGCGGCGCAACGTCCAGATCGGCCAGCGTGTCGCGCCCGGCACGCCGCTGATGCTGATCGTCCCCGTCGGCCAGCTTTATGTCGACGCCAATTTCAAGGAAGGCCAGCTCACCCGAGTCAAGATCGGCCAGCCCGTGACGCTGACGTCCGACCTTTATGGCGGCGATGTCGAATATCATGGGCGTGTCGTCGGGCTTTCGGGCGGCACCGGATCGTCGTTCGCGCTGATCCCGGCGCAGAACGCCACCGGCAACTGGATCAAGGTGGTCCAGCGCCTGCCCGTCAGGGTCGCGCTCGATCCGCGCGAATTGCAGGCGCACCCCTTGCGGGTCGGCCTGTCGATGGACGCCGAGATCGACGTCTCCGCCAACTAAGGACGGCTGCAATGAACGCCAAAGCCGAGGTTGCGGCGCCGCTCACGGGCATGCGTCTGCTGCTCGCGGGCGCAGTGCTCGCGCTCACCAATTTCATGGTGGTGCTCGACACCACCATCGCCAACGTCTCGGTGCCGCACATCGCCGGCAGCCTCGGCATCTCGGCCAGCCAAGGGACGTGGATCATCACGTCCTACGCCGTCGCCGAAGCAGTATGCGTGCCGCTCACCGGCTGGCTCGCCGGCCGGTTCGGCGCGGTGCGCACCTTCACCTTCGGGATGATCGGATTCGGCATCTTCTCTCTGCTGTGCGGGGTGTCGACCTCGCTCGGCATGCTCGTCGCCTGCCGGATCGGGCAGGGACTGTGCGGCGGCCCGCTGATGCCGCTCAGCCAGACCTTGCTGATGCGCATCTTCAAGCCCGAGCAACGTGCGCAGGCGATGGGGGTGTGGGCGATGACCACCGTGACTGCGCCGATCCTCGGCCCGATCCTGGGCGGAGTGATCAGCGACACCTGGTCGTGGCACTGGATCTTCTTCATCAACTTGCCGGTCGCCGCGCTCTGCGCGTTCGGCGCGACCCGGCTGCTGGGCTCGTCCGAGACCAAAACCGAGAAGCTGCGGATCGACGGGGTGGGCCTCGCGCTGATGCTGTTGTGGATCGGCGCGCTGCAGATCATGCTCGACCTCGGCCGCGAGCATGATTGGTTCAGCGATCCGACGATCGTCGCGCTGGCAGTGATCGCCGCGGTGGGGCTGGTGGTGTTCCTGGCCTGGGAGCTCACCGAGGACCAGCCGATCGTCGATTTGCGGGTGTTTCGCCATCGCGGCTTCACCGTGGCGGTGGCGTCACTGTCCTTCGCCTTTGCGACCTTCTTCGCTTCGGCGGTGATCATCCCGCAATGGCTGCAGACGAGCATGGGCTACACCGCGACTTATGCGGGCTACGCCACTGCCTTCACCGGCGTGGCCGCGGTGATCATGTCTCCGATCGTCGCCAAGCTGTCGTCGAAGTTCGATCCGCGCGCCTTGGTATGCTTCGGCATATTGTGGCTGGGAATGACCTCACTGCTCCGGGTCCACTGGAACAGTGGCGCCGATTTCTGGACGCTGGCTCTCCCGCAATTGCTCCAGGGCTTCGGCATGCCGTTCTTCTTCATCCCGCTGACCACGCTGGCGCTCGGCGCGGTGGAGCCGGAGGAAACTGCGTCGGCGGCGGGGGTGATGAGCTTCCTGCGCACCATGGCGGGCGCGATCGGGACCTCGATCTCGGCGACGATGTGGGACAATAGCGGCCGGATCGCGCGCAGCGAGATCGTCTCGAAGCTCAACACGCAAGGCACCAGCGAGGCGCTCGCCGCGCAGGGCTTCTCGGTCGATCAGATCCGCGCGGTGATCGCGCAATTGGTCGACAAGGAAGCGATGGCGTTGGCCACCACGCACATCTTCCTGATCTCGGCAGTGGTGTTCGCCTTCGCGGCGATGATCATCTGGCTCACCCCGCGGCCGACACGGACGGTCGAGATGGGCGCGGCGCACTAGTTTCCCTCTTCGTCATCCCGGCGAAGGCGGGGATCCAGGGTCAAATCGGACAGCATTCGTGCCTCTGGATCCCGGCTTTCGCCAGGATGACGATTGAAGGTTGTTACAAACAGCGCGGATCGCGCACCGGAGCCTCAGCACCGCGGGTGAGCCAGCGGCCGTCGGGCGCCTGGTATTTCTCGCCGGGCGCGCTGCGCAGGATGAGGTTGCAGCCGGTGACGAACGCCATTTGCTGGACGGTCGAGCCGTTGGCGGCCTGCGCGGTGTACTGCTTCTTGCGCTGGATGTTGATGTTGTTGACCAGAGCCTGGAGCGTCGGCGTCGAGGCCCCGACCACGCCGAGATAGCCGTCGGGCTGCTCGCCCACCTGACCCGCGGCGCGCGCAGCCGAATAGGCCGGATCGCGCTGGGCGAATGCAGGACCTGCGATCAGCGCGGTTGCCGCGAGTGCGGCAGTGAAGAACATTGGGCGCATCAGAATATCCCTGGGTTTTCCTGGATCAGTGTCTTCGCCTTGTTGTCGAGACGATACACCACTTCCTGTGTGATCGATATGTTGAGGTTGATGACGATCGGCTTGTCCGGCGCGCTCACATTGACGCACCCGGCCATCATCCCGAGAGCGCCGACCGGCGCCATGGCCAAAAGGCCTCGTGATCGATTCAACCTCATTACGGCTCCCTTCATCGCAGCTTCTCGCTTTCGCGCGGCTGAACCGGCTTGCTGCCGTTCTGGCCATCGGATTGGTCTTGCTCCTGGAGCAATGCCGGCAAATTCCGTTCGATCAACCGGTTGGGATCGTACCAGGATTGTACCGAATCGAGCAGTTGCTTGAACGGCGCGCTCACCCGAACGTTGAACACGAAGGGGAGCTTCGCCAGTCGCCGCAACAGGAAATTGGATTTGGTGCCCTTGCCTTGGCTGACCCCGGCGAAGCGGATCTCGGTCACCATGTCGCCCGCGATCGGGCCGTTCATGTCGATCGTCAGGCTGCGATAGTCGAGCGCTTTCAAGGCCTGGAATGCCATGTTGCCCCACACCCCGACGTCACGCTGCGAGATCTCGCCGACATAAGCGAGCGACCCGCCGGAACGCGCGCGCAGGGATCCGCCTTCGATCCGCCCGCCTTTCGCGTCGAAGATCATCGGTAGCGTGCCATCGAACGTGCCGGTGGCGTCGAGATTGTCGAACTCCATTTCCTTGAGGAACAACGCCGCATCGGCGCCGATCACCCGGAAGGTCATCCGCCGCTCGCGACGCTCGCTGAAATCGAGGATCGTGGGCTCGAGCACCAGCTCGCCACCGGCAAAGGGCCAGCGCGCAGCCTCGACCTCGACCCGCTGGCTGTCGAGCAGGCGGAAGCGGATCGTTCCGTCGCGGACCGGCACGCCGGGGTTGATCTCGACGGTGGTCGCGATCTGCCCGGGGGCGGTGCGCATGTTGAGCAAGTCGTCGAACCGCAGCTCGGTCGCGAGGCCGCGCACCGGCCCGAACGCCGCCGCAAGATCGGTCGCCCTCGTGCCGAAGCGGCCAGTGCTCGACACGCCGTCGGGCGACCAGGTGATCCTGCCGCTGCCTTCTACTGTACCGGTCACGTCGGCGATGACGCCGAAGGTGAGCGGTGTGAGATCGCTGGGCTGGAGCCCCCCCTCGGCGAAACGCAATGCCGGCACCGTGATCGAGGCGAGGCCCCGGCCATCGCCCAGATCGTGCCGGATTTCGACCCGCGCGACGGACACTCCGGTCGCCTGCGACTTCAGCCCCGCCGTCGCGATGATGACATTGCCGGCCAGCCGCAGCGCGCCGTCTTCGCTCACCAGCGGATGGAAGCGTGACGGCGCGACTGCGTCGGTCAGTTGCAGCTTCCCGGCGAGCGAGAGCCCGGCGTCGCGCACCTGCCAATTGCCCGCGGCACCCGAGATCACCAGCGGGACGGCGCCGATCTGCCCGCTCAGCCCTGTGAAATCGCCGGCGATGGATTTGGCGAAGCTGCCGCTGAACGATGCGACATCGAGCCGCGTGACGCTCGCCGCTCCCAGCCGCACGCGCGTATCGGCGAGCGAGAATAGCCGCGTCCCGAGATCGAGCCGGCCCTCGGCCGCGGCGAGCTGGAGCGGACTCGAACCGACCCGTCCGACGAGCATGGGCTGCGCGAAGCGGATCCCTCCCGCCACGCCATGCGGCGACGCCTCGAACATCGCGCCGCCGATCGGACAGGCGCGCACGCTCCCCGGTGCCAGCACCGCCCCGGCAATGGCGATGCGCGCGTAGCGGACCGTGGCGCAGCCCGGATTCAGCGCGACATGCGTGCCGCGCCAGCGCGCATCGAGCGGAAGCGACAGGCCTTCGACCCGGCCATTCGGGACCGGGCCGGAAATCGTGGCGGCGGTTTTCAACGCGCCCCCGCCTTGCCCGACCGCGAAGGTGATTCGAGAGAGCGCAAGGGTCGAACCGCCGACGGCGTAAGGCTGGACGAAGCCGACGCCGTGGAGGCGTTCGTCGCCGGGCCGCTGCGAAAGCCGGATCATCGCCTCGGGCATGCCGCCACCGCGAAGCGCGAGCGTGCCGTCTATCCGTGGACTCGCTCGGTTGGTCGCGCCGGTCAGCCCGCGTCCGCGATCGAAAGACAATCGCGCGCCCGTAGCGGCGACGATCTCGAGCCGGGGAAGGCTATAGACTATTCCCGCCGGGGAAGTGGCGAACGACAGATCGGCGCTCGCGTCGAACGCCGCCGCGGCAGCGGCCGCGGATTGCGCGAGCCGCGCGGCGATCGGCGCAAGCGGGGTGCCCTGCGCCGCCGCAGCCGTGCCGCCGATGCTCGCGCGCAACGGACGCGACACGCCCACCGATCGCCCGACGATCTTTCCGCGATATTCGAACCGGCCGGCATGCTGGCTATAATCGCCCGCAAAGTGCAGCGCCGCACCGGCGGCCTCGGGCGCCACGAACCGCCCCGAATGCAGCGCGATCTTCCCGCGCGTGCCCGTGGCGCCGCCATCGAACGAGACGCGTCCCCGGAGGTCGGAGACCCGGCGTCCGGCCGTATCGAGGCGGACCAGCGCGAGGTCGGCTGCCCCGGTCCAGCTGTCGAGCGCGGCGCCGAAGATCGCCTGCACGGCCACCTTCGGTGTCGCCACACGCACCGCACCGCATTCGAGCTGTGCCGCTGCCAATGGCCCGGCGATCGCCGGTCGGGCGCGGCGAATTTGCAAGTTAAGGGTTCCCGCCACCCGCGAGGCCGAGCAGCCCGCCAGATCGAGCCGCGGCGCAGCGAGCCGCGCCGTCCCGGCAAACCCGTCATCGAGCATGCCGCGCCCTGCCAGCGCCACGTCGACGATGCCGTGCCCGCTATTCAGGCGCAGCCGCGCGTCCGCAACGTCGAGCTTGACGTGCGGAAGCGCGAACGGCTTGCCGGAGGGCGGCGGCAGCAGCCGGTCGATCGCACCGAGCGACAGCCGGCCATGGATCACCCGGCCCTTCAGCTGGACCCGGCCGGCGCGAAGCTCGAGCACTTCGGCATTCCACGGCGACAGCGAGGTCCCGATCTCGACCCAGTCGGCGACCAGGTCGGGGTCGCGCGGATCGCCAATCACTACGCCGGTAAGCCGCTGATGCCAGGGAGAAAGGCGCTCAATCTGATATTGCGCACGCACGCCCCGGCGCGCGAGTTCGCGATCGACGAACTCGCGCGCGATCGTCCGCCGCTGGAGCCAGAGCGCGAAGAGCGCGGCGAGGATCAGCAGCGCCAGTGTCAGGAAGAGACGGCCCCACGGCCGGCGGGCACGGGGGGCCGCTGGTCGGGCGCTTGCCTGCTCTGGCGTATCATCAAGGCTCGTGGTCACGCCGCAGCAAACTCCCGGGCGGGCACTATGGCGACCTTGGGCATGACGGCAAGGGTCTGCGACAGCGACGATGGCGCGCCGCACACCACGCCCCCGCAGCGGCCGCTCTCCCCCGGTCGGAATAACTCCGTAAACATCCCAATGTCGTTGCGTTCCACTCTGGCCGAAAAGCAGCTGCCGATATCGGAGGCTGAGATGAACGTTGCACTCATGCAGTTTCGGAGGATCGATGCGCGGCAGAGCGCAAGCTCCGCATCCTGATCGGCGGTTCGAGGCTGTCGGTCATCCTTTTGGCCGCATTGGCGGAGCCGTACTGGCGGCACCGATCTGATGGATCGGCTTTCGAAATCGACGCCACTCGTTCAGCCGCTTCACGTGGTTGTGCTGGGCCATCCCGATCGCGAGGGCTTCGCGGCTGCCGTTGCGTCCGGGCACCGGGCCGTTCGAGCCGGCACCCGACATCGCCGAAGATATCGAATTGCTCGGACCGCGGATGTGATCACCTTGGTATACCCGATGGTATATCGGTCTCATCGTCGATGATCGCGAGCAGTCGATCGACGACGGCTCTTCCGACCGGCGCGACAATCCCGAATTCCGCCATATGGGCGCGGGTGGCGTTGATGATCATGATCAGCTGCCGGGTGAGCATCCGTCGGACCTTATGCAGCATCATGCGCTCTGCTCGTCCGGCGCCTTTGGTTCGACAAACCGCATATTCGGGCGGATGGCGGCCTCGGCGATCGCTTCGGCATCGGCCATGTCGTTCTTCTGCCGCTTTACGTATGGCTTCACATACAGTTTCACCTCGTGACCGAGCCGGGTGAGCGCGCGAGCCCAGAAATGCGAGGTGGCACACGCCTCGATCCCGACCAGGCAGGGCGGAAGTTGCTCGAAGAATGGCAGCAGGCGAGCTCGCGTCTGTCGCTTTTGCAGCACCGTCACTCCGGCATCATCAACACCGCGCAGCTGGAAAACGGACTTCTCGATGTCCAACCCGATAACTCGACGTCTGCCATGACACTCTCCTGAAAGCGGACGTTAGTTTAGCTTGAGAGCGAACAGCAGTTTAGATGCGAGGGCGCACAGAGCGCGATCACGAGGACGGCCGATGTTGCCGGAATGAGGCAAGCGACAGGGAGGGCGGACATTCCCTCCACCGATCACGCGTATGGCCGTCGAGTTCCCAGTCCGTCGGGCTTGAACTGCATCAGCGAGACCGGTTAAGAATGAAGGAGGTCACGCCGCCTGGTCGAGCGCCGCCGGCTCCGCTGCATCAAGCCAGTCGTCGATCGTCTCAGCCAGTTCGACGAGCAGATTGGGCCGATAGTGGCTGACGTCGGCCATGTCTGCGCTGTCCGCTTGAGATAGATCGACGATGTCGATGCACTTCCATTCTGCCGCCGCCAGCCACCATTCGCGGTTGAAGCGCATCGTGCGATCCCGCGTCTGGTTCATCTGGGGCCGATACATCGCGTCCGGCGCATTGTCGGGCGGAAGCACGATCAGCGCGCGCATGCCTTGCGCGTCGAGGAATGCGCAGAATTTGCGAACGCACTCGCGATAGATCCCGTGATCGAGCATTGGCGCGAGGCCCGGCCAGCGCGGATCGGTATAGTCTATCCCGGCGCCATAGACCACGTAAGGCGGATAGGTCTGTTCCCTGTGGCTGTCGTCCCACACCATTCGCAGCGCGAACAGGCGCGGATTGTTGTCGAACTCGAGGCGGCTGCGATTGCGGCTGAAATGAGCGATACCGCCGGACTGGCAATCGAACATGACCCGCAGCACCGGCGCTTCGGCAAGACTGGTCACCTGGCCGGCGATCAATCTGCTTCGGATGTCCGGATCATGGAAGGAGCAGTCCTCGATCCAGTCGGGCCGGGCGCGGTCGAACCGGTCCTGCCACCGTGCGGCGTCGATCGCCGGCCACTTTTCCTCCACCTTGCACATGGCATAGGCTTCGATACCCATGTGCATTGCCCGGCACGAGAAGACGAAATGGACGAAATGCTGGCTGCGGCGATCGACCATCACGAAGCCGACAAGGCCATAATCGCCATAGCGGTCCCAGGCGAAAATCGACCAGCTGTCATAGCCGACGACGTCGATGATGCAGGCCTCGAGATCGGCGCGCTCGACGCGTGATCCGGTGTAATTCAGCTGATTCGAGCGGTTGATCAGCTCGGCGAGCCGGCCGGTGAAATCGAGATTGTCCATGAGGAAAGGCGCGCAGGCCTTGATGCCGCACGAGCGGAGAAAGTCCTCGTTTGAGCCGGCGCTGACGTCGCGGTCGCGGGTCTTGCGTTCGAGGATGCGGTATTCCTCGACCCGGCTTCTGCCGACCGGGAGCGCCTCGACCAGGGCCTGGAGCTGTGCATCCGCGTCGGGACGGGTGATGTCGAGCAACTGGATCTCGGGCAGGACGAACCGCACTTCCTCGAGGTTGAGCAGGTTGTCGTCGACGAACAGCACATTACAGGCGCGCAGCTGCATGTCGGCGATGATCTTTCCGATCGCCGCCGCCTTGGGGGTAAAGGCGATGTGCGCGAAGACGAACGCATCCCACAGGCCGAGTTCGATGAGCTTCGCTTTCGCGTTGTCCCGATCGTTCTTCGAACAGATCGACGATACGACGCCGCGCGCATTGAGTTCGCGCACGATTGCGGCACGGCTCTCGAACAGCGCGACATCGTCGCCGTCGGCGAGAGTGCCGCGCCAGAGCGTATCGTCCAGATCCCAGATGACGAGCTTGATCATTCGGGGCCTATCGGATGAGATGCCGGAAGAACGATTTGTTCGCGCGGATGGCCGGACGCAGCCGCTCGGGAACTTCGCGCAGCGACAATTTGCGGATCGAGGGCGTGCGGTGCGAAGGCGACAGCGAGATCAGCAGCGTCAGGAGGGCGCGGCGCTTCGCCGGCGGGGTGCCTCGGTGCAATGCGAAGGTGTTGACGAAATAGACGTCTCCCGGTTCCGCCAGAACCACGCCCGCACCCTTTGCCGCCTTCGTAGGCTCGAGCTCGGCGTCGGAAAATCGCCGTATCTCGTAGAATTCGCGCATCCCCGAAGTGCCTGGAATGAGTTCGGTCGGGCCGTCTGCGCGCGTTTCGATCGCCTGTAGCGGAATGAAGACGCGCACGAAGTTTAACGGCTCCGCGGCGTCCCGGTGCCAGTTCTGGTTCTGATAAGGCGCTTGGCTCGGTTGACTGATCCACGACCACGCCCAGCTCATCGCCGCCTTGGGACCGAGCGCCTCACGGCAGAAGTCGATCAGCGCCTGCGAGGAGCAGATTTCGAGGAAAGTCTCGTTCTCGAAGAGAGTCTGCGGAAGCATGTAGAGGAATGGACTGTCGCTCTCCTCCGGCCGGCCGACATGCTCGAACTCCGGGCGATAGGGTTCGTTGTAGCGGCCGGCCGCATAGAGATCGCCTGCGAACTTCTGCAGCAGTGCCGGGTCGAGCATGCCGGAGGCGAAGTGAAAGTCGGCATTGTCGAACTCGGCGGCGCGTTCGGTCCTCGGGCGACGCGCGGCGAAAGGCTGCTTGAGAAGCCGCTCCACTTTGCCGAGTCGCGCGATCCTCGCCGGGTCGTTAGACCGGGTCTTGAACCACCAGATGTAGTTGTACGCGTAATTGGCGCGAACGAGATAGCCGAGACGGCGGATCGCGCCATCGCGGCGGATGCCTTCGGCGACCTGGGCGCGATAGCTCTTGATCCCTCCTTCAGGGGAATGGTCCAGTCCGAAGAAGCAGGCGCGGCCGAATTGCGGAGTCACGAAATCCCTCTCTTCGCCGGATCACCGGCGGTGGTTAACTCTCCCATTGTAGAAAGACTTCGCCGGCACGGGCGCTCGCGGAGCAAAAGCGGGGACGCGGGCCAGACGCCCCGCGCACTCGCCGAGGCTCGACTCGCATCACGCCGCCGGGCGGAACGGTAACGAGGACCACCGTTCCAGGATCCCGCACTTAGGCTCGAACGGTGCCAGCCGCCTATAATGCGCGTTAGGCATGATTATTGGGATTCGAACAATGACCGCTCATCAGGAGCTGCCGGCGACGAATGAAGCGCCCGCGTCGACGCTGGATCACAACGGCATCATCGATATCATCGTCCCGGATTTGTCAGACGAACTCGATCACCCCGAGTTGTGGCCTGTCTTTCATCAGTTTCTCGACCATTTTCCGGATCTCGCCATACCTGTGGCGATCCGGCTCAACGCAGAGCGCGAGCCTCAGGCGGAGGCTGCGCTGACAACCATCCTCGCGCTTTGCTACGGCGCGATGGGTAAAGCGGAGGCGGGTGTTCGAGAGATCGACAAACTGTCCGCCAAACGTCCGAGCGCGCTTCTGACCGGGGCCCGGGGGCACCTTCTCTCGATGGTCGCGGCCAGCGACATTGCCGGCCCCGATTATGAGGCATGCTGGTCTCCGGCCGTCGAAGCCATCTTGAGGCGCGAGAAGATATATCTGGCCCACGAATGGTTGGTGGAAGGCGTGTTCGCACCCGGCACAACAGTGCGGGTCCCTGGCGCCTGGCGACCCGAGCGTTTTGCATCCATGCCGAGGGGCGGGTTCGCAAATTTTGGAGCCTTCACTTATTGTCAGTCGCCAGGACTGATCTTGCCATTCGAAGCCGGCCGTTATTGCTCGATCGCCTTGGGGACACGGGTAATGGGGCCGACACACCCCTCGGATTGGGTATCGAGCCACTTCTGGCCCTGGCGCTGGCATATGAATGAACTCGCCAAAAATGAGTTCGGCCGTGAGGTACCAATCCGTCATTTTCAGACCGACCTCGGGACCGTGAGGATCGGCAATGACGTGTGGATCGGCCAAGATGTGCTTATCAAGGGCGGCATCACAATAGGCGACGGCGCGATCGTCGCGGCCGGGTCGGTCGTCAGCAAGGACGTGCCGCCCTATGCGATCGTCGGCGGGGTTCCCGCCCGAACCATTCGGATGCGCTTCGACGACGAGACCGTCGAGCGGCTACTCGCCAGCCGATGGTGGGACTATAATTATGTCGACTTCGCTTCGCTCGATCCAACCGATCCGAACCGCTTCCTGGATGGCCTCGAGCCAATGATCGCCTCCGGCGCGATCCAGAGTTTCGACCCCGGACGAGTTTCGGTCGCGGCGTTGCTCAGGGCGGAACTCGGCTGACGGCGGGGATGGGGCTCGTCGGTAATCGAAGCGAATCGCCAAGGTCAGCGAACGACCGATTTCGTACCAGCGGCGCCTCCAAGTCATTCAGAACGCGCCTCTGCTTCGGCCAGATCACCTCGGCTCAAACCTGCCTCCAAAACGCAGCGTCGAGTCAAGCACTTCTCGCTACGTCAATACTTCATGCAAATGTATCATTCCGCTGAAAACTCCCGCAGATCCGTCCGTCGCCTTTAACGGTGAAATATGGCTGCAAGCACGGGATGACTTACGCAGTTATAGCGCTAGATCAGAGCCATCCTCGCATGACTGCCGCCGCTCAGTGGGCGTAACCCCGATGAGAGCCATTTGGGTACTCCGCAGGCGTCTGCGGGGATTACCCCAGAAAATACCCCCAAATGCCAATCGACGTAGTGTCATCCAGCGGCATCCGGCGAGAGGTTCTGGATCCGTGCGACCCGGCGTGGGCTGGAGAACAGGCACAAAAAAACCGCCCCGGGGTGTCCCGAGACGGTCTGGTTGTGGTGTGGTTGCGGGAGCAGGATTTGAACCTGCGACCTTCAGGTTATGAGCCTGACGAGCTACCGGGCTGCTCCATCCCGCGGCACATTGTTGCCTCAAGCGCCGGCGACTTTCGCGTCCCGGACATGGTCCGGAACCCGGCGGCCGTTCGGCCTTGCGGGGCTTCGCCCCGATGGCGTTTCTGACGTTGTGAATGGGTTTTTCTTTGCAGAACCTTTGATCTTCAGCGCATTTGCACGAGCTGCAATGCCTGGCGGCGACCTACTCTTCCATCGCTTGAGCGATAGTACCATCGGCGCTGTCTGGTTTCACGGCCGAGTTCGGGATGGGATCGGGTGGTTCACAGACGCCATAGCCACCAGGCAATGGAGCCCGTGCAGACGCGCTGAAAATCATGGGTTCAAATCGATACCGTGCACACGGTTGAATACAAGCTGCGATGATCATCCGACCATATGCAACGCCGGGTTTGTACCCAGAATTGTCATTGATGGTGGAACTCTCAAGCGCGAACAGGACAATTAGTACTGGTTAGCTCCATACGTTACCGTACTTCCACATCCAGTCTATCAAGGTCGTGGTCTCCGACCGTCCTATGAAATCTTATCTCGAGGGAGGCTTCCCGCTTAGATGCTTTCAGCGGTTATCCCGTCCATACATAGCTACCCAGCTGCGCTCTTGGCAGAACGACTGGTACACCAGAGGTATGTTCAACCCGGTCCTCTCGTACTAGGGTCAACTCCTCTCAAATTTCGACGCCCACGGCAGATAGGGACCAAACTGTCTCGCGACGTTCTGAACCCAGCTCACGTACCACTTTAATTGGCGAACAGCCAAACCCTTGGGACCTGCTCCAGCCCCAGGATGTGATGAGCCGACATCGAGGTGCCAAACAACCCCGTCGATATGAGCTCTTGGGGGTTATCAGCCTGTTATCCCCGGCGTACCTTTTATCCGTTGAGCGATGGCCCTTCCACGAGGGACCACCGGATCACTATGACCGACTTTCGTCTCTGCTCGACTTGTCAGTCTCGCAGTCAGGCTGGCTTATGCCATTGCACTCTAACAGACGGTTTCCAACCGTCCTGAGCCAACCTTCGCGCGCCTCCGTTACTCTTTAGGAGGCGACCGCCCCAGTCAAACTACCCGCCACAGAGGGTCCCAGCACCGGATGACGGTGCGTGGTTAGACATCAGAAACAAACAGGGTGGTATTTCACATTGTGGCTCCACACGGGCTGGCGCCCATGCTTCAAAGCCTCCCACCTATTCTACACAGTTTCTTCCTAATGCCACTCTGAAGCTGCAGTAAAGGTGCACGGGGTCTTTCCGTC
Organism: Sphingomonas psychrotolerans; assembly: GCF_002796605.1. Taxonomy (NCBI): domain Bacteria; kingdom Pseudomonadati; phylum Pseudomonadota; class Alphaproteobacteria; order Sphingomonadales; family Sphingomonadaceae; genus Sphingomonas; species Sphingomonas psychrotolerans. Next base: position 3,101,935 of record NZ_CP024923.1, read on the forward strand.
TAACCGCGGGTACTCCGCATCTTCACGGAGAATTCAATTTCGCTGAGCATGTCCTGGAGACAGTGGGGAAGTCGTTACGCCATTCGTGCAGGTCGGAACTTACCCGACAAGGAATTTCGCTACCTTAGGACCGTTATAGTTACGGCCGCCGTTTACCTGGGCTTCATTTCGGAGCTTGCACCCCTCCACTTAACCTTCAGGCACCGGGCAGGCGTCAGACCCTATACGTCGTCTTGAAGCCGACTTAGCAGAGCCCTGTGTTTTTGCTAAACAGTCGCTACCCCCTGGCCTGTGCCCCCTCAAAAAGCTTGCGCTCAGTGAGGGCCTCCTTCTTCCGAAGGTACGGAGGCAATTTGCCGAGTTCCTTCAGGACACTTCTCTCAAGCGCCTTGGTATACTCTACCTGACCACCTGTGTCGGTTTCGGGTACGGTCTATACGGTGGGGCTATTTCCCGGGACCTCTTCGAAGCACGATCAATCCGATAAGATCGTACAACACACGAGATCCGTCACACACCACCAGGCCCACGAATATTAACGTGGTTCCCATCGACTACCCCCTTCG
>NZ_CP024923.1:4607500-4882990 GCF_002796605.1 Sphingomonas psychrotolerans
CGCGAGGATCGTGTCCCCGACGCCTTTGAAGCCGATCGTGCAGCTTTTGGTATAGTCGGCAAGCAGCCCGAGCCCGCCGATCGCCGGGGTGGGGAGGATCGCGCTGCCGCCGCCGGTGGCCTTGCTCTCGTTGTAGAGGCTGACATTGCCCGAGACGATCGGGAAGTCGAGCGCGATGCACGCCTCCGACATGCCTTCGAGGCAGCCGACGATCTGACCCATGATCTCGGGGCGCTGCGGATTGGCGAAGTTGAGGCAGTTGGTCACCGCGAGCGGATTGGCGCCGACCGAAGTCAGGTTCCGCCATGCCTCCGCAACTGCCTGGCGGCCGCCCTCGACAGGATCGGCAAAGCAATAACGCGGGGTGCAGTCGGTGGTGATCGCGAGGCCCTTTTGCGTGCCATGGACGCGGACCACAGCGGCGTCGCCGCCCGGGCGCTGGACGGTGTCGGCACCGACCATGTGGTCATATTGCTCCCAGATCCAGCGGCGGCTGGCGATGTCGGGCGAGCCCATCAGCTTGACCAGGTCCGCGGCCGGATCCTTGCTTTCGGGCAGGTCGGTCAGCGGCGCGCGCTTCGGGGTCGGCACGTGCGGGCGATCATAAAGCGGTGCGTCGTCGGCGAGCGGGGCCAGTGGAATGTCGGCGACGACCTCGCCCTTCCATTTTAGCACCATCCGGCCGGTATCGGTGACATGGCCGATCACTGCGAAATCCAGCTCCCATTTGCGGAAGATCGCCTCGGCGAAATCCTCGCGGCCGGGCTTGAGGACCATCAGCATGCGCTCCTGGCTCTCGCTCAGCATCATCTCGTACGGAGTCATGCCGGTTTCGCGCTGCGGCACGTCGTCCATGATCAACTCAATGCCGACGCCGCCCTTGCTCGCCATCTCGACCGAAGAGGAGGTCAGGCCCGCGGCGCCCATGTCCTGGATCGCGACGATCGCGTCGCTGGCCATCAGCTCGAGGCACGCCTCGATCAGCAACTTCTCGGTGAACGGGTCGCCGACCTGGACGGTGGGGCGCTTCTCTTCCGAATCCTCGCCGAAGTCCGCGCTCGCCATCGTTGCGCCGTGAATGCCGTCGCGGCCGGTCTTGGAGCCGACATAGACGATCGAATTGCCGATGCCGGAGGCGGCCGAATAGAAGATCTTGTCCTGATCGGCGACGCCGACGGTCATCGCGTTGACGAGGATGTTGCCGTCATAGGCCGGGTGGAAGTTCACTTCGCCGCCCACCGTCGGCACGCCGACGCAATTGCCATAGCCGCCGATGCCGTGGACCACGCCGGCGATCAGATGGCGCATCTTGGGATGATCGGGCCGCCCGAAACGCAGCGCGTTCATGTTGGCCACCGGCCGCGCGCCCATCGTGAACACGTCGCGCAGGATCCCGCCGACGCCCGTCGCCGCGCCCTGATAGGGCTCGATATACGAGGGGTGGTTGTGGCTCTCCATCTTGAAGATCGCCGCCTGCCCGTCGCCGATATCGACCACGCCGGCATTCTCGCCCGGGCCGCAGATCACTTGCGGGCCGGTGGTCGGCAGCTTCTTCAAATGGATGCGGCTCGATTTGTAGCTGCAATGCTCGGACCACATCACGCTGAAGATGCCCAATTCGGTCAGATTGGGCTCGCGGCCCATCGCGTGCAGGACGCGCGCATATTCCTCGGGGGACAGGCCGTGCTCGGCGACGATCTCAGGCGTGATCTGGGTCATGCCGCGGGGCTTTAGCGGGGGTATCGCGGTTCGTCATCCCCGGTGTGATCTTGCATGCTGCGTTCGCGGTGGCCGATCCAGTCAGTCCTTGCACACCGGAACCAGAACCATCGTCATGGGCGCCCCGCCGAAGTTCGGGATCATCCGATTCTCCACGCCGACATTCTTGCAGGTCTTGCCCTGGCGGTTGCGCAGAGGCGGCTTGCCGTCGGGCTTTTCGCCGCAGCGGGCTGGCTACCTTCCGCTGCCAGGGGCGGGCACACCCCCTCGGCGACGAGCTGCCTGCGGAAGCGGTTTCCTTCCTCCATAGCCCAGGCATTCGCCTTCGCCTCGCCCTCGTCGCTTTTCCGACGGTTATACTCGCTGATCATGCGCCGCTTCGCCGCCGGACAGAGCGCATCCATCGAACAGGGGCGCGACCCGCGCTGGATGTCGCGGGCGGGACCGGTGTCCACAGCGTTCTCGGAGGTCATGTTCGCCGACGCGCCGAGGACGAGAAGCGCAAACAGCAGATCCGGTAGCATGCGCGGTCCCTGGTATGAGGCGCCGAGGCGTTCCGACCAGTCTCGCCACCCGGCGTTCGGGAATCAATCGCTGCGGCTGCAGCGGGCGCGCAGAGGGCACAGCTCGGCGCGATCAGGGCGGCAGGTCCGCTACTGCGGCTTGCGCAGCCACCGGAACAGCCCGCCGCCGGCGATCGGCTCGAACAGATCCTCGGGGTTCTCGGGATCGAGCACCTCGTGATCGGCGAGCCACGCGGTCACGCCCTCGAGATCGGGGACTTCGTATGGCCGCAGCGTCTTGCTGCCGCGCTGGCGCAGTCGCTCGATCGCCGCGATCAGCGACTCGCTCTCGATCGCTTCTGCGACCTCCTCGGGGGTGCAGCCGAGATGCTCCGCCAGCAGGCCGTTGCGGATCGAGACGATATGACCGCGCTTCGCCGCCTCCGCCGGCCCCGCCTCGATCGTCACGTCGCACTCGGTATCGAGCCGCAGCGAGCGATTGTTGAAGTTGGACGAGCCGACTCGCAGCACCAGATCGTCGATCACCAATATCTTGGCGTGGACATAGATCGGCGCGCCGCCCGCAGTGAACGGGTGGTAGATCCGCAGCCGGCCATGCGTGTCGCGCCTGCGCAGCGCCTCGACCAGCCGGGCGCGCGCCGTGTCCATCGCGACTTGCTCGAGCCAGCCATCGGCCTGTTCGGGATTGACGATGACGATCTCGGGGCCGTCGGGCTCGTCGAGGCGTCTTGCAATCGCCTCGGCGATGCGGCGCGAGGCGAAATATTGGCTCTCGGCATAGATCCATTGCTCGGCGCGGGCGATCAGGTCGAGATAGAGCTGCTCGATCTCATGGACGGCTTCGACTCCCTTCATCTCGGGTTGGGTGCGCGAGATCGCCGCGGGCACGTCCGTGAAATGCGGCGTCAGGATTTCGGGCCAGCACGCCGCGCGGGCGGGCGGCGGGGCGATCGGCTTGCCGCCCGACAATTCCCAACGTTCGCGGCAGAGCTCGCCCAGCGCCCGCGCCACCGGACCCTGCAGCGCCGTGGAAGCGTCATGCCACGGCATATAGGTCGCGCCATCCGGGTCGACGCGGCCGGGCTCGTCGTCGCGATGCCCGCGCGTGTCCCAGCGCTTGTTGGTCATGTCGATGCCGCCACAGAAAGCGAGGCAATCGTCGATCACGACGATCTTCTGGTGATGCGACGCACCCGGCGGGTGGCTGCTGTCGAGCCGTGGATGGATGCGCGGATGGAGCATCCAGCGCATCGTGGTGCTCAAGGTCCTGGGTCGCAAATAGGTCTTCAGCGCGCCGACATCCCAGCGCAGCAGATAGATTTCGAGCTCCGGATTGCGCCGGGCGAGCCAGGTGATGAACGGTCCGACCTGCTCGGGCGCGTCCGGCGCAGCATCCGAAGCCTCCGCCAGCCGGATTCGCGCGTCGAAGTCCCAGCCGATCAGCAGAATCTGGCGCTTCGCCTCCAGCATCGCATCGCGCGCGGCGCGGAAATAATCCTCGGCATCGACGATCACCGACACGCGGTCGGCATGCTCGACGCGCCACGCATTATGGCCGGGGCGGACCACGTTGCCGGCCGTCACAGGATCTCGCGCACCTTCTCCGGTGGTCGGCCGAGCCGAACGCCCTTTTCGGTTTCGACCAGCGGGCGTTCGATCAGCAGCGGATCGACCATCATCGCATCGAGGATGGTATCGCCGTCGGCGGACTTGAGCGGCTTGGCGCCATCCTCGGCGATCCGCAGCCCGGCGCGCGGGCTGATCCCGGCGCGGGCATAGAGCGCTGCCAGCTTCGCGCGCGAGGGCGGGGTCTTGAGATATTCGACCACCTCGACCTCGGCGCCGGCCTCCTGCAGGATCGCCAGCGCCTCGCGCGATTTCGAGCAGCGCGGATTGTGGTAGATCGTGGCTTTCACGCTTCCTGCTTCGCCAGCCACTCTTCGAGCCACTTGATCGTGTACGCGCCCTGCTGGAATTCGGGGTCGTCGAGCAAAGCCTGATGGAGCGGGATGGTGGTCTTCATGCCGCTGATCACGAACTCCTCGAGCGCGCGGCGCAGCCGCATCAGGCAGCGTTCGCGCGTCGAGCCATAGACGATCAGCTTGGCGATCATGCTGTCGTAATAAGGCGGCACCTTATAGCCGGCGTAGAGCCCCGAATCGACGCGGACGTGCATCCCGCCGGGGGCGTGGAACTGCTGCACGGTGCCCGGTGATGGCGCGAAGGTGCGCGGATCCTCGGCGTTGATCCGGCATTCGATCGCGTGGCCGCGAAACTGGATCTGGTGTTGCTCGCACGACAGGCCATGGCCTTCCGCCACGCGGATCTGCTCGCGGACCAGATCGAGCCCGGTGATCATCTCGGTCACCGGATGCTCGACCTGCAGCCGGGTGTTCATCTCGATGAAGTAGAACTCGCCATTCTCCCACAGGAACTCGATCGTCCCCGCGCCGCGATAGCCCATATCGGCCATCGCCTTGGCGCAGACGCCGCCGATCCGCTCGCGATCGGCCTGGCCGAGCACCGGGGAGGGGGCTTCCTCGAGCACCTTCTGGTGACGGCGCTGGAGCGAGCAGTCGCGCTCGCCGAGATGGACGGCATTGCCGTTGCCGTCGCCGAACACCTGGATCTCGATATGGCGCGGATTGCCGAGATATTTCTCGAGATAGACGGTGGCGTCGCCGAACGCGGCCTTCGCCTCGCTGCCCGCCTGTTGCATCAAGGTCTCGAGCTGGTCCTCGGACGTGCACACCTTCATGCCGCGCCCGCCGCCGCCGGAAGCCGCCTTGATGATCACCGGATAGCCGGCCTTGGCCGCGATTTCCTTGGCTTCGGCCAGATCGCTGATCGCGCCGTCCGAGCCCGGGACGAGCGGCAGGCCGAGCGCGCCCGCGGTGCGCTTGGCCTCGATCTTGTCGCCCATCGTGCGGATATGCTCGGGCTTTGGCCCGACGAAGATGATCCCGTGCGCTTCGACGATCTCGGCGAACTGGGCGTTCTCCGAGAGGAAGCCGTACCCCGGGTGGATCGCGTCGGCGCCCGAGATTTCGGCGGCCGAGATGATGTTGGGGATGTTGAGATAGCTCTCGGTCGCGCTCGGCGGCCCGATGCAGATCGCCTCATCGGCGAGACGGACGTGCATCGCGTCCGAGTCGGCGGTCGAGTGCACCGCGACGGTCTTGATCCCCATCTCGTGACAGGCACGGTGGATGCGCAGCGCGATCTCGCCGCGATTGGCGATCAGCAGCTTCTTGATTTCGGCCATGCTTACTCGACGACCACGAGCGGCTGATCGAACTCGACCGGCTGGCCGTTCTCGATCAGGATCGCCTTGACCGTGCCCGCGGCGGGCGCGTGAATCGCGTTCATCACCTTCATCGCCTCGATGATCAGCAGCGTATCGCCAGCGGCGACCTTGTCGCCCACCGAAACGAAGTGCTTCGCCTCGGGATTGGGCTTGAGATAGGCCGTGCCGACCATCGGCGACTTGACTGCGTTCACTGCGGCGGCAGGCGCCGGGGCGCCCACGTCAGCGGCCGGCGCGGCTGCGGCGGGCGCGGCGGCCGGTGGGGCATATTGCATCGCCGGCGCGGCCGTCACCGTCCGTGCCACGCGCACGCGGCGTTCGCCGTCTTCTACTTCGATTTCGGTAAGCTGCGTCTCGTCGAGCACGGCGGCGAGCTGGCGAACCAGCTCGATATCGACATGCATCGCCCCTTGTTTGGTATCTTCGGCCATTGCGACCCTTTTATCCGATGAAACGCGGGCTCATGTCAGAGACGCGCCGCGGCTTCAAGCGCAAGCATGTACGACAGCGCGCCGAAGCCCGCGATGGTTCCGCGCGCGGCACGACCGACATAGCTGGTGTGTCGGAAGTCCTCGCGCGCATGCGGGTTGGAAAGATGAACCTCGATCACCGGCGTCGTGACGCTCTTGACGGCATCGTGCAACGCGATCGAAGTGTGCGTGTAGCCACCCGGATTGAGGATGACGGCCTTGGCGCCCCGGGCCTGCGCTTCGTGGAGCCAGTCGATGAGGTGCCCCTCATGGTTCGACTGGCGCAGGTCGATCTCGAGATCGAGCTCTTTCGCGCGATCTTCCATCCGGCCCGCAATGTCGTCCAGCGTGTCCGAGCCGTAGATCTCCGGCTCGCGCAGCCCCAGCAGGTTGAGGTTGGGGCCGTTGAGGACGTAGATCGTGTCGGCCAAAGCTGGGGTTCCCGTGGATCGTGAGGCTTGGGGCTCCTTAGCGGTTCGTCACGCGCAGCGCAAAAGGCCGATGCGAACGCGTTGTTAAGGCTGGCCGGCCAGAAGCGGCGTAGCCTCATTCGGGAGCTGCGCCATGATCCTTCCCTTCGTTTTATCGCTGTTGCTAACCGCGGGCACGCCGTCGCAGCCGGTCGATGTCAGGGGCGTATTGGTGGAACTGACCATCGATGCGGAGGGCGTGACGCGCGCCTGCAAGACGGTCGAATCAGCCGGGTCGAAGACGATCGACGCCGCAGCTTGTCTGCTGGTGGCGGGCAAAGGCATTGCGTTGCCTGAGGGAACGCTGCCGGAAAAGGGAGGAGCGGCGATCAAGTGGAAGGTGCGGGCGGCGATGGTGCAGTTCGCACGTGGCGCGTCGCAGCTGGTTACTCCGCCCGAATGGATGATGCGGAAGGCCTTCATGCGCACCTATCCCGAAGGACAACGCGGCGTGATCCTCGTTGAGGCGCGCGACAAGAAGCGCGGCCTGCTGACCTGCGCGGTGTTCGCGCCGCGCACGATCTCGCGCTTCGACTCCGCAAGATGCGATCGCGTGCTCTCCGCAGACCCGATGACCGATTCCACCGCAGGCGAGAACCGCCCGGCGCTGGTGTGGCGAAATGCGGTGGTTGCCGCCGGAGACCTTTGACAAAGCCGGGTCCGCGCCTAAGTGCCTCGCAGGAGATAGTGATGGCGCATACGGACGGCACGGTCAGCATAACAGTCAATGGCGAGCACAAGCGGGTGATCGCTGGCCTCACCATCATCCAGCTCGCCGAGCAGCTCGGGCTGGTGCCCGAGAAGATCGCGGTCGAGCGCAATCTCGAAGTGGTGCCGCGCTCGACCTTGGGCGAGGTCGTCGTGGCCGACGGCGACGAGCTCGAGATCGTCCATTTCGTTGGGGGTGGCGACCATGCCGGCCCGCTTGTCGAGGACAGCTGGAGCGTCGCGGGCCGGACTTTCCGTTCGCGGCTGATCGTGGGCACCGGCAAGTACAAGGATTTCGAGCAGAACGCCGCGGCGGTCGCAGCGTCGGGCGCGGAGATCGTCACTGTCGCGGTGCGCCGGGTCAACGTCTCCGATCCGGGCGCGCCGATGCTCACCGACTATATCGATCCGAAGAAGATCACCTATCTCCCCAACACCGCGGGCTGCTTCGACGCCGAGTCCGCGATCCGGACGCTGCGACTGGCGCGCGAAGCCGGGGGCTGGGACCTCGTCAAGCTCGAAGTGCTCGGCGAGGCGCGCACGCTCTATCCCGACATGGTCGAAACGCTGCGCGCGACCGAGATCCTCGCGAACGAAGGCTTCAAGCCGATGGTCTATTGCGTCGACGATCCGATCGCGGCGAAGCGGCTCGAGGATGTCGGCGCAGTCGCGATCATGCCGCTGGGCGCGCCGATCGGCTCAGGGCTCGGCATCCAGAACCGGGTGACGATCCGGCTGATCGTCGAGGGCGCCAAGGTGCCGGTGCTGGTCGATGCCGGCGTCGGCGCGGCGTCGGACGCGGCGGTGGCGATGGAGCTGGGCTGCGACGGCGTGCTGATGAACACCGCGATCGCCGAGGCGAAGGATCCGATCCTGATGGCCGCCGCGATGAAGGCGGCGGTCGAGGCGGGCCGGCTCTCCTACCGCGCCGGCCGCATGGCCAAACGGCGCTATGCCGATCCGTCGAGCCCGCTGGCGGGGCTGATCTAGCGCCGCGCGCCTGGTGCTCCTGCCTTCGCAGGAGCGCGATATCTTTTGCGATTGGGTGGTTTGCAAAGCAGACCGGTAGCTAACGCCCACTAGCGGGCATGCGGCGATCCCCCGGGCCATCCGGAAGACCGGACGTCGGCCAACGAAAGGCCAGTCAGGGTACGATGGTCGTGAAAAGATACACAGCGAAGATCACCAGATGGACGGCGCCTTGGAGGACGGTGGTCTTTCCGGCGCCCAAGCTCAGGGTGGACACGATCAGCGTCAGGAAGAGCAGCACCGCACTCTTGGTATCGAGCCCGAGCGCGATCGGGAGGTCGGCGGCGATCGAGAGCGCCGCGACTGCCGGTATGGTCAGTCCGATCGTTGCAAGTGCGGAGCCCAGACCGAGGTTGAGGCTGGTCTGCAGCCGGTTGGCAAGCGTTGCCCGGACCGCCGCGACGCTCTCGGGAAGCAGAACGAGCGCTGCGATGATGACGCCGACCAGCGCCCGCGGAGCCCCGGCGGAAGCGACCGCTCCTTCGATGGGCGTGGAAAGCATCTTGGCCAGCAGCACAACCGCGCCAAGGCATGCGAGCAGAAGGGCGAAGGACAGCCACGCACGCGACACCGACGGAGGCTCGGCGTGCACCTCGGTGTCGGCTGCGACTGCCTTGTCGGGAAGGAAGTAATCGCGGTGGCGCACCGTCTGGACCATGACGAACGTCACGTAGAGAAGGAAGGAAACAACGGCCACGAAGCCGAGCTGGGAGAAGGAGTAGACGGGTCCGGGCTCGCTGACGGTGAAGTTAGGTAGCACCAGCGTAAGGACAGTCAGCGCGCAGAGGGTAGCGAGCGAGGCACTCACGCCCGTCTGCTGAAAGACCTGCTCCTTGAACCGGATGGCGCCGATGAAGATGCAGATACCGACAAGGCCATTCAGGATGATCATGACCGCGGCGAAAACGGTATCTCGCGCGAGGGTCGTCGCTCCCGGGCCCGCGGCGGCCATCAGTGTCACGATAAGGCCGAGCTCGATGACCGTCACGGCCACTGCCAGCAAAAACGTGCCAAACGGCTCCCCCACGCGGTGTGCGATCAATTCGGCATGGTGCACGGCAGCGAGTACGGTTGCGATCAGGACCAGTGCCAGCGGAAGGGCGGGAACCGTGGCTCCGTAGCTGAGGAGGATCATCATCCATCCAGCCAAAGGCGTGAGCCATGTCCAGTGCTGTAGCGCCTTCTGCATGGTCGCAATCTAGGGAGATGCCCTATTCGCGCAATGGCAGCTAACCACCATTCTCCGGCAATCGCGTGATCAGGACGGGCCAGGCGGGCTGACGCGGTGAGCGGACGCTACAACCGCTTACGGCGCCTGAATTTGACCCAATAACCGCGATGAGCAAAATACTCGCGCCGGCACAGCCGTTTGGCAGGCCCTGGTCGCAACCGACAAGGTGGATCATCAACAGCGCAAACGCGAGCGGAAGCAGCGCAAGGAGCACAAACGCGGCAATTCGTATCGTCCGGCGCTGACGCCGATGTTATTGCCTGAACAGGATGTCCGCTACTGGCGGTATCCGTTCGATCGATCGGCCCTGCGAACGTCGGCTGTTGAGCTTGACCGTGCAGCCACACCGAGATTCGACGCGCGAGAGGATTTCGGCGATAGGGGGGCGATGACGACGATCGAGACCTATCTAGCGAACGCCGCGGCCCAGCGCGCGGCAGCCGAAAAGACCAACCTGCCTAATCGCCGGGAAATGCATGAGCGCTCCGCGATCACTTGGGAAACCATGGCGCGCGCCGCGGCGGACACACAAGGCAGGGCGGCGGTCAATCTCGCGGCAAAAATAAGCGCGGGCGCCTGAGCCCGAGCCCGAGCATAGTGGCACGCCCTTGCAATGTAGGATTTGCTCTACTTGCCTCGGGCGGTCGGTAATGCCGGCTGCTCTTTCCTGTCGTTGAGTCGCATCGCATCGCGCGTGCGTGTCGAAGGCGCCGCAGCCGCGTGCGTGTGGCGCGCCGGTAGCGCAGGTGTCGCGCAACCCTAGCGCAGGTGGCGCGTGACTGTCGCGTTTGCGGCGCAAAGCTGTCGCGTCGCGGACGCTTCGACGCCGCGTCCCGCGAAAAACCCGCAAACGAGTCAATTAGTCAACCAGTCAACCGCCTCAGTGCCGCTTGCGCGCCAGCCAGATCGCCCTTCCGCCGGTGGTGTGATCGTGCGGCACGAATGCCACTTCGAGCAGCCCGTGCTCCGCGAACAGCGCGCGATATTCGGCCGGGGCGAGGCTGGCGTGGTACAATTCGTCGCCGAACTGGCAGCCGATCGTCTCGTCGCGCGCCGAACCGGTGTTGAACAGAAAGGCGCCGCCCGGCTCCAGCCATTGCGCAGCCTTGACCACCATCGCCGCCTGCTCCTCCGGACGCAGGTGGAAGATACTGTCCCACGCGATCACTCCGTGGAACGGGCCCTCCATCGCGACGTCGCGCATGTCGCCGCAGATCCAGCGGTGCCGCCCGAACCGGGTCCGGGCCAATGTGATCATCGCTTCGGAGGCATCGACTCCGGTCAGCTGCCGCTCGCGGTCGATCAGATAGCGGGCGATCGGCTCGCCCGCGCCGCAGCCGAGGTCGAGCACCTGCCCTCCCTTGGGGACGCCCAGCAGGAAGCGGTCGAGCCAGCTCTTCTCGACGAAGTTCTTGCGGCGTGCTTCGTCGAACGCATGGGCGTGGCGCTCATAATGTTCGGCAATCCGATCGGGCATTTCAGGAACCCCGTCCCGCGCGAACCGTTATTGGGATGCACGCTAGTACGAGGCGCAGTCACGCGCCGGTTCGCGGCCAGGAGTTTGAAATCATGGGTGAACTCGTCGACAAGATCAAGGGCAACCTCAACGAGGCGGCCGGCAAGATCAAGCAGGAGAGCAACAATCCCGAGACTCGCGACGAAGGCGCCGCGCAGGAGCTCAAGGGCAAGGGCCAGCAGCTCGCCGGCAAGGTCAAGGGTGCGCTCGGCGACGACGTCTGACGTCGCCGCGGCGAACCTCGAATTCCGAAGGGCGGTCTCGCAAGAGGCCGCCCTTTGTCATTCAGTCAGGGACGTAGAACGACCACAGCCCGCTCCCCAGCTTGCTCGCTGCGAAGCGGATCGGCCGATTCGGAGTGCCGACCTCGCAGATCATGAACGATTGCGTCTCTACCGGTTCGAGCGGATTGGGCAGCATAACGGTCTTGCCGCCGAGCCAACGCCATTCCTGCTGCCACACTCTCACACCGGAAACCGCGAACTGATCGCCTTCCTTGCCGATGTGCGCCGTCTTCCAACCCATGTCAGTCTCCTTGCCCCCATTATAGAGGCTTCGGAACCGGTTAGCGGTCGCGGAGCGCAGTGATTGTCGTTCCCGGGGTGATGAATTCCACATCGGTCTTGAGGTGGAGCAGCCGCACCCCGGTCTCGGCCAGAGCACGCGCCAGCGCGGGCGCGAATTCCTCGGTTCGCTCTACCGTCTCGGTCCAGCAGCCATAGGCCCGGCCGAGCGCGGCGAAGTCCGGATTGTGCAGCTTCGTGCCCGAAAGCCGCGCCGGATATTCACGCTCCTGATGCATGCGGATGGTGCCATAGGCACCGTTGTCGATGACGAGCACGAGGATGTCGGCATTGTGCTGGATCGCAGTCGCGAGTTCCTGTCCGTTCATCATGAAATCGCCGTCGCCCGCCAGCGCGACGACCTGCCGCTCCGGGGCACGCAGCTTGGCGGCGACGGCGGCGGGAACGCCATAGCCCATCGCGCCGGCCGTGGGGGCAAGCTGCGAGGGCTGGGCGCCATAGGGCCAATAACGATGCCACCAGCTTGAGAAATTGCCCGCGCCGTTGCAGAGGATCGTGTCCGCCGGCATCGCTGCGCGCATCGCCGCGACGCACTGGCCGAGATCGAGCGTGGCGCCCCCGCGCGGCTTCGGTGTCGACCATTCGAGCCATTCGGCATGCGCCTCGGCGGCCGCACCGCCTTTGACCGCGCCGATATTCTCTAGTCCCGCGGCTCCGGCGAAGCTCGCCATGTCGGCGCAGATCGCGACATCGGCGCGGTAGACCCGGCCGAGTTCGTTGGGATCGGGATGGACATGGATCAGCGTCTGGCCAGGATGGTCGGGGGTGATCAGCGAATAGCCGTCGGTGGTCGCCTCGCCTAGCCGCGCACCCACCGCGAGGATCAGGTCCGCGCCTCTGATCCGCGAGACCAGCTTCGGATTGGGTCCATAACCAAGATTGCCCGCATAGACCGATGCACCGGCGGGCAGCGCGTCCTGTCGCCGGAACGCTGCCGCCACCGGCAGCCCGATCCGCTCGGCGAAGCTGGCGAAGGTCGCGCCCGCCGCTGCGGTCCACCCGGCGCCGCCGACGATGGCGACGGGCCGTTCGGCTTGCTTGATCAGCCCCGCCAGGGCCTGCATCGCGTGCCGGTCGGGTGCCTGGGTGATTCGCGGCAAAGGCGGACGATCGACTGCTTCGACCACGTCGCACAGCATGTCCTCGGGCAGCGCGATCACCACCGGCCCCGGCCGACCGCTTGTGGCCACATTCCACGCCCGCGCGACATATTCCGGAATCCGCGCCGCATCCTCGATCCGCGTCGCCCATTTTGCGATGGGGCCGAAAAAAGCGGGGAAGTCGACTTCCTGAAATCCTTCGCGGTCGCGCATGCCGCGGTCGACATCGCCGATGAACAGCAGCATCGGCTGCGAATCCTGCATCGCGACGTGCACACCGATCGAGGCATTGGTCGCCCCCGGCCCGCGTGTGACGAAAGCAACGCCCGGGCGCCCGGTCATCGCCCCGTCGGCGCATGCCATGAAGCCGACGCCGCCTTCCTGCCGGCACGTGACGAGGTCGATTTCGGGCGTGTCATGCAGTGCATCGAGTACGGCGAGGAAGCTCTCTCCCGGGACGTGGAAGATGCGGTCGCAGCCCTGCGCCAGGAGATTGTCGACGAGGATGCGGCCGCCGGTGCGAAGCTTGGTCATGTCGCTTTCCTACCGTGGCGCGCTCCGAATGCAAAAGGGCCGCGCGAGCAAATGCCCGCGCGGCCCAAACCTGCTGTGATCAGACGATCAGAAGCGGATGCCGAGGCCCGCCATCACCTGGTCGCGATTGAGATCGATCTCTTCGTAGCGCGAATAGCGATACTCGACCTTGCCGTAGAAGCGGCCGAAATTGTGCTCGACGCCGCCGCCAAAGCGATAGCCGTCGGTGTTGACCGAGCCGAGGCCGTCGATGTTGACGCGCGCGTTGGTCAGGCCGCCCTTGGCGTAAAGCAGCGTATTCGGCAGCGCGACGAAACCGATGCGGCCGCCGACATAGAGGTCACGACCGGCGCTGGCGCCATCTTCCTCGGTGGTCGAGCCGGTGATCTCGGCTTCGGCGCCGATCACGGCACTGCCGATCTGCGCATCATAGCCAAGCGCACCACCATAAGTGAAGCCCGATGCACCCTCGCCGGAGCTGCCGACATGATCCCAGCCGGCGACGACTTCAGCGCGCGGGCCAGTGAAAGTTGAGGTCGCTTCCTGAGCAAAAGCGGGCGTGGCAAGAGTTGCGAGGGCAAGCGCCGACACTGCGAACAAACGCATTATTTTATCCTTCGTACTATACTATCCCGGTCCCAGAAAAGGGCCGGGGAGCGCTACGTAGGTTTGAAAATTTTAGGGTCAATGTCTGCAATGCTGCAGTGCGGTAACAAATTTGTCACCGTAACTATTCTGCAACATCTGCTATTTTCGGCATCTATTACGGGCGCGCATCATATAGGAAGCTGTCGCGCGGCAGCCAAGGTTGCGACGCAAACAAAAGCAAAGTTGAAAGCCGGTTCAGGTTCGCTTGACCGGCCGGGCAGGGGCGGATTATCGCCCGGGCAGGTCAGGAGAGAATCGCGCCATGAAGAAGCTCTATCCCAACGCCGAGGCAGCGCTGGAAGGGCTGCTGTTCGACGGCATGACTCTGTGTGCCGGCGGCTTCGGCCTGTGCGGCATCCCCGAGCGGCTGATCGACGCGATCCAGGCCGCGGGAGTCAAGGACCTCACCATCGCCTCGAACAATGCCGGGATCGACAATGAAGGCCTCGGCAAGCTGCTCCGTTCGCGCCAGGTCAAGAAGATGATCTCGTCCTATGTCGGCGAGAATAAGGAGTTCGAGCGCCAATATCTCTCGGGCGAGCTCGAGGTCGAGTTCTGCCCGCAGGGCACGCTCGCCGAACGCTGCCGGGCGGGCGGCGCCGGGATCCCGGGCTTTTATACGAAGACCGGCGTCGGCACCCAGGTCGCCGAGGGCAAGGAAGTGAAGGTCTTCGACGGCGAGGAATTTATCCTCGAACGCGGCATCCGTGCCGACCTGGCGATCATCAAGGGCTGGAAGGCCGACGAGAGCGGCAATCTCATCTTCCGCAAGACCGCGCGCAACTTCAACCAGCCGATGGCCACGGCGGGCAAGATCTGCGTCGCCGAGGTCGAGGAAGTCGTTCCCGTCGGCAGCCTCGATCCCGATGCGATCCACTTGCCCGGCATCTATGTGAAGCGGCTGATCGTCGGCGCGCCCTACGACAAGAAGATCGAGTTCCGCACCGTGCGCGCCCGCGAGGCGGCGTGATCTCCGGGCGCCTTCCTGCCGGTTTCGCGCTTGCCGCGGCGGGGGGGATCCTGCTCTCTGGCTGCGCTGCTGCGATGGTCGCCGCGCCGCTCGCCGCGGGCGCCGGCGTGTTCAAGGCCAGCAAACAGAGCCGCGCGTCGAAGCGCGAACGCGCGCGGCAGCAGGCGCAGCCGACGCCCAAGCCGGGGCAGGTTTTCACTGCGGCGGACGGCAGCAAGGTCGAGATCACTACGCTCACCGCGCTGCCTCCACCGAGCGGCGCCCCCGCGGCCGCGGCCCCAACTGGCGGCAATGCGCCGCCGGCAATGCAATATCTCTATGGCTCGGGTGAGGCCGCGGCGCTCAGCCTTCAGGCGTATCAAGCGCTGTGGAATTATCTGAAGGTCGAGATCGGCTATCGCCGCGACAAGTCGCAGATCCGCTCGGTGGTGCTCACGCCCGGATCGACGCTCGACAATCCGCGCTTCGAAACCTGCGGCAAGCGGCCGCTCGCCGTGGTGCTCGACATTGACGAGACCGCTTTGCTCAATCTCGGCTACGAACGCGACGAGGCGGCAAGCGGCGGCGGCTACGATGCCGCACGCTGGAGCCGCTGGGAGCAGACCGGCGCCGATAAGGTCGCGGCGGTTCCCGGCGCGGCCGAGGCGCTCGCCGCCGCCCGGCGCGAAGGCTTCACCGTGATCTTCAATTCCAACCGCTCCGCCGCCAGCGCGGCGCAGACCGCGGCCGCGCTCGATCATGCCGGCCTCGGCCCGGCGGCGCTGTTCGACACCTTGTGGCTGCGCGGCGAGGGCGAGCCCAGCGGCAAGGATTCGCGCCGCCAGAAGATCGCCGGGCGTTACTGTATCGTCGCGATGGCCGGCGATCAGCTCGGCGATTTCAGCGACCTGTTCAATGCTCCCGATGCAAGCATCGCCGCCCGGCGCAACACCGTCGGCGGGACCTTGCTCGCCCCGCTATGGGGTGCCGGCTGGTTCATGCTGCCCAACCCGGTCTACGGCACGGCACTCAAGGGCGGCCTCGACGACATCTTCCCGCCAGACGCGCGCTGGACCGATCCGGGCGCGGCACCGCGGTGAGGCTCGATCGCAATCCGTGGCTGCTGGCCGGCGGCATCGCGAGCGGGCTGGCTGCGCTGGTGCATCTCGCCTGCATAGCAGGGGGTAGCGCCTGGTATCGCGCAGTCGGAGCGCCGCCACAGGTGGTGCACGCTGTCGAACGCGGCGCGTGGCAGCCGGTGCTCGTCACGGTCGCAATTGCGGCCGGGCTGACGATCTGGGCCGCTTATGCACTCGCCGGGGCGGGGGTGATCCGTCGTATGCCCTTGTTGCGCCTCGCCCTGATCGGGATAACCGCAATATATCTGCTGCGCGGACTGATGTTCCGCCCGGAATTGCTGGGCCGGCCGGACCTGTCTCAAACCTTCGCCTTGTGGTCGGCTGGAATCGTGCTCGCGATGGGGCTGGTGCACGCGGTCGGACTGCGCCGCGGCTGGAACCAATTATGACTGGAGACCAACGATAATGCCCTGGACCCGTGACGAAATGGCCGCGCGCGCCGCGAAAGAGCTGCAGGACGGCTTCTACGTCAATCTCGGCATCGGCATTCCGACGCTCGTCGCCAATCATATCCCCGAAGGCGTCGAGGTCACGCTCCAGTCCGAAAACGGCATGCTCGGCATCGGGCCGTTTCCGTATGACGACGAAGTCGACCCGGACCTGATCAATGCCGGCAAGCAGACGATCAGCGAGCTGCCCAGCTCGGTCTATTTCAGCTCGTCCGACAGTTTCGCGATGATCCGCGGCGGGCATATCGACTTGACCGTGCTGGGCGCGATGGAAGTGAGCGAGAAGGGCGACATCGCCAACTGGATGATCCCCGGCAAGATGATCAAGGGCATGGGTGGCGCGATGGATCTCGTCGCCGGGGTCAAGAAGATCATCGTGGTGATGGAGCATACCAGCAAGAACGGCGATCCCAAGTTCATTCCCGAATGCACCTTGCCGCTCACCGGCAGGAACGTCGTCGACATGATCATCACCGATCTCGCGGTGTTCCAGCGCGTCGATCATGACAGCCCGTTCCGGCTGATCGAGCTGGCGCCCGGGATGACCGCGGAGGAAGTGGCGGCGAAGACCACGGCAGGATATTCGGCGCTCGTTGCCTGAATACGCGATGTCGCGGCTGAGCAGAGGCGCAATCCAGCAATAGTATAGCCCCTCGTTGGATATTCTGGCATTCATCCTGTTCGGATCACTGCCCGGGAATCGACGGGGGTTTGGCTATGCCCAACGACGAAGCGTGTGCCAGCAAGGTCGAGGATATCGTCAAAGGTGCAAAGGATCCCGCCGGCGAGCGGATCCTCAAGGTCTATTCGTATAATCCGCCTCTCTATGCGATCTACCGTACGCGCGACCGAATGATCGTGCACTATGCCGATCCCGATCAGGAGCCTCTCAGATCGCAGCAGCGGTCGCGGATCGTTCCGCTGATGCCGATGCGCGGGCAGATCAACGGTCTGATCAACGGCTGGCGTAGCGCAAACGACGATGGCACCGTGGACGGCGAAGCCACGGGTCGAAGTCACAATGCCGGGAGTGACGACAAACCGGACGCATCGCCGCCCGGCTTCTTCAGCGGACCACTCGACTGGCGGCGCACGCGCGCCAAGCGCGAACAGTTCCGCAAGGTCTATCGCTACGACCGCCGGGTAGCGGATGCGATCATCACGGTGCTCGAGGACGGGAACAATCTGGAGCTCGCGCAGGAGCTGCTCGCCCAGGTCAAGAACGATCTCATCGCGGAGCGGACTGCGATCGCGCGGGGGCAATATGTCGATCGCGCCTTCCTGCTGGTGATCGGCATGGTCGGGCTGACCACGCTGCTGACCGCGGGCGCCTTCGACTCGATCCATCGTTTCCCGCCCGAGCTCGGACCCGTCTGGACCGCGGTTTCAGGGGGAACGGTCGGCGCGTTCTTCTCGATCGTCACGGGATTGAAGAGCCGCGACGTCGTGATCGATCTGCAGAACCGCGAGAACCGCATCGACGTGACGCTGCGAATGGTGATCGGCGCGATCTCGGGCGCGGTCCTCTACAGCCTGTTCGCCACCGATCTGGTGTCGACTGCGGTGTTCGACAATCAGGCCATCGTGCACGGCCCCACCGAGGGTTCCTATAACGGCCTCACCGTTTTCCTGATCGGCTTCGTCGCCGGCTTCTTCGAGCGCCTGGTTCCGAACCTGCTGAGCAAGACCAATTTTGGTACGGCCGAGCCGGCGGGCAAGGACACGCCGGTCCAGGTCGTGCCGACGCCGGGCGCCAACGGCCCCGCGGAGACGGCCGCGACGGACGCGACAGTTGTCGATCAACCCGATCCGGTGGAAGCGGCGACAGCCGCCGTTTCCGACAGCCCCGACATCACAATCGGCACGGAGGAGCCGCCCCGCCCGGCAGGCGCCTGAGCATCGCGTTGACGCCCGGGCAGGGCAGGCCTAGCCTTGGTCTATGGGCTGGTTTCGCCGCCGTTATCTCGACCTGCTGGGCTCGATCTACATCTATAACGAGCACCGGGGCTATACGAGCATCGATCGTGTGCTCGAGGCGGTGCGGGTGCGGGCGCCCGGCGATCTCGCCTTGATCGCCGCGATCGAAAAGCACCGCGCCGACGAGCGCAAACACTATCTGATGTTCAAGCGCTGGTTCCAGTTGCAGGGCAAGATGCCGCTCCGGGTTGATCGCACCTGCGGCCATATCGATCGCTTCGTCGAGATCATGTTCCGCCGCACAATCGACGATCTCGATACCCGGGCGATCATCGCCGAGGACGACCAGTTCGAGAAACTCTGCCGTGTGATCTCGCTCACCGAGCAGCGTGGCTACAAGCAGGTCGACATCCTGCTCCGCCACCCGATGGTCACGGGCGACAAAGTGCTGATGAAGATCTTCCGCATCATCGAGAAGGACGAGCCGAGCCATTGGGCGCCCTATGAAGGCTGGCTCAAGGCGAACGGCAAGCGCGACCCCAAATGGTGGGAGCGCGCGATCGACAGCTTCATCCATTCCGAGCTGTTGTTCCTCAAGCTGCCGGCATTGTTCCTCAATCCGTGGCTCGAGCGCTGCACCGATTGGGCCGACGCGCACGATCCCGCGGAGGCGAAGGCTTCGCCGATGCCGGCGCTCGTCTAAGCCGCCATCCCGGCGAGAGCCGGGATCGCATGCCGCAGCGTAGGCCGCCCGCGACCCCGGCTTTCGCCGGGGTGCCGAGTCGGGCATAGGGCGCCCCATGCGCATCCTGCTGACAGGTTCGTCCGGCTGGCTGGGCCGATTCCTCGCGCCGATGCTGCGCGCCCGCGGCGACGTGGTGACCGGCCTCGACGTCGCGCCCGGTGCGGACACCGACGTGATCGGCTCGGTCGCCGATCGCGCCTCGATCGACCGCATCTTCGCCGAGCATGGCATCGAGGCAGTGATCCACGGCGCCGCGCTGCACAAGCCCGACATCGTGCGTTATCCGGCGCAGGCGTTCGTCGACGTCAACGTCACCGGCACGCTCAACCTGCTCGAGGCCGCCACCGCGGCGGGGCACGACCGCTTCGTCTTCACTTCGACCACCTCGCTGATGATCAGCGAGGCGATCCGCAATGAACTCGGCGATCATGCAATATGGCTCGACGAGACCAGCGGGCCGATCGAGCCGCGCAACATCTACGGCGTCACAAAGCTCGCCGCAGAGCAGCTCTGCCGGCTCGCGCATCTCGAAAAGGGCCTCAACAGCGTCGTGCTTCGCACCAGCCGCTTCTTTCCAGAGGAGGACGATACGCATCGCACGCTCTCCGGCGAGAATATGAAGGCCAACGAGCTGCTCCACCGCCGCCTTACCGTGGAGGATGCTGCGCGCGCGCATATCGCGGCGCTCGATTCCGCGCCGCGGATCGGCTTTGGCAGCTTCATCATATCCGCGCCGACGCCGTTCGATCGCGACGAATGCGAAGAACTCAAACGCGATGCCGCGACAGTAATCGCACGTTATTTCCCCGATGCACCTGCGTTATACGCCGCCAAAGGCTGGGAACTGCCCAATTCGATCAGCCGTATTTATGACGCCGCGCGTGCAGAGCAGGTCTTCGACTTCCGCTGCGAGACGGATTTTCGGGCAGTGCTCGATGCATTGAAGGCTGGATACTCGCTGCCTTTCGCGCACGATCCATCCTATGTCTCGCCCAAGGAAGTTGAGAGGGCGCCGGCGCAATGAGTGTGCACCCGGCACCAAGCCCCTTTCGTCACCCCGGCCTTGTGCCGGGGTCCACCGGGAGGCAAGCGTTGCGCAAGAGGCTCGAAGGCATACAGCGAGGCTGAGTGGACCCCGGCACAGGGCCGGGGTGACGAATATAGGCTGGAGTCCTGCGAATAGCCCAGCTTCCCGACGCAAAATTGCGTAGCGGCTTGCTCTGGCGCACGATCGGACTAGATCGCCTGCATGGCCAGCAAACCCCGCACGCTGTACGAGAAGATCTGGGCGGACCATGTCGTCGAACGCCGCGATGATGGCACCTGCCTGATCTATATCGACCGGCATCTCGTCCACGAAGTCACCAGCCCGCAGGCATTTGCCGGGCTCCGCGCCGCCGGGCGTCCGGTGCGCCGGCCCGATCTCACTCTTGCGGTCCCTGACCACAACCTTCCCACCACCGCGCGGGTCGATGCCGCCGGCAACGCATTGCCGATCGCCGATGTGGCGAGCGCCGGCCAGCTCGCGGCGCTGCGCAGCAACGTCGCCGCGTTCGGCGTGCCTTATATCGACGCGCTCGATCCGCGGCAGGGGATCGTCCATGTCGTCGGCCCCGAACAGGGTTTCACGCTCCCCGGCACCACCTTGGTTTGCGGCGACAGCCACACCTCGGCGCACGGCGCGCTCGGCGCGCTCGCCTTCGGCATCGGCACATCGGAGGTCGAGCACGTCCTAGCCACCCAGACCCTGCTGCTCCAGCAATCGCAGACGCTCGAGATCCGCGTCGATGGGTCGCTGGGTTTCGGCGTCAGCCCCAAGGACGTCGTTCTCGCGATCATCGGCAAGATCGGCGCTGCCGGGGGCACGGGATACGTCATCGAATTCACCGGCGAAGTCATCCGCGCGATGTCGGTCGAAGGCCGCCTGACCGTCTCGAACATGTCGATCGAGGGCGGCGCGCGCTCAGGACTCATCGCCCCGGACGAGACGACCTTCGCCTATCTCAAGGGCCGTCCGCTCGCGCCCTCGGCCGAGGATTGGGACAAGGCCGTCGCCTATTGGCGCACGCTGCCGACCGACGCGGGCGCGCGTTACGACAAGACCGTCCTCCTCCACGCCAGCGACATCGCACCGTCGCTGACCTGGGGCACCAGCCCCGAGGACGTCGTGTCGATCACCGGCGTGATCCCCGATCCGCAGAGCTTCGCCGATCCCTCCAAGCGCGTCGCCGCGCAGAAGTCGCTCGATTATATGGGTCTCGCCGCGGGCACTGCGATGCAGGATATCCAGATCGAGCACGTCTTCATCGGCAGCTGCACCAACAGCCGCATCGAGGATCTGCGTGCCGCCGCCGCGGTGGTGAAGGGGCGCCATGTCGCCGACCGCATCCGTCAGGCCTTGGTCGTGCCCGGATCGGGCCTCGTCAAGCTCCAGGCCGAGGCCGAGGGGCTTGACCGCATCTTCACCGAAGCCGGCTTCGAATGGCGCGAGCCCGGCTGCTCGATGTGCCTCGCGATGAACCCGGACAAGGTTCCCCCCGGCGAACGTTGTGCTTCCACCTCGAATCGAAACTTCGTAGGAAGGCAGGGTCCGGGCGCACGAACCCATCTGCTCTCTCCCGCCATGGCGGCGGCGGCGGCGGTCACGGGGCGCCTCACCGATGTCAGGGAGCTGATGTCGGCGGATGTGTGAGGGAGTGCCCAATGAAGCATGCGCTATACGCGTTGATCGCGGCGACGATCGTGAGCGGCCTCGCCGCGGCCTATGCCACCCGGGTCAAGGCACAGACGCCGTCGACGGATACGCCCGCACCCCGATAAAGCCGGAGATATTCTGATGGAGCCCGTTCGCCAGGTCGAGGGGCGCGCTTATCCGTGGGGCGCCAAGAATATCGACACCGACATCATCATCCCCGCGCATTGGCTCAAGACCACCACGCGCGAAGGGCTGGGGCAGGGCGCGTTCGAGACGGTGCGCGCGCAGCCCGACAACATCTTCGACGATCCGCGTTATGCCGGCAGCCCGATCCTGATCGCGGGCGACAATTTCGGCTGCGGATCGAGCCGCGAGCACGCCGCCTGGGCGCTCGCCGACATGGGCATCATGGCGGTGATCGCGCCGAGCTTCTCGGACATCTTTTCGGGCAATGCTTTCAAGAACGGCATCGTCCCCGTGGTGCTCCCGCAGGAAGCGATCGACCGGCTGGTCGAAGTCGCGCGCGACAATCCCGTCACCATCGACCTCGAGACAATGACGGTCACCACGCCTTTCCAGGATCGCTTTCCCTTCTACCTCGATGCCTTCCGCCGCGATTGCCTGATGCAGGGGCTGGACGAGATCGGCCTGACACTGGCAAAAGATACCGAGATTTCGAAATACGAATCCGGTGTCGCCACGTCGCGGCCGTGGATCGCAGTGGGAGCGGGCAATGAAGGCACTCTTATCGCAGGCGCCGGGCGGACCTGAAACTCTAAGCGTCTCGGATCTTCCCGATCCCACGCCGGGCAAGGGCCAGGTGCTGGTCGCGGTCCGTGCCTGCGCGATCAATTATCCCGACGTTCTGATCATTGAAGACAAATACCAGTTCAAGCCGCCGCGCCCGTTCGCGCCGGGCGGCGAGATCGCTGGCGTGGTCGAGGCAGTGGGCGAAGGCGTGACGCAATTCGCGCTGGGTGACCGGGTGCTCGGCGTAATCGGCCATGGCGGGCTGGCCGAAAAGGTCGCGGTCGACGCGGCGCGGCTCTATCCGCTTCCCGAGGGCCGCAGCTTCGAGGAAGGCGCCGCGCTGCTCCTCACTTATGCCACGACGATCCATGCCTTGCTCGACCGCGGGCATCTCGAAGCCGGGCAGACCCTGCTCATCCTCGGCGCCGCCGGCGGTGTCGGTCTCGCCGCGATCGAGCTTGGCAAGGCGTTCGGCGCCCGTGTCGTCGCTGCGGTTTCCTCGGAGGAAAAGGCCGAGGCAGCGCGATCCGCGGGTGCCGACGAGACGCTCGTCTATCCGCGCGCGCCCTTCGACAAGGACCAATCGAAGGCGCTGAGCGAGACGTTCAAAGCCGCAGTTGGTCCCAGGGGTGCCGATGTCATCTACGATCCCGTAGGCGGCGACTATGCCGAGCCCGCCTTGCGCGCGATCGGCTGGGAAGGGCGCTATCTGGTGGTCGGCTTCCCCGCCGGCATTCCGAAACTCCCGCTCAACCTCACTTTGCTCAAGAGCTGCGACGTCTGCGGGGTGTTCTGGGGCGCCTTCGCCGCGCGCGATCCGCAGGCCAATCAGGCGCATGTCGAGCATCTGTTCCGGCTGTGGAAAGAAGGCAAGATCGCCCCGCGCGTGACCGAGACCTTTGCGCTGGCGGAAGGCGGAAAGGCGATTGCGAAGATGGCCGCGCGGCAGGCGATCGGGAAATTGGTGGTGCAGGTCAGCTAAAATCCTCCCTCGCGCAGCGGGGGAGGATTGTGCCGTTGCCATGCTGCCAGGTCCGACCTATCTCGGCGAAACCAGATCAAAAGGCGAGCAGCACATGACCACTTTCGACGATCGCGAGCGCGGGTTCGAGGCGAAGTTCGCCCATGACGAGGACATCGCCTTCCGCATCGCCGCGCGGCGCAACCGCCTGCTCGGTCAATGGGCTGCCGCCAGGATGAAGCTCACGCCTGAAGAGACCGACGCTTATGCCAAGGCCGTGGTCCAGGCCGATTTCGAGGAAGCGGGCGATGAGGACGTGATCCGCAAGCTGCTCGGCGACTTGCTCGCTGCGGGCGTGGAGGTCGACGATGCGACGATCCGCAGCGCGATCCAGGAGCAGACGATCGAGGCGCGCCGCCAGCTGATGGAATCCAAATAACATGGCGATGGCGGCGGCCGAGATCGAGGAACTGATCCGCGCCGGCATCCCCGATGCCCGCGTCGAGATCACCGACCTCGCCGGTGACGGCGACCACTATGCAGCGCGCGTCGTCGCCCCCATGTTCAAAGGAATGCCGCGGGTGCGCCAGCACCAGGCGGTTTATGCAGCGCTCGGCGGGCGCATGGGCGGGGTGCTCCACGCGCTCCAGCTGACCACCGAAGCGCCGGCCGAGGAGTGATAGAAATGACCGACGACGTTCACGCGCGCATTCAGGGTCTGGTAGATGCCAATCCCGTTTTGCTGTTCATGAAGGGGAGCCCGCTCTTCCCGCAATGCGGCTTTTCGAGCCGCGCGATCGCGATCCTCACCCATCTCGGCGTCGAGTTCGAGAGCGTCGACGTGCTCCAGGACCAGGGCGTCCGTCAGGGCATCAAGGCCTTCTCCGACTGGCCGACGATCCCCCAGCTCTATGTGAGGGGTGAATTCGTCGGCGGATCGGACATCATGATGGAGATGTACGAGAGCGGCGAACTCGCCCAGCTGCTGGCCGACAAGGGCGTCGCCGCGCAGGCTTGATCGGCCGATCGCGATAACATCGTCGTCATCCCGGCCTTGTGCCGGGGTCCGCTGTGCCGATATCGATTAGCAGGAACCTCTTGCTGCTCGCACGGCATCGCGCAGGCCGGAGCGTTGGCCGCATAGGTGGTCGCGCGTGATCCAGCGCTCCGGCCTGCGCCGGAGCACGGGGAATCGCAAAACCCGCCGAGTCGCGCCATCGATGTCAGGGAACCCGGGTCGGGTGGGTCGACGCGAGACCGGTAAGTAAGCGGTCGACCCACCCTGAAATGAAGCGTCGAAACGCTCGGGTGCCTGATACTTTGCACTCGCCGTGCCACTTTGCGCGAACCGTGCTTTCTCAATCCCTTCGATGGTTAACGTCGCGCCGGCGGCCACCCCCATTGTAAGCAAATCCGACACCTTCGCGAGACAGTGACACGCATCTGACAGAATCCGTTCATCGGCCGTTCACCCCCTTGACTACAGACGTAATCGTGGCGATTACAGCCGTAGTCAGTACGAGGGACTCATGACCGAGCGGATCAGCGAAGCCGAGCAGGCAGTGATGGAGGTGCTCTGGGAGGAGTCGCCGCTCACTGCGCAGGAAGTCGCCGAGCGGGTCCCCGCCGAGCGCGACTGGAGCGCCAACACCGTCAAGACCCTGCTCGGCCGCCTGCTTGCCAAGAGCATCATCGGCCACGAGGAAGACGGGCGCCGCTATCGCTACCGCCCCTTGGTCGAGCGCGCGGACTATGTCGTCGGTGAATCGCGCCGCTTCATGGATCGGCTGTTCGGCGGCAAGCTCACGCCCCTGGTCGCCCACCTCGCCGAGCGCGACGCGATCACCGATCAGGACATCGCCGAGATCGAAGCGCTGCTGAAGGAGCTGAAATCATGATCGGCTGGGCACTCGAGACCTTCGTCGCCACCAGCTTGCTGATGCTGCTGGTGCTGGCGCTGCGCGGCCCCGTGCGCAAATCGTTCGGGCCGCAGATCGCCTATGCCTTATGGTTGCTGCCCGTCGCGCGCCTGCTGCTGCCGCCGCTACCAGCGAGCTGGCGCGAGCAGGCGGCGGCACCGGTCGCCGCGGCGAGCAACATCGTCGCAGTCTATATCGTCGAGCCGCTCGGCGCCGCCCCGTCGGCAGGGGCCGAGGGTAGCTTCGGCTTGTGGATGGCGATCCTCCTCGTCTGGGCGCTCGGTGCCGCGGCGTTCCTAGGCTACCACCTCGTCTCGCACGGCCGCTACACCGCCAATCTGCTGCGCCGCGCCCGCGTCGATCGTACCGTCGCGCAAGGCAAGGTCCGGGTGATCGAGACCGACGCCGCGCATGGCCCGCTGGCCTTCGGCGTGTTCCGCAAATATGTCGCGTTCCCGCGCGATTTCTCCGAGCGATACGACGAGCAGGAGCGCGATCTCGCGCTCGCTCATGAACTCGGCCACCATGTCCGCGGCGACTTGATCGCCAATTGGGTGGCGCTGTTCGTCCTCGCGCTCCACTGGTTCAATCCAATCGCCTGGCGGGCGTTCCGCGCCTTCCGCGCCGATCAGGAAATGGCCTGCGACGCCCTCGTGCTCGCCGGCCGCGCCCAGGCACTGCGCCATGCTTATGGCCGTGCGATCGTCAAGTCCGCGCATGGGGGTGCGGTCTCGGCGGCGTGTCATTTGCACACCATCAACGAAGTCAAAGGGAGGTTACGCATGCTTTCGAAGACCCGGCAATTTTCCCCCACCCGCGCCGCCGCGGGATTGATCGGCGTCGGCGCGCTCTCGGTTGCCGCTCTCGGGCTCACTGCCTCGGGAACGCAGGCTGCCGAGACGCTCAAGAGCAAGGTCGAGACCGTCACCGGCATGGATCTCGCCCAGGATATGCCCGCGCCGCCGGCGCCTCCCGAAGCGCCCGCCGCGGCCGAAGCGCCTGAAGCGCCCGAGGCACCCGCAATGGCCGAGGGGCCGCACAAGGTCCACGTTCAGCGCTTCTCGGTCGACGAGAAGGACGGCAAGCGCGTCCGGAAAATGGTCATCGTTCGCGCCGACGGCAGCAAGGACGAGGTCGCCATGCCCGATGTCGACGCGATCCGTGCCTCGATCCCCGAGATCCGCGACGGCAAATGCGGCAAGGGTGACAAGCCGACGGTCGAGCATCGCAAGGACGGCGACAAGAAGATCATGATCATCTGCACCGATCGGATCGAGATGGCCGCCGCCGATGCCGAACGGATGGCGACGCGCTACAAGGCGCTCGGCATGGACAGTGCCCGGATGGGGCTGCGCATGGCGCGCCGCTCGATCGAGGCCGAAGTCGATCTGTCGGCGGAAGAGCGCGCCAAGGCGCTCAAGGGCATCGACGAGGCGATGGCCGAACTCGCCAAGGAACGCGACGAGGATTGACGAGAGGGGAGGGGCGTCCGCAAGCCCCGCGGACACCCTTCACGACGGGGCCGGCTGAACTCCTTCGCAGCCGGCCCCGTTTAATTTTAGACGGTTGGCGTACCAGCCATCCGTGCCCCGGCGAAGGCCGGAGCGCTGGCTTCACATGACATCCTATGCGGCCAGCGCTCCGGCCTTCGCCGGAGCATGTGGCTTAGGGAGGAGCAGTACGGAGCCCTTGCGCCCACCGCCTTCACCCGCCACATCCCCAGCATGATCGAGGCTCCCACTGGCATCGCGCTCGCGGTCGAGCCTCTGGTCACCCGTGTCTTGGCGCCCAACCCGTCGCCTTTCACCTATACCGGCACCCAGACCTACCTTATCGGCACTACCGAACTGGCAGTGATCGATCCCGGTCCCGACGATCCCGCGCATCTCGACGCGCTCCTCGCCGCGATCAACGGCTGCCCTGTCACTGCGATCCTGTGCACCCACACCCATCGCGACCACAGTCCCGGCGCCGCCGCGCTGAAGGCCGCCACCGGTGCCCCGATAATCGGCTGCGCCCCGCTCACCCTCGAAGACGCCGGCCCCCGCGCCGACGCCGCCTTCGACACCGGTTATGCCCCCGATCGCGTCCTCGCCGATGGGGAGAGCATCACCGGCCCCGACTGGACCCTCACTGCAGTCGCCACCCCCGGGCACACGTCGAATCATCTCGCCTTCGCGCTACCGCAAGCAGGCGCGCTGTTCACCGGCGACCATGTCATGGGCTGGTCGACTACCGTCGTCGCCCCCCCCGACGGCGACATGGCGGCATACATGGCCAGCCTCGACAAATTGATGTCGCGCGAAGACCGCATCTATTTCCCCGCGCATGGCGATCCGATCGAGAAACCCCGCCGCTTCGTCCGCGGGCTGATGGGCCACCGCAAGCAGCGCGAGGGCCAGATCCTCCGTCTGCTGCGCGAGGACATCGGCGCGGTCCCCGAAATGGTCGAGCGCATGTATGTCGGCCTCGATCCGCGCCTCACCGGTGCCGCCGGCCGCTCGGTGCTCGCCCATCTGCTCGATCTGCGCGCGCGCGGCCTCGTCCAGGGGGAGGGCGATGCGTGGAAGATAGCCGCGTGAAGCGCTGGGGCTGCCTCAAGTTCGGCGCATTGCTCGCCGCGCTCGTCCTTGCGATCGGCGCCGGCTTCTGGTTCCTCGGCGATACGGTCAAGAGCCAGTTCCGCGGCCCCGATCCGGTCACCGTCGCGCAAGCGAGCCTGCAAGGGCTGCGCGAGCAGAACCGCCTCTCCACCTTCGCCGCGCGCTATGTCGCGGTGGTCACTTCGAAGCAGAGCCGCCTCGGCATGACCGCCGAGAAGACGCTGATCATGCCCGGCATGGTCCGTTACGAAGTTGATCTGGCCAAGCTCCAGCAGAAGAGCCTGTCATGGGACGCCGCGACCAACCGGCTCACCATCCTGCTCCCGCCGCTCGAAGTGATCGGCCCCGACGTCGATCTCGATGGTATCCGCGAATATTCGCAAGGCGGGCTGCTGATGCGCTTCACCGATGTCGAAAAGCAGCTCGACGCCGCCAATCGCAAGTCCGGCCAGCAGGAACTGATCCGCCAGGCCCGCGGCCCCACGCCGATGAAGCTCGCCAAGGAGGCTACTCGCCGCGCGATCGAGCGCAGCTTCGCGATGCCGCTCAAGGCCGCCGGGCTCGACGCCAGGGTCGCGGTATTCTTCCCCGACGAGCGCCCGACCGAGGACTGGGATCGATCGCGCCGCCCCGAGGATGTCCTCGCCAACAAATGGTAGCCGCTCGCGCACCCTTGGGTTAGCTTCGCGTCTGCGTGAACATGAAGGGGATGGGCATGGCGACGCAGGCGACACCGCTTCCGGGATATGGCCGCGACGATCGTTTCTTCCTGACGATGGCAGTCGCGATGGCGCTGATCATCGTCGCCGGCTTCACGCTTCAGCTCGCAATGGGCCGGTCGAGCTTCGCCTCGCCGCCGCTCGTCCATCTCCACGCGATCGTCTTTTTCGGTTTCATCACGCTCTACGTCGTGCAGAACGTTTTCGTCACCCGCGGCTCGATCGCGTTCCACCGCCGTCTCGGCTGGATCGGCGCGGTCTGGGCGAGCGCGATGGTGGTGATCGGCATCACTATCACCGCGACGATGGTCCGGAACGGCACCACCCCGTTCTTCTTTCTCCCTGCTTATTTCCTCGTGATGAACTCGCTGAGCATCCTGTGCTTCGGCGGCCTGCTCGCTGCCGCGATCCTGCTCCGGCGACGCACCGAATGGCACCGCCGCCTCGTTTATTGCGCCGTGGCGGTGCTTACCGGACCCGCGTTCGGCCGGCTGCTGCCGATGCCGCTGCTGATCCCCTATGCCGGCTGGGCGGTGTTCGCCGCAGTGATGGTCTGGCCGTTGATCGGCATCCTCGCCGATCGGCGACGGCACGGCGCGGTCCATCCGGCCTGGGCGTGGGGCGTGGGCGCGCTGATCGCCACGCAGCTCGCCACCGCATGGATCCCCCATACCCCGCTCGGCATCGCGCTCTACGCCGCCGTGACTGTGGGCCACCCCGGCGCCCAAATCGCACCGCTGGAGTTTCCCCCGCCGCCCGCAGGTCCCTTGATCACCGGGCGTTAGACCGCCATTTGGGAGCCGTATCGTTCCCCGAAAGGCGCACCGACCCAATGGACGCACGTAATGGCATCGGCGGAAGCCTGACAGGTCTCGACCTTCGCACGGAGATCGATCGGCTGCGCAAGGAGCGCAACGCCGTCATTCTCGCGCATTATTACCAGAAGCCCGAGCTCCAGGACCTCGCCGATTTCGTCGGCGACAGCCTCGATCTCTCGCGCAAGGCCGCCGAGACCGACGCCGACGTCATTGCGTTCTGCGGCGTGCGCTTCATGGCCGAAACCGCCAAGATCCTGTCGCCCGACAAGATCGTCGTACTCCCCGACATGAACGCCGGCTGCAGCCTCGAAGACAGCTGCCCGCCCGACCAGTTCGCCGCCTTCCGCGCGAAGCACCCGGATCACATCGCGCTGACCTACATCAATTGCTCGGTCGAAGTGAAAGCGCTGAGCGACATTATCGTCACCAGTTCCAGCGCCGAGAAGATCCTGAGCCAGATCCCGGAAAGCCAGAAGATCATCTTCGGCCCCGATCGCAATCTCGGCGGCTATCTCACCCGGACGCTCGGCCGCGAGATGTTGCTCTGGCCCGGTGTGTGCATCGTCCATGAGGCGTTCTCGGAAACCGAATTGCTCAAGCTCAAGGCGCAGCACCCGGGAGCGCCGATCGCCGCGCATCCCGAATGCCCGCCGCACATCCTCGATCACGCCGATTATGTCGGATCGACCCGCGGCATCCTCGATTTCGCCAAGAGCTTCCCCGGTCAGACCCTGATCGTCGCCACCGAGCCGCACATCATTCACCAGATGGAAAAGGCGCTGCCGAGCAAGAATTTCATCGGGGCCCCCGGCGCGGACGGCAACTGCAACTGCAACATCTGCCCGTACATGGCACTCAACAACATGGAGAAGCTCTACCTCGCGCTGCGCGACCTGAACCCGCGCATCGAGATCGAGGAAGGCATGCGGCTCAAGGCGAAGCACAGCCTCGATCGCATGCTCGAGATGGCGAGCGCCACGGTGGGGCAGGGCGATCTCGGCCCGGTCCCCGCGGTTGGCGGTGACCCCCGCAAGGGCGACTAGGCTTTCCAGAATCCCTCATCCCGGCCCTGTGCCGGAACCCATATGCCGCGACGGAGAAGCTGGAAGCGAGAATGCGTCGCTGCCTCCTGGTGGACCCCGGAACAAGTCCGGGGTGACGGACAGGGCCGGCTACACCGTGACCATGTCGTAGACGACCACCTTGCCCCACAGATGCTCGCACTTCGCGATGAAGTCCTTGTGCACCGGATGGTCCTGATAGGTCTTCTGGTCGGCGACATTGTCGAACACCAGCATCTCGGAGACGTGGAAGCTCGAATCGACTACGTCGCGCTGCTCGGTCGATGCCGGAACACCCACCTCGAGGCGACGCACCACCTCTACCTTGCCGAGCCCGCGCACACCCGCGATCAGCGCGTCGCGGTCTGCGGTCGAGCCCGGGTTCTTCAGCCAGAAGAAGACGTGGTGGACGATCTTCCCGCCGGCGGGTGCTGCCGCGGCAGGGTTGGCCGCCACTGCCGCCGCGCCCAGCGCGACGCCCTTCATTGCGTCCCTGCGATTGATTGGCATCTTTGCATCTCATCCTTCCGCTATCGCCGGCCGCCGCGGCGTGGTCCGCCGGATACAGTCTTCGTGCGAGAGCTTCGGGTCAAGGGAGGGCATGGAACCGCGCGCGATCCCCAGCGCTTAGCCTTTCATGCCGCGTTACTATTTGAACCTTTTCAACGATGTCGACGCGATGGATGAGGAAGGCTCCGACTTTCCCGATCTCGGCAAGGCGCGGAGCGCCGCAATGGAGGCAGCGCGCGAGCTGATTGCCGATCATGTGACCAAGGCGCGGCCGGTCGATCTCGGTCATCGCATCGAGGTGACGGATGAAAAGGGCCAAGTACTCGTGGTGGTCAGGTTCCGCGAAGTCATCACGCTTACTGACGATTCAGCTGCTCAGGATTAGGTCACGACTATAATCCGTGTTATTGGTGTTCGTATCATCGGTATATGCCTCGCAGGCGCCGATGGCTGAGAGATGTTCGCGCTCCCGCTTGCATACGGGAGAATGGCGATGAGTTGCACGGACCAGGCCGACTTCGGCCCGTTCATTGAGCGATTGACTGCCCGCTCGGTACTGAGCGAGGAAGAGAAGCAGGCGATCCTCGGGCTCCCGGGCCATGCTGTTCACGTGCGCGCCAAACAGGATTTCGTGCACATCAACGAAGAGACCGCGTACAGCTGCTTCGTGGTTTCGGGGCTGGTCGGTCGAACGGGCCAGACTGCGGCCGGCGCACGGCAGATCACTGCCTTTCACATTCCGGGCGATATGCCCGACCTCAGCTCCGCGGTGCGGCCCGTCGGAGTCGGCGGCCTGACTGCGCTCTGTGATACCGTGATATTGCGGATTCCGCACGTCGCGATCCGCAATCTGATGGCGCGCTATCCGGCCGTTGCCGAAGCTTTCTGGCGAGACACGATGCTCGACGCGGCAATTCTCCTGCAATGGGTGATCAATGTCGGCAGGCGTGATGCGCGGAGCCGGCTCGCGCACATCCTGTGCGAGATGTCGATCCGGTACGGCCGCGATCGGGAAATCCTGACGGAATATGATTTCCCCATCACCCAGGAACAGCTCGGCGATGCCGCGGCGCTGACCTCGGTGCACGTGAATCGCTCGCTGAAGAGTCTTCGTCAGGAAGGGGCGGTCACGATCAGGAGCGGCAAGGTCCGGATCGCCGACTGGGACAAGCTCGTCGCGATCGGCGACTTCGAATCCTCCTATCTCGTGGCGGACACCGGACCCGAGCGGCAGAGGCGCTTGCTCAGCGCGGCCTAGGGGGACCCGGCCTAGGCCGCGTCCACGTCCACGCCGAACAGCGGCAGCGCATCGGCTGGCCCGGCCTCGGTCTCGAAGTTCGACACCGTAACCCCCACCAGCCGGATTCCTTTCTCCGGCGGCAGCACCAGTCCGATCAGTTCGCGGCTCGCCGTGCGTAGCGCCGCCTGGGTGCGGACCGCCGACGCGAAGCTCTTGCTCCGCGTG
Source organism: Sphingomonas psychrotolerans (assembly GCF_002796605.1). Taxonomy (NCBI): domain Bacteria; kingdom Pseudomonadati; phylum Pseudomonadota; class Alphaproteobacteria; order Sphingomonadales; family Sphingomonadaceae; genus Sphingomonas; species Sphingomonas psychrotolerans. The sequence continues at coordinate 4,640,041 of NZ_CP024923.1, forward strand.
ATCAGCTTGAAGTCGCCGAACTTGATCTTCACCGTCACCGTGCGCCCGAACGCCTGCGCCTTGTCGCACCAGTCCCAGACCTCATCGGCCATGCGCAGCGCGCCCGCCTCGATCTCGGCCGGCTCGGTCAGATCGCGGTCGAAAGTGGTTTCGGATCCTGAGGATTTGCGCTCGCGCGACGGGTTCACCGGCCGCTCGTCCTCGCCGCGCGCAATGGCGTGATACCATTCGGCCGCGCTGCCGAAATGCGCGCGCAGGAAATCGAGCGACTTGTCACGCAAATCCGCTCCGGTCTCGATCCCCAGCCGCTTCATCTTGGCCGCGGTTACCGGCCCCACGCCGTGGAAGCGCCCCACCGGCAGCGTCTCCACCCATGCCGCGCCCATCTCGGGAGTCACGGCGAACTGGCCATTGGGCTTGCGCTGGTCCGAGGCGAGCTTGGCGAGGAACTTGTTGTACGAAATCCCCGCCGAGGCAGTGAGCTTGGTCTCCTCGAGAATTCGCGCACGGATCTCTTTCGCGGTTGCCCAAGCCGTTTCGATCCCGCGGCGGTTGGCGGTTACGTCGAGATAGGCCTCGTCGAGCGACAGCGGCTGGATCAGCTCGGTATAGTCGGCGAAGATCGCGTGGATCTGTTTCGACACCGCCTTGTACACCTCGAACTGCGGCTTGACGAAGACCAGCTCGGGGCAGCGCCTGAGCGCCGTCACCGAAGGCAGCGCGGATCGCACGCCGAATGTCCGCGCTTCATAGCTCGCCGCCGCCACCACCCCGCGCGCCGCGGCATAGCCCACTGCCACCGGGCGCCCCCGCAATTCGGGCGCATCGCGTTGCTCGACCGACGCATAAAAGGCGTCCATGTCGATGTGGATGATTTTCCGGGCAGGCGGGTTGCTCACGCCCCGGTCTAGCGCGTCCCGAACAATAGGGGAACGGCAAAGCCGGAAGCGAGAGGGTGATCGGTCGAGTGTGAAGGGGCAACTCTCTGGAGCTGCCCCTTGCCGGTTCAGTTGTCGCGATCGAAACGGTCGGCGCGCTGGCCCAGCAGCGTAACCTCGACGCGGCGGTTGAGGCGCATCCCCTCGGGCGTATTGTTGGTGGCGACCGGCTCGCGCTCGCCATGCCCCTCGACGCGGAACCGCGCGCGAGTCACACCCATTTCGTCGAACGCGGATCGCACGCTATCGGCGCGGCGCTCCGACAAGACCTGGTTGTGCGCGTCGCTGCCGCGCGAATCGGTATGGCCGATGATCGCGACGCGGACGCCGGAATTGGCGCGAAGATAGCCTGCGAGCGGCCGCAGCTTTTCGATCGCGCCCTGGCGCAGATCGGCGCTGTCGGTCCGGAAGAGCACGTCTTCCTGCAGCGTCATCGTTGCGCCGAGCGGGGTCTGGCGAAAGCGGTAGTTGCGCATCGCGCCGCGGTCCCAGTCGCCGCCGCGATCGGGAACTACGACGACTTCGTCGCGCGACGACCAGTCGAATCCGCCGCGGCTCGGGCGCGCGATCTCGATGAACACCCGGTTGGCCCGCTCGGCTTCGCGGCGATTGATCCGGCCGTCGCGATTGGTGTCGAAATTGCGCATGACGAAGGCGCGGCCACGATTGGTATTGCGCAACTCGCGGTGGAGCAGGGGCACACCGGCGCCGACCAGCCGATATTCCCGGTCACCTGCGCGACCGCCGCTCCAATCCCAGTTTCGCTGCTGCGCGATTGCCGGGCTGCAAGTGGCGAGGATCGCTGCCGAAGCGGCGAGGGCGCGAAACGCCTGTTTCTGAAACTGCATTGTACGTCTCCATGGCCCCCGCCATGACGCGTCTGTGCCCACTGCGCGTTGAACCTGATCTGAGGATCCCCGACAGGTCAGGTTCACCGCAAGGCCCCTCCCGTGGCGGATACCCTCCCTTCGACCTGTCGAGATCCCGACTTCCGCCGGGATGCCCCGAGATGTAGAGCCCCTGCATGCCCTTCACCCTCGACCATTTCGACCTCCATGCCTTCGTCCGTGCCACGCTAGCCGAGGATCTCGGCACCGCCGGCGATATCACTTCCGCTGCGGTCATCCCTGCCGACGCGGTCTTCGAAGGCGTCATGGACAGCCGTGACGCGATCACGGTTGCCGGGTTGCCGATCGCTGAAGCGTTCTTCCGCGCGCTCGACCCGACAGTGGAGATTGAATCGCTGGTCGAGGACGGACAAAGCGTGCCTGCCGGCACCGACCTTCTCCGGCTCCGTGGCAAGGCCCGCGCGATGCTCACCGCCGAGCGCTCGGCGCTCAACACCGTCCAGCATCTCTCGGGCATCGCCACGCTCACCCGCGCCTATGTCGATGCGATCGGCGGCACCGGTGCGACCTTGCTCGACACGCGCAAGACCATCCCCGGCCTGCGCGTGCTCGAGAAGTATGCCACCCGCATGGGCGGCGCGCAGAACCACCGGATGGGGCTGTGGGACGCGGCGATGATCAAGGACAATCATGTCGGCGTCGCGGGCTCGATCGGCGAGGCGGTGCGCCGCGCGGTCGCCGCGGGGATCGATCGCATCATCGTCGAGGTCGATCGCATCGACCAGATCGCGCCCGCGCTCGAAGCCGGCGGCACCCATCTGCTGCTCGACAACATGGCTCCTGCGATGCTTCGCGAGGCCGTCGCTTTGGTCGCGGGCAGGGTGCCGACCGAGGCGTCGGGTGGCGTCCGCCTCGACACGATCGGCGCGATCGCGGCCAGCGGCGTCACTTATGTCAGCGTCGGTCGCCTGACCCAGTCGGCGCCGGCCGCCGATATCGGACTGGACTTCACCACCGCCTGCGCACGGCTTGCAATGTAGGACTTCATCTGTTGCAATATGCTGCCCAAGGTCGGTTGGCCCCGGGGCGATTGGCTCTTTGAACCTGTCTATGCGCGTAGCGCGCTGCGCAATATCGTTTCAACTTTGCGTAAGTTTCAGTCGAGATTGTTCGCGTTACCGCAAACGGAGTCAATTTAGCGGGGTCGCCAAGCCTCCATTCATCCCTTTGGCGGCTGCTCGATGGTCACGCTCGCCGGGTGATGCTTGTCGAGATGCTTCCTGATGATTTTCAGATTGCGCGAGTTCGAGCGGAAAAACAGATCGGGAATCGCGCCGACCCACGGGATCATACCAAGCGCCCAGTCGAAGCCGACATTGCCCGCCATCCGCGCGATCTGCGTCTTCGACATGCCCAGATTGCGCGCTTCCCACGCCATATAGGCGCCCATCGCCGCGGCGACGGTGGTGCCGATCCCGGGGATGAGATCGAGCACTACGTCGAGACCGACCGGAAAGCGCGTGCCGGGAATGGTGAAGCTGCGCTCGAGCAGATGCTCCATCGCCTCGATCCGGCGGCGGATATGCGCGGGATCCTTGCCCAGCGGCAGATCCTTCGCCGCCGCGCCCCATCCCGTTGCCATTCGCTCCGGTCTTGCCACCATATCACTCCGTCTCGTTTCGCAGGTGATTCAACGGGTGCCAGCCGCGCGTGTTCCCCTGCCATGCCCCGAGCCGCAGCGCGACCAGCGACCAGCGCAGTGGCTGCGCGATCGGGATCCAGGCGCCATCGGCGGTCAATGCCGCGTCGGCTTCGGCGATCCGCTGCGCGCGTGCCGGCAGATCGGCTGCCTCGCGTCCCGCGGCAATCAGCGCCCCGGCCTGCTCCGAGCAGGCGACGCACGCCGTCTGCACGAACCAGCGGCCGCTATCATAGGGCGCGATCGCGTCGATCAGCCGCAGATCGGCAGAGTCGGCCGGGCCGACGCGCTGCGGCGTGATGCCGATCCGCAGCATCGCCTCGGCGAGATGCGCCCAGACCAGAGTCGCGCCGGGGCCCGAGGGGAGGGCGATCCGCAGCGTCAACGGCTCGGGATGCGCCCGCCGCCACGCCGCCACTCGATCGCGCGCCGTCTGCTGTCGCGCATCGAGCGCGAGCGGCGCCCAATCGGGTCGGACGGGTGGCGCGGCGGAGTCGAGCTGGCTCGGCAATATCGTCTCCAGCGGCGTCCATTCGGGACGCACCGCCTGAGTGAGCGCCGCCCGGTCGATCGCCATGGCGATGGCAGCCCGATTGCTCGCTTCGGCAAGGAAGCCTTCGCGTTGGAGCACTGCGAGACCGAACAGCCCCAGCGGCTGCTCGACGTGGAGATTGGCGGGCGCGATCTCGGCCTGGGCCACGATCGGCCAGTCGGTGAAGCTCCCGCCGAGGATCAGGTCGGATTCGCGAGCCTTGAACCGTGCGAGCGCCAGCGCGGCGCGTTCGCCCAGCAGGTGTACGGTTTCCTCCGGTTCGGGCGCAGCCTTGCCGGTGCCTGGGTCCGGTACGGGGCTCAGCAGCACGCCCCGCGCCCTCGACTGGGCGCGGAAGGGGCCGCTGCCGTCGAGCGTGCCGGTGCGGAACACCGCCAGCTCGGGCTGGGCGAACAGCTTGAGCAGATCGGGCCGCGGCCGCTTCAGCCGCACTTCGATCACCGTCGGGGTCATCTCGACGATCTCGTCGACGACCGCGAGGAACGGCGCGAGGGCGTTGCGGCTGCCCGGGGCCGCGGCCCGCCGGAGCACGCGCACGACTTGCGCCGCGGTGACCGGCGCACCGTCTGGCCAATAACTCTCGCGCAGGCGGAAAATATAGCTGCGCCCGTCGTCGATGACGATCCAGCGCTCGGCTAGCGCCGCCTCGATCTGCCCAGTGGCGTCGAACCGCACAAGCCCTTGCGCGGTCGCGCCCATCAGCACGCGTTCGGTGGAGTCGAGCTGTCCGGCGCTGGGATCGGCCAGTTTCGTCTCGCCGCCGATGACGCTGACCACCACGGGGGCGTCGTCCTTGCGCTGGCCGGTGCTGCATCCTTCCGCCGCCAGCGCGAGGCCAAGCAGAACAACAAGGAGAGTCGATCGCTGCATCGGGGCTTCCGCTGGTGGAGACGAGGCGGGTGTATGATCCGCGCTCCGCGCTGCCAACCCCCCGTCCCTCGAATGCCGCGTGTCAGCCGATCGGCGGGGTGTTGGGGCACGGACTCGGGGAACCTGCAGTCATTCGAAGGGTTCTTTCCGCCGACTGACCCAAGGGAGTAGTTCGATGGTGCGTATATTCGGAATGGCCGCGACTGCAGTGGCGGCACTCTCGTTGGCGGCGACGCCGGCGATCGCCGCACAAGGTTCGGCGTCGAAGCTGTCGCTTCGCGCGTCGACCGCCAGCGAGAAGGAATCGGATCTCGCGGGCGCGCCGATCATTGCAATCCTCGGCGTGGCGGCGATCGTCGCCGGCGGCGTGATCATCGCCACCCAGGATGATGATCCCGACAGCCCGTAGGTATTGGTGCGGACGGCGGGACTCGAACCCGCACGCCCCGAGGGGCAGAAGATTTTAAGTCTCCGGCGTCTACCGGTTCCGCCACGTCCGCACGCTAGCCTTGCCAAGCGCATGAGGCCGAAACCGTCAAGCGGTTCCGGCCTCATCTGCGTTTCGAAAGATGGCGTGGCGCTCAGACGTTGAGGCGAACGCGCATTTCCTTGCCGGGCTTGAAATAGGGCACGCGCTTGGGCGCGACGTCGACGGTTTCCCCGGTCCGCGGATTGCGGCCAGTGCGACCGTCGCGCGCGCGGGTGGAGAAGGCGCCGAAGCCGCGCAGCTCGACGCGGCCATCCTCGGTCAGGCGGCCGACAATGTCATCGAAGAAGACCGAGACGATCTTCTCGACCTCGCGTGCCGACAGGCCGGGATTGTCATCCACCAACAATTGCACGAGTTCCGAACGGATCATCCGCACCCTCCCTTGGCACACGCGGACCGCGGTCGTCCGACGCGGCTAATCCCCAACGCAGCGCCTGCTCTAGCGCCGTTTCCCAACTTGCATCAACCCGAAGATTAACAGTTTAGGGGATTTATTTGACACGGCGAAGGGGAAGCGGCCGAAACCGCTCCCCCAAAGCTGCGTCAGTTCTTCTCGTTGTTGCGGGCCTTGAGGGCCTCGCCGAGAATGTCGCCCAGCGACGCGCCCGAGTCGGACGAGCCATATTGCTGAACGGCTTGCTTCTCTTCGGCGATCTGCATCGCCTTGACCGAGAAGGTCGGCTTCTTCGAACGATCGAAACCGGTGACCATCGCGTCAAACTTCTGCGCGACCTGGAAGCGCTCGGGGCGCTGCTCGTCGCGGTCGCGGCCGAGATCGGTCCGCTTGATGAAGCCCGTCGCGCCGTCTTCGCCGACCTGAACCTCAAGGCCCGCGTCGCGGACTTCGAGAACGGTGACGGTGACCACTTGGTTCTTGTTGAGCTTGTCGCCTTCGCCAGCCACCACGGCCGCCGAAGGACCGCCGCGCTCGAGCTGCTTCATGCCGAGGCTGATGCGCTCCTTGTCGGGCTCGATCGCGAGCACGATCGCTTTAACGGTCTCGCCCTTGCGATGCAGGTTGAGCGCGTCCTCGCCCGAGATACCCCAGGCGATGTCCGACATGTGGACCATGCCGTCGACGTCGTTGTCGAGGCCGATGAACAGGCCGAACTCGGTGGCGTTCTTGACTTCGCCTTCGACTTCGCTGCCGACCGGATGAGCTGCCGCGAAGGCCTCCCACGGGTTCGAGATCGCCTGCTTGAGGCCCAGCGAGATGCGGCGCTTCTCGGCGTCGACCTCGAGGACGACCACGTCGACTTCCTGCGAAGTCGAGACGATCTTGCCCGGATGGACGTTCTTCTTGGTCCAGCTCATCTCGGAGACGTGGACGAGGCCCTCGATGCCCGCTTCGAGCTCGACGAACGCGCCGTACTCGGTGATGTTGGTCACGCGGCCGGTGAGCTTCGCGCCGACCGGATACTTTTCTGCGGCGCCATCCCACGGATCGCTCTCGAGCTGCTTCATGCCGAGGCTGATGCGCTGCGTGTCGCGGTTGATGCGGATGATCTGCACCTTCACCGTGTCACCGATGTTGAGCACTTCGCTCGGGTGATTGACGCGCTTGTAGCTGAGGTCGGTGACGTGGAGCAGGCCGTCGATGCCGCCCAGGTCGACGAACGCACCGTAATCGGTGATGTTCTTGACGACGCCGTCGATCACCTGGCCTTCGGCCAGCGACTGGATCAGGCCCGAACGCTGCTCGGCGCGGGTTTCCTCAAGCACCGCGCGACGCGACACGACGATGTTGCCGCGCTTGCGGTCCATCTTGAGGATCTGGAAGGGCTGGGGGATGTCCATCAGCGGCGTGACGTCGCGCACCGGACGGATATCGACTTGCGAACCGGGGAGGAAGGCCACCGCGCCCGAAAGGTCGACAGTGAAGCCGCCCTTGACGCGGCCGAAGATGACGCCCTCGACGCGTGCGGTCTTGGCGAATTCGGTTTCGAGCGTGTCCCAGGCGGCTTCGCGGCGGGCGCGGTCGCGGCTGAGCATTGCTTCGCCGTTCGCATTCTCGACGCGGTCGACATAAACTTGGACTTCGTCGCCGACCTTGAGATCGGCCTTCTGGCCTGGCGCTGCGAATTCGCGCAGCGGCACGCGGCCTTCGGACTTCAGGCCGACGTCGATGACCGCGAGGTCGTTTTCGATGCCGGTGACGGTGCCGATGACGACGCGGCCTTCAAAGCTTTCTGCGCCACCGAGAGTTTGTTCGAGGAGCGCCGCGAAATCGTCGCGGCTGGGGTTTGCCGTAGTGGCCATAAAAGTTCAGTTCCTACTTCACGTTTTTTCCGGCCGGCTGGTTGAATCCAGCGGTCTTGGAGGCCGAAATTGCCGCGGCGGCCGAATGCCGGTCGCGGCATCCGTGCGGACGAGAACTCAGCGGAGGACCAGACGCGACAAGTGCGAAAAGGGCGCGGCAGAATCGTTTCTCCGCGCCATACCTCCGCGAGCCATGCTCGCAGGACGGGCGGCCCATAGCCGAACCGGGCCGATGAGGCAAGGCGAACGCGCCTTCGTTCGTGACGTTCAGCCCCCGGCGCGCGTCCGTTGCTCGACCAGCGCGATCGCCCGCTGCACCGCCGCGTCGATCGAGAGGAAGCTGGTGTCGAGCACGGCTGCATCCTCGGCCTGACGCATCGGCGCTTCGGAGCGCTGCGAATCGCGCTCGTCGCGCGTTCGGATGTCAGCGAGCACCTTGTCGAGACTGGTGTCGGCACCCTGTTTGCGCAGTTCGAGGTGGCGTCGTTGTGCGCGAATCGTCGGGGTCGCCTTGACGAACAGCTTCACCTCGGCGTCGGGCGCGATCACCGTACCGATATCGCGTCCGTCGAGCACTGCGCCGCCGGGCTGCCGGGCGAAGTTGCGTTGGCGCTCGAGCAAGGCGGCGCGCACCGGGGGGTGCGCCGAGACCACCGAAGCCAGCCTGCCGACCTCATCGGTGCGCAGCCACGGGTCGCCGAGCAACTCGTCCTCGAACCCGCAGGAAGCGACCGCATCGGCCTCCGAGGCCGGCTCCAGTCCAGCGCGCAACAAGGTCGCCGCAACGGCGCGATAGAGCAGGCCGGTATCGAGGTGCGGCAAGTTATAGTGGCGCGCCAGTGCGCGGGCGATGGTGCCCTTGCCCGAAGCAGCCGGTCCGTCGACGGCGATGATCATGCGCCCGCGTTCGCCGCGCACGGGCGGTGCGTCAAGGGGGATCCTCAAGACACGGACCGATCCGAAGGGGCTGGCGAGACCAGCATGTCGCAACGATTCGTGCCCGCGCGGCATTGCGTCGCCCGGCTCTCGTATTTGCCGCCAATTGGTGTTGAGCGAATTAGGTCAGGCTGCGCGACGAGACCCGGGCGAGCGAGGCCAGCGGGCTCGGTGCGGACAGCATCCCGATCGTTTGGCCCACCGCCCGTGTTCCGGAGACCGGCCGTTTTCAATCCTCCCGGTTTTTGACGGGGGATTCTGACGTGTCCCGCGGGTTGCCAGAAGCCGGTGGCGCTGTAGCCCTGCTAGAGATCAGGTGACCGGTCAGGCCACGAGAAGCGATTCCATAACGCCGAAGAAGCCCGGATAGCTCGTGGCGACCGGCGATACGTCGTCAATCGTGATCGCGCGCCGGGCGCCGAGCCCGGCGATCGCCATGCTCATCGCGATCCGGTGGTCGAGCTTCGAGGCGATATGCGCGGCGCCTGGGAGAAGTTCGCCCCCCGATCCCTCGATCGTCAGCCCGTCCTCGTGCTCGATGGTGGAGACGCCTGCGGCTTCGAGCGCAATGCGCATCGTCGCAATCCGGTCCGATTCCTTGACGCGTAGCTCGTGCGCGCCGCGCGCGACGGTGCGGCCCTGGGCGAACGCCGCCGCCACGAACAGGATGGGATATTCGTCGATCATGCTCGGCGCGAGCGCGGGCGGCACTTCGATCGCGCTGAGCGGCGCGTGGCGCACGCGCAGATCGGCGACCGCTTCGCCCCCCATTTCGCGCGCGTCGATCTCGGAGATGTCGGCGCCCATCAGCTTGAGCGCAGTGATCAGTCCGGCGCGCGTGGGATTCATGCAGACGTTCCGGATCAGGATCTCGGAGCCCGGGACGATCGAGGCCGCGACCATCCAGAAGCCGGCGGAGGAGGGGTCCCCCGGCACCACGATGTGCTGGGGCTTCAACTCGGCCTCGCCCGTGATCGAGATGATCTTGCCGTCGGCGCCATCCTCGATCCGCAGATCGGCGCCGAACCCGCGGAGCATCCGCTCGCTATGATCGCGCGTCGGCACCGGCTCGATCACGCGGGTGATGCCGGGCGTGTTGAGCCCCGCGAGCAGCACCGCGGACTTCACCTGCGCCGATGCGACGGGGAGGGTATATTCGATCGGCACCGCGGGATTGAGCCCGCGCACCATCAGCGGCAGCCGCCCGCCGGGCGAGGCTGTGATGTCGGCGCCCATCCGCGACAGCGGCTCGATCACCCGGCCCATCGGGCGCCCCGAAAGCGACCCATCGCCGGTGAAGGTCGCAGTGATCGGATGGCTGGCCACCAGCCCCATCAGCAGCCGGGTCGACGTTCCCGAATTGCCCATGTCGAGCGCCGCTTGCGGCTGGAGCAGGCCGCCGACGCCGACGCCGTGGACGCGCCACACGCCATCCTCGTCGCGTGTGACATCCGCCCCCATCGCCCGCATTGCGGCGGCGGTGGCAAGCACATCCTCGCCCTCGAGCAGCCCTTCGATCCGGCTTTCGCCCACCGCGAGCGCCGAGAACATCAGCGATCGGTGACTGATCGATTTGTCCCCGGGGACGGTGACGGTGCCGCGCAGCGGACCGCGCGCGGAGAGAGTGAGGGGGCGAGGCTCTGGGTGCGACATTGCGCGCGGCTTTGACAGCCGCCTTGCGTCATGGCAAGGCGCCCACCACTTTCCGGGTCACACCCGAAAATCCAAGATATTTTGAAAGGCAAGAGGCAACACATGGTGAAGCCGGAATGGGGCACCAAGCGCGCGTGCCCGAAGTGCGGAACGCGCTTCTACGATCTGACCAAGGACGAGCCGGTCACGTGCATCAGCTGCTCCTATTCGTGGGAGCCCGAGCCGATCCTGAAGTCGAAGCAGCCCTTGCCGTTCGAGGCGGCCAAGGCCAGCCCGGCCAAGCCGGAGGCGGTCGACTCCGATCTGGGTGACGAAGATCTGGACATCGCCGAGGACGAAGAGCCGTCCCCCGACGACGATGTCGATCTGGGCGGCGACGACGATCTCGGCGTCGAGACCAACAGCGACGAGGACGAGCAGTAAGAAAATCGGTGAGGCAGGGGCGCAGATGAAAAAGCGTCCTTGCCAAACCGGCAGGGCCCTTCTAATGGGCCTGCCTTCCCGGGGTTTGGGGCCGTAGCTCAGCTGGGAGAGCGCTGCAATGGCATTGCAGAGGTCAGGGGTTCGATCCCCCTCGGCTCCACCATTCCCCCGCGTGCTGGCGCATCCAGGCGCCGCACCGAACCGCCGGATCGGCGGTATCTATTTGAAAGCGCGTCCTTGATCGTGCCTCGGCGGCCTTGCGACCCGCAAGAACACCGCTTTGGGGATGGGGATCGCTCCTGAATCTCGCAGACCTGTATGTCCGGCTCATCCTCGGGATCGGCGACGGCACCGGGGCGCCCGTACCATTCTCCACATTCATGCCGGAATGGCGGTCCTGCTGGTCGTGCGCGTGCTCACCCGCCGATCGCTGGCGACGCGCTGGCCGTTGCTCGCGATCTACGTTGCCGAGCGGGCCAACGAGATCATGGACTATTCGGGCACGGTCGAGTGATGCCAGACCCGCTGAGCGACGTTTTCAACACGGCCTTCTGGCCGGCGGTGTTGTTCATTGGTGCGGATCGGGCGCGTGCGCCAAGCCCTCACGGCCCCGAAACGCGCACGATTGAGGTTGCTGCGGGATGGGTTGATGCCGCGCGACCGAACGCGCGGCATCTGATCGCTCAGGCCGACTTGGCGCGGCCGCGCGGCGTTGCTGTCGCGGGAGCGCTCTGCGAGCGGGCAGCGCGCCCCTTGGCACCGAGGCCGATCTTCTTCGCCATCGCGCGACGCTGCTCGGAATAGCTCTCGGCGACCATCGGATAATCGGGCTTGAGATTGTACCGGCGCCGATAATCCTCGGGGGTCATGCCGTGGGTGGAGAGATGGCGACGCAGCGTCCGATAAGGCTTGCCATCGATCATCGACAGGATGTGGTCCCGCGATGCGAGCGACTTGCGCACCGATACTGCCGGCGCGAACTCCTGCACGGGACTGGCGTCTTCCGCATCGGTCGTGGCTGCGCCCTCCGCGAGCTCAGTTACCGTTGCGTGCATCGTTCGCAGGAATGTCGGCACATCCTCCGCCGAAACGCGATTGTTCTGATTGCCCAGCCACGCAATCGTCAGCTCGGTGGCAAGTTCGACCGCGCTCAGGCTATTTTCTTCCGACATGGCGACTCCTTGTTTTTGATTGGGGCGACACTTTTCCGACCGCCGGGGCGGGACCATAATGAAAGGCGCACGTTTGTCGACTACCTGCGTTAGTTTTTTGATGAACAAGTTTGTCTGTTCTTGTTGTCCGCAATTTCTTAGCGATTAGTTGCTCTCCTTCCTGCGGCACCAAAGATGTCGTCCGAATTTATCTCTTTCATAAAATACAGTTGTTTAGAATGGCACGTTGCCGCGCCGCTGAAAATCTGAACACTAGCCAAGGCCGAGGTCAGGCGAGCGGCCTGCTTCCCGTAGGCGCGCCCCGGACTAGTTCATCGATTAATGCTATTGAGATTGACTCGCATTATGGCGTCTCTTATGGCGCCCGCGAAACTATCGGGTCAAAAAGGGAATTCAGATGAAGCTGGCACTGCGCCATCTCCTGCTGGCGAGCACGTTGCTTGCCGCCGCGCCAGCCCACGCCTTCGCTGCTCCCGATCTCGCCGCGATGTCCGACGATCAGGACCAGTCGAAGAGCGAGATCGTCGTCACCGGGACGATCGAACAGCAGTCGAGTTCGGCGACCGGCCTGGCGCTCACGCCAAAGGAGACGCCGCAATCGATCACCATCATCGACCGCCAGCGGATCGAGGATTTCGCGCTGACCAACGTCAACGATCTGCTCGACCAGACTGTCGGCATCAACGTCGAGCGCGTCGAGACCGACCGCACCTATTTCAATTCGCGCGGGTTCGACGTGTCGAACTTCCAGGTCGACGGAATCGGTCTGCCGCTATTTTGGGGCATTCAGTTCGGCGAGCTCGATACCGCATTGTTCGATCGGGTCGAGACGGTGCGTGGTGCCAATGCGATCATGACCGGCATCGGCAACCCGTCGGCAACGATCAACTATATCCGCAAACGCCCGACCGATAGCTTGCAGGCAAGCGGCTCGGTGCAGGGCGGGTCTTGGGACAAGTGGCGGGTCGAGGGCGACGTATCGGTACCGCTCCGCGATACCGTTGCGGCACGATTGGTCTATGCGCACGAAGAGCGTGACTCGTATCTCGACTACAACCACGTCAATCGCGACGTCTATGGCGCGATCCTGAGCTGGAAGGCGACGCCGAGCCTCACTCTGACCGCCGGTTATACGCGGCAGGAGAACGACGCCGACGGCGTGCTGTGGGGCGCGCTGCCGCTCACCTATAGCGACGGCACGCGGATCGATTACCCGATCTCCGCCTCGACCTCGGCCGACTGGACCTATTGGAAAGTCAAAGATCAGAGCGCCTTTGCCGAGATCGGCTATGCGTTCGCCGGCGGCTGGTCCGTCAAGGGCGTCTTCACCTACAAGCGCTTCGAGGAGAATGCGAAACTGCTCTACGCCTTTGGCTATCCGGACAAGGCGACCGGGCTCGGCGTCGAGGGCTCGTCGGGCATCTATCCGTCGATCTACGACCAGTATCTCGGCGACTTCTACGCCTCGGGTCCAGTCAAGCTATTCGGGCGCGAGCACAGCCTTGCATTCGGCGTTTCGACCGCGCGCTCGGACGCACTCGAATATGAGGATTTCGCGGGTACCGTCGTCTATCCCGCGCTGCAGGACTGGGACAAGGGCCTGATTGCCGAGCCGACCTATGGCAATCAGTATCTGGCGGCCGACTATACCGATCGTCTCACTCGCGTTTACGGTGCCGCGCACCTCAATCTCGCCGACAATCTCAAGGCCGTCGTCGGCGCCAGCGCGATGTGGATCGATTCGAGCGGCACGTCGTACGCCACCGACCAGTCGCGCAAGGACAGCGCGGTGAGCCCCTATCTCGGTGCGATCTTCGACATCACGCCTAATGTCTCGTTCTATGCGAGCTATACCGACATCTTCAATCCGCAGATCGAGGTGGACGCCACCAATGCGAAGCTCGCTCCTGCCAAGGGTAGCAGCCTCGAGGGCGGCATCAAGAGCACGTGGTTCGGCGGCCGGCTCTACGCCACGGCGTCGCTGTTTCGCGCGAAGCAGCGGGGATTGGCGGCGTTTGCCGGTGTCTTCGGACAAGGCGATGCCGGGCAGGCTGGCGACAGCTATTATACCGGCGTCGACACCGTTTCGAAGGGCTTCGAAATCGAAATCGCCGGCAAGATCACCGACAAATGGAGCCTGAGCGGCGGCTATACCGGGCTCAAGCTCGAGGATGAGGCGGGGGACCCGACGCGGACCTGGTTGCCGCGCCGTACGCTCAAGCTCGCCACTAGCTGGAACGAACCGACGCTCAACGATCTCAAGCTCGGCGCGCAGCTGCGCTGGCAGAGCGCGATCAGCTATGCCGATGCGAACATTCAGGATGCGGGCGGCAACGACGTCGTCCTCAGGCAGGATAGCTATGCCGTGGTCGATCTGATGGCCGGAATCCGCGTGTTCGATCGCGTGCGCGCGGCGGTGAATGTCCGCAACGTCACCGACCACAAGCATCTCGCCAGTCTGATGTGGGGACAGGCCTTCTACGCGCCGCCGCGCAGTGCGACCTTGTCGCTCAGCTTCGCATATTGAATAGCGGGGCGGTGGTGGGCGGGGCGCAATCGGGGCGGAGAGGCTGGCGCTATCGCGGCAACGTCGCCGCGCGCGCAGTGACCGGCAGCGTCGGGGCCTATGCGGTCGCGGCCTTGCTCGCCATGGCGCTGGCGCGGACGCTCCCGATGGCACGAGTCGAGGCGGTGACGGTGGCGACATTGCTCGCTTTCCTCGTCGCGCCGGCCGTCACCATCTGGGCGTTCCTCGCGCGTGGGCCCCTGGCGCGCGGTCGCGGGCGTGGTCGCCGCGGCGCTGCTGCTCGCCGCGATCGTCTGGGCGGCGGGGCCGCCGGCATGAGCCCAGTGCGTGAAGGCGCGCGGCAAGTGATGGCGTGGCTGCACGGCTGGACCGGGCTGCTGCTCGGCTGGGTGTTGTTCGTGATGTGCCTCGGGGGCACGCTCAGCGTGTTCAAGCCCGAGATCGGGCGGTGGATGCGCCCCGAGGCCAGCGCGACTGCCGATCCCGCCGAAGCGATCGCCGCGACAGCCGATTGGCTCTCGCGCAATGCCCCCGATGCGACCGGTTGGTACCTCACCGTACCGGACAGCCGGATGCACACGGTCGAGGCGGCATATGACAGCGGCGGCGCGTTTCTCTACCGCGCGCTCGATCCGTCGACGGGGGCGCCCGTCGCGCGCGAGACGCTGGGCGGAGAATTCTTCTACCGGCTCCATTTCGAGCTTGAGCTGCCCTTCCCTTGGGGCCGACTGCTCGCCTCGCTCGCCGCGGCAGTGATGCTGATCGCGTTGATCACCGGAATCATCGCGCATCGCCGCATCTTCCGTGACTTCTTCACCTTCCGCCCGCGCAAGGGCCAGCGCTCGTGGCTCGACGGGCACAATGCGCTCGGCGTGCTGGCGCTGCCGTTCCACCTGATGATCACCTTTACGGGGCTGATCACGCTCGGGTCGCTGAGCATGCCCTGGCCGATCAGCGCCGCCTATGGCGAGGACGTGGCGGCCCTATACCGCGAGCAGATACCCGGCATCGCCGAGCGCGCAGCCTCCGGCGCCAGGACGCCGCTCGCCCCGCTCGTCCCGATGCTGCACGAGGCGCAGCGCCGCTTCGGCGGCGGTGCGGTCGGCCGCGTCTATGTGATCAATCCGGGCAACAAGAACGCAGTGGTGACTGCGTTTCGCGCCGATACGAGCCAGATCGCCTACACGCCTGCCGAGATCAGCTTCGACGGAGCGACGGGGCGTGTGCTGGCCGAGTGGTCCGAGGCGCGGCCTGCGATTCAGACGTACAACGTGCTCTACGGGCTGCACATGGGCCGCTTCGCGCCATCGCTGACCCGCTGGCTCTACTTCCTCGGCGGCGCGATGCTGACACTGGCGATCGCCACTGGGCTCGCCCTGTGGATCGTCAAGCGCCGCGAGCGCGGCCCGCTGTCGATGGCCAACCGCATCCTCGAACGCCTCAATGTCGGCGTGCTGGCCGGCGTGCCGCTCGGCTGCGTAGCTTTTCTGCTCGCCAATCGTCTGCTGCCGCTGGGGCTGTCGGGCCGTTCGGAGGCGGAGGTGTCGATCGCCTTGTGGACGGCCGCGGCAGCTTTGGCCGTCGGCGCGGTGCTGCCGTCCACGATCACCTGGCCGCTGTTGCTCGGGTTGGTCGCCGCAGGCTGCGCGATTGCTCCCCTGTTCGTGCCGCTGGGGCAGGGGGACGCAGTGATCCTCATCGGTAACCTGATGCTGCTCGGAGTCGCCGCGGCCCTCTTGCCGCTGGTCTGGCGGCAGACTCGGCGTCCAGCCGTATCTGGCGCGCGCCGTGCTGGGAGAGCGGCCGCGTGATTGCCGCCGGGCTCCTCTATCTCGGCCTGTTCGCGCTGGCAGCGGGGATGTCGCGCCACGCACCTGCGTTGCTCGGCCGTTGGCATGCGCCCCGCCGCGTCGATCGCCTGCCACGCGCCGGATGGGTCCTGATCGCGCTGTCGCTCGTGGCGGCGTTGCTGACACCGGACTGGTCGCGGGCCTTGGTCACCTGGTTCGGCCTCGCGCCGCTCGCCGCCGGAATCGTGCTGTTGAGCCTCGCCTTCGCGCCGCGCCTCGCGCGAGTGAGTGCGGTGCTGGCCATCGGGATGGCGATCGTTGGCCTTGCCTTTGCCCTCGCGGGAGCGGGCGCTGCGGCCTGAAGCCGCCTCGGGCTACGCACCCGCAGCATATATCTTGGCTTGCACGATGGCAGCGCTGTCAAATATGCCGGGTGCAGGGCCGCTTTCGGCCGGGGGTCCGCCATGTCCAGCCGTCCGACGATCAAGGAAGTCTCGAAGATCGCAGGCGTGTCGTTCAAGACCGTCAGCCGCGTCCTAAACAATGAAAAGCATGTCAGCGAGGAGACTCGCCGCCGCGTCGAGGAAGTCGTCGCGCGATTGAACTTCCGCCCCAGCCATGCCGCGCGCACGCTGGCCGGGCGGCGCTCGTTCCAGGTGGCTTTGCTCTACGACAATCCCAGTCCCTATTATGTCTATCATATCCAGATCGGCGCGCAGAAGCGCTGCAGCGAGCTCGGCTATCGGCTGCTGCTCCAGCCGGTCGACAGCCAGTCGCCCGATCTGGTCTCGAACGTGATGGCGCTGATCGACGAGGCGCATCTCGACGGGGTGATCCTGTCGCCGCCGGTGACCGAGATGCCGGCTTTGCTCGACGAACTCGATCGCCGCGGCCTGCCTTATGTCCGGATCGCGCCCGGAGCGCGCAAGGAAGCCGGCATGGCCGCGACGATCGACGATATCGCCGCGGCGCGCGAAGTCACCGAGCATTTGATCGGGCTCGGCCATCGCTCGATCGGCTTCATTCGCGGCCTGGAGAGCCACGTTTCGACCTGGGACCGGCTGCAGGGCTATCGCGAGGCGCTCGAGGCGCACGGCATCGCTTTCGATCCCGAGCTGGTCGCAGCCGGCGAGAACAGCTTCACGTCGGGTGGTGAGGCGGCGCGGAAGCTGCTCGAACGCGAGCCCCGGCCGACTGCGATCTTCGCCGGCAATGACGATATGGCTGCGGGCGTGCTGGCGGTGGCGCACGAGAGTGATGTCGACGTGCCCCGCCAGCTGTCGATCGTCGGGTTCGACGATTCGGATCTCGCCAAGGCGGTATGGCCGCCGCTCACCACGATGCGCCAGCCGGTGCGCGAGCTCGCTTATGCCGCGGCCAATCTGATGCTCGTGCCCGACGCCGAGCAGCGAGTCACGCTCGAGCACAAGCTCATGGTGCGCTCGACCACCGGCCCTGCGCCGCGTTAACCATCCTGTCCGAGCGGTCCCGGGACGAGCTGTCCCACGGATAGACGGGTGTTAACCTTCTTCCGTGCTGGCAATAAAAGTAAACAAGTCGTTAACTGCTGCCATGCAGACTCGTTTCGTCGCCGAGGGCCAGGCCCGCCGCCATCCTTTCCGGGTGCAGATGCGCCGCGTCGTCGCGATCGAGCGCAAGATCAGCGACGACAGCGACTGGAAGCTGTTCGCCCTGAGCTTCACGGCGTTTTTCGTCTGCTTCTCGACCTTTATCGCCTGAGGCGTCCCAAGTCCCGTCCCGGTGCTCCAGCGAAAGCAGGAGCCCAGAGTCACGGGCGGTGCACTCGGTTACCCTGGGCTCCTGCTTCCGCAGGAGCACAAGCGCCTCAGGGAATCGGATCGAGCCCGTGGGGCAGGTCCTCGGCCTTGTAGAGCCGCCACGCGCAATAAGCCGAGGCGAGGCACAGCAGGAAGACGATCCAGATCGCGTGAACCACGGCCACGCCGGGGATGTTGGTGAAGCCGAGGATCCCCACCGATCCGGCGACCATCGCCCCCGAATTGACGATGTTGTTTGCGGCTACGGTGCGCGATGTCTGCGACTTGTCCACCGTCGTGGTGAGGAAAGCGTAGAGCGGCACCACGAACATGCCGCCGGTAATCGCGATCATGCCGAGATCGAGGAGCACGCGCCAGGCGTAGGGCAATGCGAGGAAGTCGGCAGTCTTGAGCAGCGGGCCGTCGCTCACCGGGAAGAAAGCGGCGGCGAAGAAGAAGTCGGCGACGAACAGCGACATCGCCAGCACCGAGGCCGGCGCATATTTCGCCGAGACATGCCCTTTGAGCATGCGGTTGATGATGATCGAGCCGATCGCGATGCCGACCGAGAAGATTGCGAGGAATACGCTCGCCACGTCCTTTTGCGCGTGGAAGACGTTCTTCACCAGCGGTGGGAACAGCACCCCCAGAATAGCGGCGATCGTCCAGAACACGCTGATCGCGACGATCGCGAGATAGAGCCGCGGGATGTGCATCGTCGCGCGGATCAGCCGGGCCGAGGCGCGGAAGATGTTGTAGTCGAGCTTCAGCTTGGTCAGCGGCGGCGCGGGCGGGATCTGGAGCGAGGCGAACCAGCCGATCACCGCCACGCCGACCACCGCGAAGGCCGCGAAGGTCGGGCTGATCAGCCCGCCCGCGATCGTACCGCAGAGGATGGCGATATAGGTGCCGGCCTCGACCATCCCGGTGCCGCCGAGAACTTCGTCCGCTTCCAGATGCTGCGGGAGCACGGCATATTTGATCGGGCCGAAAAAGGTCGAGTGGATCCCCATGCCGACCAGAGCGACCAGCATCAGCGGCAGGCTCTTCACGAGGATGCCCAGCGCGCCGACGAGCATGATCAGCACTTCGGCGGCCTTGATGATCCGCATGATCTTCGCTTTGTCGTAGCTGTCGGCGATCTGCCCGGCGAGCGCGGAGAAGAGGAAGAAGGGGAGGATGAAGATGCCCGTGGCGATCGCGCTGAACTGCGTTTCCTGCTCGACCGAGTCGAAGATGTAATAGATTGCGAAGAACACCATCGCGTTCTTGAAGAGATTGTCGTTGAAGGCACCGAGAAACTGCGTGATGAACAGCGGCAGGAAGCGGCGCTCCTTCATCAACCCGAGCGCACCGATCATATCGTACCATGTCCTTGAAGCGCGAGGCATGCCCCGCCGAACGACGGGCCCGCATAGCCGAGTGGCAAGGAACGTATCAACCGCCATATGCGTCCCCTGTCCATGATCAAGACGGTTTCAGCGCCCCCACGAGCAGTGCTAGGAGGCGTGGCATGCTGACGCTCCCCAATATCCTGACGCTTTCCAGGATCGTGACCGTGCCGCTGCTCGCGGCATTCCTGTGGTGGCCCGAATGGCGAACCGGCTATGCGATCGCCTTCGCGATCTATTGCCTGATGGGCATCACCGACTATTTCGACGGCTATCTGGCCCGCGCGCAGGGCACGGTTTCCAAGCTCGGCGTGTTCCTCGATCCGATCGCCGAC
Organism: Sphingomonas psychrotolerans; assembly: GCF_002796605.1. Lineage (NCBI taxonomy): Bacteria > Pseudomonadati > Pseudomonadota > Alphaproteobacteria > Sphingomonadales > Sphingomonadaceae > Sphingomonas > Sphingomonas psychrotolerans. The sequence goes on from NZ_CP024923.1 coordinate 4,659,703, forward strand.
AAGATCATGATCGCCGCGGTGATCCTCATGCTGGTGGGCAAGGGCGTGATTGCCGATTACCACTTGATCGCCGCGCTGATCATCCTGCTGCGCGAGATCACGGTCTCGGGGCTGCGCGAATTCCTCGCCCAGCTCCAGGTATCGGTGCCGGTGTCGCAACTCGCCAAATGGAAGACGGCACTCCAGCTCGTCGCGTTCGGCGCGCTGATCCTGGGACAGGCGCTGCCGCAATATCCGTGGGTGGCGTTGCTCGGGCTGGTCACCTTGTGGAGTGCCGCGGTGCTCACCGCGATCACCGGCTGGGATTATCTGCGCGTCGGCCTCAAGCACATGGACACGTGATGGACCTGCTCTATTTCGCCTGGGTGCGCGAGCGCGTCGGAACGGGCCATGAACAGCGCGATCCCCCGGCGACGGTGCTGAGTATCGCCGATCTGATCGCGTGGCTCGCCACGCTGAGCCCGGGCCATGCCGAAGCGATGCGCGAACCCGAACGGTTGCGCGCCGCGATCGATCAGAAATTCGTGCCGCTCGACGCGCCGCTCGGCAACGCCCGCGAGGTCGCGCTTTTCCCTCCGGTTACCGGCGGATGATCCGCGTCTCGGTCGATCCCGCGCCGATCGAACTGGCGGTCGAAGTCGCCGCGCTCGAGGAGCGCGGGGCAGGGGGCGTCGCTACGTTCACCGGTCTGGTCCGCGGCGACGACGGGGTTACTGCGCTCGAACTCGAACATTATCCGGGCATGACCGAACAGGCGCTGATCGCGCTCGCGGAAACCGCGACCGAGCGCTGGTCGCTGCTCGGAGTGACGATGGTCCACCGCATCGGAGTGATGGTGCAGGGGGACCGCATTGTCTTCGTCGGCACCGCGGCGCATCATCGTCGCGAGGCGCTCGAAGCCTGCGCATTCCTCATCGACCGGCTCAAGACCGACGCACCGTTCTGGAAGCGCGAGCAGCGGGGCGAGGATGCCCGCTGGGTCGACGCGCGCCATACCGACGCGGAAGCTGCGGGGCGCTGGGGCTAATCCAAGAACCTACCGCGTCTGCGCAAGAACCTCGGCCAGCAGCCGAAAGTCGCGTTCGCGGGGAGAGGCCTTACGCCACACCAAAGCGATTTGCCGCGATGCATTCTCGGCGTCGAGCGGTCGTGCGGTCACGCGGGTATGCTCGAGGATCCCCGCGTCGATCGCCATCTGCGGCAGCATCGTCACGCCGAGGCCGTTATCCACCATCTGCACCATCGTGTGCAGCGACGTTCCCAGCATCGTCGCCTCGGCGCGCAATTCTGGGCGGTTGCACGCCGCCAGTGCATGGTCCTTCAGGCAATGCCCGTCCTCGAGCATCAGCAGCCGGTTGGGGTCGATATCCGCGGGGCGGATCGTTGGCGTCGGGTCCATCTCCCCTTCCGGAAACGCGACGAACAGGCGGTCGTCGAACAAAGGCGCCGCCTCGACTTCGCCGCAGCCGAAGGGGAGGGCGAGCAAAACGCAATCGGTGCGCCCATGATGGAGTTGCTCGCATGCCTGGCCGCTGGTCTCCTCGCGCAGGAACAACTTCAGATCGGGATATTCGCGCCGCAGCCGTGGCAGGATCCGCGGAAGCAGGAACGGGGCGATCGTCGGGATCACGCTCATCCGCATCTCGCCCGAAAGCGGCCGCCCGGCAACGCGCGCGAGATCGCCGAGTTCGTCGGCCTCGCGCAGCACCCGCCGCGCCTTCTCGACGATTCGCTCGCCCAAAGGCGTGAACCGGACCACCCGGCGGGTCCGTTCGACCAGCACCACGCCGATCAGCGTCTCAAGTTCGCGAATCCCGGCGGAGAGAGTCGACTGGGTGACGAAGCTGGCCTCCGCCGCGCGGCCAAAATGGCCGGAATCGTGCAGCGCGACGAGGTATTGGAGCTGCTTGAGCGTCGGGAGGTAGGTTGCGGCCACTGATCGCCTCTATCGATTGTATCGGCGTATATAAGTGATTCTTTCTCTTACGTCATCCGGCGAAGGCCGGGATCCAGAGCCACGGGCGATGATGGTTGGAGCCCCGGTCCAACGTTCGCCAGGATGACAATAAGCGTCAGGCCGCCGCTTCGATCAGTTCCTCCGCCGGCAGCCGGATCAGATAGTCGAACGCCGAAAGCGCCGCGGTGGATCCCGCTCCCATCGCGATGACGATCTGCTTGTACGGCACCGTCGTCGCGTCGCCCGCGGCGAAGATCCCCCGCTGCGAAGTCTCGCCGCGCGCGTCGATCTCGATCTCGCCGCGCGGGCTCAGCGCCACGGCGTCCTTGAGCCATTCGGTGTTCGGCACCAGCCCGATCTGGACGAAGATCCCTTCGAGGGCGACTTCGTGCGAGGTGCCGTGGTTGCGGTCCTTGTAGACCAGCCCGATCACTTTCTCGCCGTCGCCGCGCACTTCGGTGGTCAGCGCCGAGGTGATCACATTGACGTTCGGCAGAGTAGCCAGCTTGCGCTGAAGCACTGCGTCGGCGCGCAAGTCGGTGTCATATTCGATCAGCGTCACGTGCGCGACGATTCCGGCGAGATCGATCGCCGCCTCGACTCCCGAATTGCCGCCGCCGATTACCGCGACGCGCTTGCCCTTGTACAAAGGCCCGTCGCAATGCGGGCAATAAGCGACGCCCTTGTTGCGATACTGGTCCTCGCCGGGAACCCCCATCTGCCGCCAGCGCGCGCCGGTCGACAGGATCAGCGTCCGCGCCTTGAGGCTTGCGCCGTTGGCCAGCCGCACTTCGTGCAGCCCGCCCTCGATTGGTGCCGGGATCAATTTCTCGGCGCGCTGGAGGTTCATCACGTCGACATCGTAATCCTTGACGTGCTGCTCGAGATGCGCGGCCAGCTTGGGGCCTTCGGTATGCGGCACCGAAATGAAGTTCTCGATCGCCATCGTGTCGAGTACCTGTCCGCCGAAGCGCTCGGCGGCGATGCCGGTGCGGATGCCCTTGCGCGCCGCGTAGATCGCCGCCGCGGCGCCTGCCGGCCCCCGCCGATCACCAGCACGTCGAACGCATCCTTGGTCTTGATCTTCTCGGCCGCGCGCGCCTCGGCGCCGGTGTCGAGCTTGGCGACGATTTGCTCGAGCTCCATCCGGCCCTGACCGAATGGCTCACCATTGAGAAACACCGTCGGCACCGCCATCACCTTGCGGCTCTCGACTTCGTCCTGGAACAAGGCGCCGTCGATCGCGACGTGCTTGATCCGCGGATTGAGCACCGCCATCAGGTTGAGCGCCTGCACCACGTCGGGGCAGTTCTGGCACGACAGCGAGAAATAGGTCTCGAATGCGAAGTCGCCATCGAGGTCCTTGACCTGATCGATCAGTTCCTGCGCTGCGCGCGACGGATGCCCGCCGACCTGCAGCAGCGCTAGTACCAGCGAAGTGAATTCATGCCCCATCGGCAGGCCCGCGAAGCGCACCCCGATATCGGTGCCGGCGCGGCGGATCATGAAGCTGGGCTTGCGCGCATCGTCCTTGCGAACGACGCTAATGTCGTCCGACAGCGCCGCGATGTCGTTCAACAGTCGCTCGAGCTCGCCCGACTTGGCATCGTCGCCCAAGCTGGCGACCAGCTCGATCGGCTGCTTGATGTTGACCAGATAGGTCTTGAGCTGTTGCGTCAGATTGGCGTCGAGCATGGCGAACTCCGAAACTTGAAACAAAACGACCCGGGATGAACCGAAATCCACCCCGGGCCGCATGGGCGCCCCCACAAGGGGGGAGGGAGGGGCGCCTTGGGGGTTAGATCTTGCCGACGAGGTCGAGCGAAGGCGCGAGCGTCGCTTCGCCCTCTTCCCACTTGGCCGGGCAGACTTCGCCCGGATGCGCGGCGATATACTGCGCGGCCTTGATCTTGCGGAGCAGTTCGGCGGCGTTGCGGCCGACGCCTTCCGACGTGATCTCGACCAGCTGGATCACGCCCTCGGGATCGACCACGAAGGTGCCGCGGTCGGCGAGGCCCTGACCTTCACGCAGCACCTGGAAATTGGTGCTGAGATTGTGGTTCTGGTCGCCGAGCATATAGTAATTGATCTTGCCGATCGCCGGCGAGGTATCGTGCCACGCCTTGTGGCTGAAATGCGTGTCGGTCGACACCGAATAGACTTCGACGCCCATCTTCTGGAGCTGCGGATAGATGTCGGCGAGGTCCTCGAGCTCGGTCGGGCACACGAAGGTGAAGTCCGCCGGATAGAAGAAGAACACGGCCCATTTGCCGCGGGTGTCGGCGTCGGTAACCTCGACGAACTTGCCTTCCTTATAGGCCTGTGCGGTGAAAGGCAGAATCATGCTTCCGATAAGCGCCATGCGAATTTTCCTCCAAAGGCGTTGTGTTGCAATGCGGGATATAGGCGCGCTGCACCGCAATGCTAATGGGAACCTTCACTCGCTTTGATCGAGTAAGGCGATCAATGGCGGGCAATTGATCGAACAGGCCTCTCGTCCGTCACCCCGGCGAAAGCGGGGGCCCAGAGCCAAGCAGGACTGTCTGTGAAAGGCAACTCTGGATCCCAGCGTTTGCCGGATGACGGAAACTAGGAGCGGGCCGCTTCTTACCGCACCGCAAGATAAAGATTGTACACGCTGGTCAGCGTGAGCACCACGCCGACCATCAGCATCAGTCGCTTGGGCTCGACTCGCTTCGCCAGCAATGCCCCGAACGGTGCCGCGATCACGCCGCCGATCAGCAGGCCGATCGTGGCAAGCGTGAACGCCTCCCATCCCAATTGGGTGATGAAGGTCGCCGAGATGGTCGTCGTCACGAAGAACTCGGCGGTATTGACCGTGCCGATCGTCATGCGCGGGCTCGATCCCTGGACGAGCAGGTTCGAAGTCACCACCGGACCCCAGCCGCCGCCGCCCGCAGCGTCGAGGAACCCGCCGGCGAGGCCGAGAGGCTCGACGATCTTCGGGCTGCGCTCCTGCGGCGGATAATGCTGCGCGCGCCAGAGCAGGTACAGCCCGATCGCGGTCAGATAAGCGAGGATGAACGGTTTGGCGGTGGCCGCGTCGATGTTCGAGAGCACATAGGCGCCCAGCGCCCCACCGATCACGCCGGGGATCGCGATCCGCAGGAACAGCTTCCAGTTGACGTTCTTGTGGAGCGCGTGGCTGACCCCGGAGACCGCAGTGGTGAAGGTCTCGACGGTGTGGACGCCCGCCGATGCCATCGCGGGCGGCACGCCGAGGCTCAGCAGCAAGGTGTTCGAAATGACGCCGAACGCCATGCCCAGCGCGCCATCGACCATCTGCGCGGCAAAGCCCACGGCGATGAAGGGAAGCAGCGCCGTGAGGTCAATTCCGAAGATCATCCGCGCCCCTGCATCCACCTGTTGGACGCGCAGGAATGCCGCGTCGATCGAATTCCTACAAGATACATCGTGTTTAGGCGGGACAAGCGCGAAGACGGGCCGTTCTGGAAATTCGGCGCAACGTGCATTAAATGAACGCGACAAAGGGGAACCCGGCCATGTTCCGTCGTCTGAAGGCCTATCTCGATTCGATCCATGCGCGCGATCCCGCGCCGCGTAGCCGTGCCGAAATCCTGCTCTACCCGGGAATATGGGCGGTCTTCTATCATCGCATCGCGCACCGGCTGTTCAAGCGTGGCTGGTTCTTCCTCGCCCGCGCAGTCAATCACTGGTCGCGCTGGATGACTGCGATCGACATCCACCCCGGCGCGACGATTGGCCGCAACTTCTTCATCGACCATGGCTTCGTCGTGATCGGCGAGACCGCCGAGATCGGCGACAATGTGACGATCTATCAATGCGTCACTTTGGGCGGCACCAGCCCCGACAACGGCGTTGTCGGCAAGCGCCATCCGACGATCCTCGACGGCGTCATCATCGGCTCGGGCGCGCAGGTGCTTGGGCCGATCACCGTCGGCGAGCGCTCGCGGATCGGCGCCAATGCCGTCGTGACCCGCGACGTGCCCGAAGGCGCAGTGATGGTCGGCATTCCGGCCAAGCCGATGCTCGTCGAGGCGGCGACATGGCAAAAGGATTTCGTGCCTTATGGCACGCCGTGCAGCGAGACGTTCGATCCCGCCACGCAGAAGCTCGAGATCATGCGCTGCGAACTCGAGACGCTGCGCAAGCGGCTCGACGCGATGATCGAATCCGGTGCGACGGACAGCAAGACAGGGCGTCGCGACCGCGCCTGATGGGAACCGTGACGCCACTTCCGATCGGCCGCCCCTCGCAGGTCGGTTTCGAGCGTATCGAGCTGACGCGGATCCTCGATCTCTACGGCCGGATGGTCGCCGCGGGGCATTGGAAGGATTACGCGATCCAGTTCGATGGCGAGGCCGCGATGTTCGCCGCCTTCCGCCGCGCGGCGGAGCGCCCCGAATATCGGATCGAAAAGCGCCCGGCGCTGCGCAATCGGCAGGGCATGTGGGCTTTGGTCAACGAAGCCGGGATGATCCTCAAGCGCGGGCATGAACTAGGCCCGGTGCTCGCGCCGGTCGAGCGCCGGCTGATGAAATTGGTGGGCGAGTAGCCGCTATTTCGCCGGCGTGGCCGGCTTCGGCCGCTCGGGGGTGTATTGCGCCGAGGCGAGCTTCCATGTGCCGCTCGATCGCACCGCCAGGAAGCCAAGGCAAAAGCGCGCGTCGCAGGGCCGGAATATTGCGTCGTGACCTCTTCCTTCTCCATTCATTGCCAAAGGCCCGGGAGTCGCCTCCCGGGCCCTCGTCAAGCGGGTTTCGATCTCAGGCGATCGCTACCTGCTGAGTGGGAGGCAGTCGGCTCTCCAGCGCGTTGCCGAGCAGACCGATCACGCTGCGCCGCATCGGCTGCCAGAAAGCCGAGAGCGTGAGCAGTGCCGATCCGATCACCAATGCGGTGAGCGCCGCGGCAAGCTCGACAGCACCGCTCTGCTCGAACAGCGCATACATCGCCCAGAGCACATAGACGAGGCTCGAGACGAGCAGCGCGCGCCGGTCGACCGCCAGCGCCACCGCGGCGAAGACGATGTAGAGCGCGAGCACCACGCCGGCCATCGGGGCGGCGATGTCGCCGTCGAACACGCCGAGCATGTGGAAGACCGGGTGGGCGATCAGCGGCGCCGCGGCGAGATGAAGCCAGAAGGCGACGTCGGAGCGGCGGGTGCGGCGCTCGCGGTCCGACATGTCCCAGCGCATCGCGAAGCCGAAGACGAGCAGGCCGGCGATCAGCAGCATCAGATTGAGCGAGTCCTGCGAAGCGGGAACGAATGCAGTGATCGCGCCGACTGCGACCGCGACGAGGGCGAGCGCGCCCACCGCCACGGTGATCGGCACCATGAAGCGCCGCCAGTGCAGCCAGGTCGCCCCCGCGGTGACGATCCCGGTGACGATCCCGATCGCGCCGGCGAGCTGGCGATGCTGGAGTTCGGTGGTGAGGCCGAATTGCTCCGAGAGCCAAGGCGCGTTCGCGCCCCAGATCGCCCCGAACCCCGCGAAGATGCCGCCGGCGAAGCCGAGCAACAACAGAATGCTGGGAAGCGCCATGCGGCGCTGCCGGGTGAAATATTCGGCGAGCAACCAGCTGGTGATCGATACCGCAAACCCGCCGAATGCCGCAGCGACGCCGACCTGACGCGGCCCCTCGTTCGCATCGAGATCCATGATCTGCGCGCCGATATAGAAGCCGATCCACCCGACCGCGACGAGGATCAGGATCGCCGCGATACCGACGAAGATGTCGTTGAAGCCGGTCAGCAGCCGGAAGCTCTCTTCGTCGACAGTGGGCGTCGATCGACTTGCCGCAACATGGTTCCTCAGGGCCGCCGCGGCATCTTGCGAGATCGCTCCCGCCTCCACCGCGCCTGCCAGGTCGCTTTCGCTGTACATGGGCAATCCTCCTGTTGTGAGGTCTGCCTAGCATAAGTGTATTAGTGAAACAATACGGTGAGGCGCTATTGCAGCTGCGACATGATCGACATCGTCTGTTCGGCCCCCGAATTGGGCACGATCTCGCCTTTGCGGTCGATAATTTCGTTCCACTGCACGGCGACGCTTTCTGGTGTCAGTTCGGCCAGTCTGGCGCCGGGGGTCAGCGTGACATACGCCGCCTGGACCACGCCCGCGCCGGCGCCGATGATCATGTTGGTGGGGGCGTCTTCGGAGACGAGGAACAGCGCGGCGGGGGCGACCTTCTCGGGCGCGAAGGCTTTGAATGCCGCTTCGGGGAAGATGTCCTCGGTCATCCGCGTGCCGGCAACCGGCGCGATCGTGTTGACCTTGATCCCGTATTTGGCGCCTTCGAGGTGCAGCGTCTTGGCGAGGCCGGCCAGCCCGAGCTTGGCAGCGCCATAATTGGCCTGCCCGAAATTGCCGAACAGCCCGGTCGACGAGGCGGTCATCAGGATCCGCCCGTAATTCTGGTCGCGCATCGTGTCCCACACCGCTTTGGTGCAATTGGCGGAGCCATTGAGATGGACGTCGACGACGAAGCGGAAATCCTCGGGCTCCATCTTGGCGAAGCTGCGGTCGCGGAGCACCCCGGCATTGTTGATCAATATGTCGATCCGGCCCCAGCGCGCCTTCGCCGCCTCGACCATCGCGACCATCTGGTCATATTCGGTGACGCTGCCGCCGTTCGAAAATGCCTCGCCGCCCGCGGTTTCGATCTCCTGAACCACCGCGAGGGCGGCGTCCGAATGGCCGGTGCCGTCGCGCGCGCCGCCGAGATCGTTGACCACCACTTTCGCGCCGCGCCGCGCCAGCTCGAGCGCATAAGCGCGGCCGAGACCGCCACCCGCGCCTGTGACGATGGCGACGCGATTGTCGAAACTAATGGTCATCGGAAGCGCTCCCTATGCTCTGGAATGCTTCCTAGACCTATTCATCTCAGGCTGAACAGCCTGCGGTTCGCCCTCAGCGCCCGCCGCGCTGGCGGCACTGATCCTTCACCGTTTTCGAGCACGGCGGATAGGCATTCGGCGCGGCCGTCGGCGCGGGAGCGGCGGCGGCCGTCGTCGTATCGGGCGCCGGAGCTGCCGCATCGGCCGGCGGCACAGCCGGCGCGGCGGTCGCATCGGGAGAGGCCGTCGCGTCGGGTGCGGCGGCAGCGTCGGTGGTCGTCGTGCCCGAACCGGTGGTGCCGGTCGTCGGGTCGGCGGGAGGCGTATTGGCATCCGGCGTGGTCGTCGTAGGCGATTCCGGTGCCGTGGTAGTGGCAGGCGGAGTGGTCTGCTGCGGGGTCTCTTGGGCGACGGCCGTGCCGCCGATAGCGGCGAGAGCGGCCGCCAATGCGATAAGCTTCATCAAAGCTTCTCCTGAATTAATCCTCGGACGCAGCATGCGCGTCCGGGATTATTAACGCCGGAGAAAGCCGGTTAGCTCCTCAGTTCCCCGCGTCCAGGGCATAGCCCGCCGAACGAACGGTGCGGATGATGTCCGGGCGGTCGCCATTGTTGATCGCCTTGCGCAGCCGCCGGATGTGGACGTCGACCGTGCGCGATTCGATGTCGCTGTCATGTCCCCACACCGCATCGAGCAGCCGCTCGCGCGAGAAAACCCAGCCCGGATGCTCGAGGAAATGCTTGAGCAGGCGGAATTCGGTCGGCCCCAGCGACACTACTTCGCCGCCGCGACGCACCTTGTGCCCCACCGTGTCCATCTCGATGTCCGAGTAGCTCAGTGCCTCGCCCGCCAGCGCCGGGCGCACCCGCCGCAGCACCGCGCCGACCCGTGCCACCAGCTCGCGCGGGGAGAAGGGCTTGGTGACGTAATCGTCCGCCCCGGTCTCGAGCCCGCGCACCCGATCCTCTTCCTCGCCGCGGGCGGTGAGCATGATGATCGGAATATTGGCGGTCTCGGGCATGCGGCGGAGCCGCCGGCACACCTCGATCCCCGAAAGCCCCTCGACCATCCAGTCGAGCAATACGATGTCGGGTGTCGCTTCCTTGGCGAGCAGCAGGGCTTCCTCGCCGTCAGGGGTGTGCTTGACTTCGTAATCCTCACGCTTGAAGTGCCACGTCACCAGCTCGGCGATCGCGGCGTCGTCCTCGACGAGAAGCATCTTTACCCGGGCCATGTACGCGTCCTCATGCGGTTGCCGCTTCGTCGGCCAGATAGCGGCCGGTCGCGGCGAAATATACCATCTCGGCCACGTTGGTGGCATGGTCGCCGATGCGTTCGATGTTCTTGGCGACGAACAGCAAATGCGCCACCTGGCTCACCGTGCGCGGATTCTCGACCATGAAGGTCACCAAAGTGCGGAAGATCGAATCGTAGAAATCATCGAGCGCGCTGTCGCGCACGCAGATCTCGGCGGCGACCTCGGCGTTGCGCGAGGCGAACGCGTCGAGCACGTCGTGGACCATGTCGCTCGCCATCTGCGCCATTGCGGGCAGCAGCGACAGCGCCTCGATCCGGTCCTCGCCGGCGGTGTGGATCAGCGGCACCCGCTTGGCGACGTTCTTGGCATAGTCGCCGATCCGCTCGACCACCGCGGCGATCTTGAGTGCCGCGATCACTTCGCGCAGATCGTCGGCCATCGGCGCGCGCAGCGCGATCACCCGGACGACGAGCTTCTCGACCTCGCCTTCGATCGCGTCGATCTGCTTGTCCTTCTTGCGGACCTCCTCGGCGAGCGCGGTATCGCCGCGCTGGAGCGCCTTCATCGCGTCGTGGATCGCCTGTTCAGCGAGCCCGCCCATCTGGCTGATCAGCGCGCGGAGCTGCTTGATGTCCTGGTCGAACGCCTTGACGGTATGTTCCTGCCCCGTGCCCATCAGCCGTACCTTCCGGTAATATAATCTTTCGTGCGCTCTTCGCGCGGCGTCGTGAAGATCTGGTCGGTTTCGCCATATTCCACCAGCGTGCCGAGATGGAAGAAGGCGGTGCGCTGGCTGACCCGCGCAGCCTGTTGCATATTGTGCGTGACGATCGCGATCGCATAGCGCCCGCGCAGTTCGTGGATCAGTTCCTCGATCTTGGCGGTGGCGATCGGATCGAGCGCCGATGCGGGCTCGTCCATCAGGATCACTTCGGGATCGACTGCGATCGCGCGGGCGATGCACAGCCGTTGCTGCTGGCCGCCCGAAAGCGCGGTGCCGCTGTCCTGCAGCCGGTCCTTCACTTCTTCCCACAGCCCGGCGCGCTTGAGCGAGCGCTCGACGACTGCCTCCAGCTCGCTCTTCGACGCAGCCAGCCCGTGGATGCGCGGGCCGTAGGCGACGTTCTCGAAGATCGATTTGGGGAAGGGGTTGGGCTTCTGGAACACCATGCCGACGCGCGCGCGCAGCTGCACCACGTCCATCGCCGACGAATAGATGTTCTCGCCGTCCAGCATGATGTCGCCGGTCACGCGCGCGCTGGCGATCGTGTCGTTCATCCGGTTGAGCGTGCGCAGGAAGGTCGATTTGCCGCAGCCCGAAGGGCCGATGAACGCAGTGACCTTGTCCATGTCGATGTCGATCGACACGTCCTTAACGGCCTGCTTGTCGCCATAGAAGACGCTCACGCCGCGGGCGGACATTTTATGTGTAACGTCGGTCATCACCAGCGGGTCTCGAATTTGTTGCGAAGATAGATTGCGAGCCCGTTCATGGCGAGCAGGAACACCAGCAGCACGATAATCGCGGCGCTGGTCTTCTCGACGAAGCCGCGGCTGACTTCGTCGGACCACAGGAAGATCTGCACCGGCAGCACCGTGGCGGGATCGGTGAAACCGCCCGGCGGGGTGACGATGAACGCGCGCATCCCGATCAGCAGCAGCGGCGCGGTCTCGCCCAATGCGCGCGCCATGCCGATGATCGTGCCGGTCAGGATGCCGGGCATCGCCAGCGGCAGGACATGGTGGAACACCACCTGGATCGGGCTCGCGCCGATGCCCAGCGCCGCGTCACGGATCGAGGGGGGCACCGATTTGATTGCGTTGCGGCTGGCGATGACGATCACCGGCATGATCATCAGTGCAAGCGTGAGCCCGCCGACCAGTGCCGCCGAGCGCGGTAGCAGCGGGCCGAATTGATAGCCGAACAGGCTCCAGCTGCCGAGGAACACCGCGAGCCCGAGCAGGCCGAAGATGATCGAGGGCACCGCCGCGAGATTGTTGATCGAAACCTCGATCAGGTCGGTCCAGCGGTTCTTCGGCGCATATTCCTCGAGATAGATCGCCGAGAGCACGCCGACCGGGAAGGCGATCAGGAAGGTCACCGCCATGGTCAGCAGCGAGCCCTTGAGAGCCCCCCAGATGCCGACCGCCACCGGATCGGTGGAGTCGGATTCGTACAGGAAATCCATGTTGAAGTGCCGCGACAGCGCACCCGCTTGTTGCAGCTTCGCCGCCGCGGCCTTCACCTCGGCATTGCCGTCGCCGCGCACCGCCTGGTCGATCTCGGTCGAGGCGGGCACGTCGAGAGTGACCTTGCGGTCGAGCACGGAGGGATCGTGCTTGATCGCCTCGCGTACGCGCAACCAGGCGCTCTCCGAGATGAACTCCTCGCCGCCCGCGCCGAACGCTGTCGCCGCAGCGCCCTTGACGGTATTCTCCAGCCCGGCACCCGCCAGCGCGAGATCGGCGCCGGGCGTGGCGAGCTGCGTGCGCTCGACCACCATCCCCGACGCCGGGAAATCGATCGTCAGCGCCACGTCGGTGCGCGTGAAGCCGCGCCAGCCATTCGCGACCATGGTGATCAGCAAAAAGGCGAGGAACGCCGCCGACAGCGTCACCGCCGCCAGCCCGAAGAGGCGGAAGCGCCGCTCGCGGGCATAGCGCCGGCGGATGCGCTTCTGCATCGTCGTTGCGTTCCAGTCCGTCGGCGCACGGAGGGTGGGGGCGCTATTCATAGGCTTCCCGATATTTCTTCACCACGCGGAGCGCGACGATGTTGAGCAGCAGCGTGATCACGAACAAGGTGAGCCCCAGCGCGAAGGCGGCGAGCGTCTTGGGGCTGTCGAACTCGCTTTCGCCCGTGAGCAGGTCGACGATCTGCTTGGTGACGGTTGTCGCGCTCTCGAACGGATTGAGCGTGATGTTCGCGGCACCCGATGCGGCCATCACCACGATCATCGTCTCGCCGATCGCGCGGCTCACCGCGAGTAGCACGCCTGCGACCACGCCGGGCAATGCGGCGGGGATCAGCACCCGCGAGATCGTCTCGCTGGTCGTCGCGCCCATCGCGAGGCTGCCGTCGCGCATCGCGGTCGGCACCGCGGCGATCGAATCGTCGGCCATCGACGAGACGAACGGGATGATCATCACCCCCATCACCAGGCCCGCGGCCAGCGCGCTCTCCGACGACGCATAGGTATAGCCGAACGACACCGCGAGATCGCGCACCGCGGGCGCCACGGTCAATGCGGCGAAATAGCCATAGACCACGGTCGGCACGCCGGCGAGCATCTCGAGGGTCGGCTTCATCCAGCGGCGCACGCGCGGCGCGGCATATTGGGTGAGGTAGATCGCGCTCATCAACCCGAACGGGATCGCGACGATCATCGCGATCACCGCACCGATGAAGAAGGTCCCCCAGAACAGGGGCACCGCGCCCAGCGACTTGCCCGGATCGGCGGCGTCGATCACCTGCGGGCTCCAATGCGTGCCGAACAGGAAGTCGGTGATCGGCACTTGCTGGAAGAAACGCAGCGATTCCCACAATAGCGACAGGAAGATCCCGAGCGTGGTCAGGATCGCGATCAGCGATGCGACCAGCAACAGCACCATCACGCCGCGCTCGACCTGGCTGCGCGCCTTGAAGTGCGCGCCCACGCGAGTCAGCGCGAAGGCCGCGCCGGCAAAGGCGAGCAGGATCGCCACACCGGTGCCCATCCAGCCATAATAGGTCTGCGCCGAACGGGTGGGGGCGACGAGCTGCTCGGCCACGGGATCGAACGCAGTGGCGGCGTGTTCGCTGGCGACGCGCTTGGCCTCCGCGAGCAGCGCATCGCGCTCGAACGCGAATTGCGGGAGCTGAGCCGCCGCCGGATGCTCGAGCACCGCCTGTTTGATCAGCCCCGGGCTCAACGCGCTCCACACCGCCACGAACAGCAAGGCGGGCAAGATGGTCCACATCGCGACGTACATGCCGTGCTGGCCCGGCAGCGAATGCAGCCGCTTGGCGCCCCCCCGGTCGAACCGGTTGGCGCGGGCGCGGGCAGTGAGCCAGCCGATCAGGCCGAGCCCGGCGATCAGGAAGAGAAGTGCGAAGGCGTTCATCAGTGCAGCCCGGCCGGATCGAGTGCGGTGCGCTGCGCCACCACCTGCGCCGAATGCGTGCGCAGTGCATCGGGCGCCGCGATCAGCCCGCGCTGGGTGAGTTTGCCCTTGGGGTTCCACATCGTCGCGTAGAGCGCGACGAAGTCGGACAGCCCCGGCACCGCGCGCAGATGGCGCTTCTTCACATAGAGGAACAGCGGCCGCGCGCCCGGATAAGTGCCGTCGGCGATCGTCGCATAGCTTGGCGCGACTCCCTCGATCGGCACGCCGTGCAGCCGGTCGATATTTTCCTCGAGATACGAATAGCCGAACACGCCGAGCGCGTTGGGGTTCGCCGCAAGGCCCTGGACGATCAGATTGTCGTTCTCGCCCTTGTCGATATAGGGTCCGTCGTCGCGGATCCGCTTGCAGCGGCTGTCATAGGGCGCGGTGTCCTTGGCGGCCTTGAGCGCCTTGGCTTGCGGATCGGCCTTGGCGCAGCCCGGCTCTAGCACCAGTTCGACCAGTGCGTCGCGCGTGCCGCTGGTCGCGGGCGGACCCATTACCTGGATCGGCAGCGCGGGAAGCGCCGGATTGACGTCGCGCCATGTCCGCGCGGTGTTGGGCTTGCCCAGCGGATTGGCGGCGAGCGCCAGATAGACGTCCTGCTTGCTCAGCGCGAGCCTGGGGCCGTTGTTCGCCTCGGCCAGCGCCACGCCGTCGACGCCGATCTGGACTTCGATGATCTCGCCGACCTGGTTGGTCTGGCAGAGCTGATATTCGGATTTCTTGATTCGCCGGCTGGCATTGGCGATGTCGGGGAATTCCCAGCCCACGCCTTCGCAAAAGCGCTTGAGCCCCGCGCCGGTGCCGATCGATTCGACCACCGGCGCCTTGCGCCCGCCGCCCTGGTTGACGAACGTCTCGGCGACCGCGGTGGTGAACGGATAGACCGTCGACGAGCCGACGACGCGGATCTCGCGCGCCGTGTTGCTGTCGCAACCGGCGAGCGTGAGCGCCGCCGCTGCAATCAGGCCAAACCTGCCGAAAATGTCGCGAACTCCCGAAAACCCCGAGTCGTGCACGTCGGCACGCAGGCCGCATGTCTTTCAGCACGGTTACGTCTTTATGACACTCGCCGGACCGGCAGCACCATCGTCACGGTCGTGCCCTTGCCGACGACGCTCGCGATATCGAGCCGGCCGCGGTGGCGCTCGACGATGTGCTTGACGATCGCCAGCCCCAGTCCGGTGCCGCCCAGCGAGCGGCTGCGTCCCGAATCGACACGATAAAAGCGTTCGGTCAGCCGCGGAATATGCTGCGGCGGGATGCCTTCGCCTTCGTCGGAGACGGTGAGGCGCACCATCGCCTCGCCCTCCGGCTGGAGCAGAATCGTCACCGGGGTGCCCTCGCGGCCATATTTCATCGCATTGCCGATGACGTTGTGGAGCAATTGGCTGAGCTGGGTCGGATCACCCGCGACCGGCGCCACGTCGGCGATATGGGTCACCAGATCAGCAGCGCGCGGGCTGCCCGAAAGCTCCGTCGTTACTTGCCCGATCAGCTCGGGAAGGTTCACTGCCTTGTCGGGCGCGCGATATTTCTCGGCTTCGATCCGGCTCAGCGAGATCAGATCCTCGATCAGCCGCTGCATCCGCTGGGCCTCGCCGAACACGATCTTGAGGAAGCGGGCGCGGGTCCCCGGATCGTCGCCGGCGTCCTCGCGCAGCGTCTCGACATAGCCGAGCAGCGAGGCGAGGGGAGTGCGCAGCTCGTGGCTGGCATTGGCGACGAAATCGACGCGCATCCGCTCGGCGGCATAGCTGCCGGTGCGGTCGATCAGATGGACCACACGCCGCCCGTCGCCGAGCGTGCGCACGCGCATCTCCCAGCGCTGGTCGCGGGTGCCGAGGCCGACCAGATGGATCGGCGCGCCGGGGTTGGCGTCGTCAGGACGCATCAGTCGCTCGGCGGCCGCCGGGTGCCGGATCGCGACGCGGACGTCCTCGCCTAGCACATGCTCGCCCAGCAGCTCGCGCGCGCCCTGATTGGCCGCCTCGACCCGGCTGTCGGCAATCACCAGCAGCGGCTCGCCGATCGCCTCGATCACTTCCGCGATCGCCGGCTCGCTGTCCGCGGACGGCATGGCGGATATCGGCGAGGCAGGGGCGTGGTCGCTTCCGCTCGCCGCGATCAGCACCGCCGCCGCCGCGCAGACCAGAACGACGAGGCTCGCTTGCGCATCCCCATTGAGCAACAGGCTAGCGCCCGCGGCGATTGCCGCGACGACGAGCGCCAACGCTGTCCGGACCCCGAGAAAGGAATGCATATGTCCCGTTCTAGGCATGGATTTACGATTGCGAAAGCCGCGTGGGCGCATGACAAGGCATCATGGCTGATGAAAGCTCCGGACCCATCGCTTCGCGCCGCCGCGCATTGATGCTCGGCGCTGCGGGTGCGTCGGCGATCGTCTCGATCCGTCCGGCGCTCGCGCAGACCAGCGCGTCGGTGATGAATTGCGAGATTCCGGTCCCCGATCCGGCGCGCGCGGGCAGCTACATTGCGGCTGACGGCACGCTGGTGCCCGCCGGCACCCCCGGCGCCTATCCGCCGGCGGGAACCGCCTTCAAGGCCGAGGACGTCAAGCGCGCGCTTACGGGCGGGACGCTGCCGGGCACCGATTACGAGCGCAGCCGCGCCTACACCAATTACATCCGCCGCCTGCAATCGGGCACCAGCGGCTTCACTTGCTTCGCCTCGCTGCAGATGCCGCGCGGCTGAGGCCGTGGAGATCCCGCTGTACCGCGCTGCGGCCCCCGAGACGCTGCGCATCCTGCCGCTCGATGCGCTGACGCTGATCTATCATCGGTCCTCGGGCATCACCCATATCGTCGACAGCCCGGTACCCGAGATCCTCGAGGCGCTCGCTGCCGAATCGCTGGCGGTGCCCGATTTGCTCGCGCGGCTCGGCGAGCGGTTCGATCTGGTGGACGCCGACGCCGAAGCGCTGGCCGCCCGGCTCGACGAACTCGCGGCGGTCGGCCTCGTGGAGCGGCTGTGCGCCATCTGACCCGACTCCGCATCGGCCCGGTCGGCTTCCGTGTCGGCAGCGACTGGCGTGCGCCGATCGCCGTGCTCGAAGATCTCTACCGCGACTATCCGGCGCCCGAGGACGGCATCCCCGACTTCAACGTCCATCTCTTCGCCGCGCGGCCGTGGCGTCGCTTTCTGCGCCCCTCGGTCCATATCGGCGGCGACTTCGTCATTCCCGACGCTGCCCCGTTGCCGCTCGCGCAGGGGCTGCTCGCCGCGGAGATGGGGATGAACCTGCAAATGGCGCTCGGCCAGCGCCGCTATTTGCTGCTCCATGCCTCGGCGGTCGAGCGCGACGGCAAGGCGCTGCTGATGACCGGCATGTCGGGCGCGGGCAAATCGACGCTCGCCGCCTTGCTGATGGCCAAGGGCTGGCGGCTGATAGGGGACGAGTTCGCGCTGCTCGATCCCGCGACCGGGCTGATCCATGGCTTTCCGCGGCTGATCAGCCTCAAGAACGAGGCGATCGCAGTCATGGAAGCAGCATTGCCGCACGCCCGTTTCGGCCCGCTGCTCGAAGGCACGCCGAAGGGCAGTATTCGCCATCTCGTCCCGGATGCGCATGCCATCGCTACGATGGCCGAGCCCGCCGCGCCGCATTTGGTCCTGTTCCCCAGCTATGGATTCGCCGCCGCCGAGCGCGAAGTGCTGCCGAGCGAGACCTTCGTCCGCCTGACCCAGGCCTCGACCAATTATGTCGCGCTTGCCGAGCGGGGCTTCGACGCGCTGACCGATCTTGTCCGCAAGACCCCGGCGCGCGCGCTCGATTATCCCGATACGGTAACCGCGCTCGCGGCGGTCGAGCGGTTGTGGAACGCGGCATGACCGACGCGCGCATCCTCACCGAAGCGCTGCGCGACCCGGCAACGGTCGCGCGCCTCGACCCGGAGGGCTGGACCGCATTGCTCGCCATCGCCCGCGCCGAGCAACTGATCGGCACCCTCTCGCATCGGCTCGACGGCCTGCCGATGCCCGGCGCCGCGGCGCGCATTCTTTCGGACGCGCGCGCCTCCGCGGAGCAGGGCCGGATCGCCGCTTTGTGGGAAGCGGAAATGGCGCGCCGGGCGCTCGCCCCCCTCGGCATCGACGTGATCCTGCTCAAGGGCACTGCCTATGCCGCGGCCGGGTTCGCCGCCAGCGCCGGCCGTTCGATCGGCGATCTCGACATCCTCGTCCCGCGCGCGCAGCTCGACGCGGCCGAGGCTGCCTTGCTCGCCACCGGCTGGGAATGGGTGAAGCCCGATCCCTATGACGATCTCTATTATCGCCGCTGGATGCACGAGCTGCCGCCGCTGATCCACCGCGATCGCGATCGGATGATCGACGTCCACCACACCATCCTCCCGCTCACTGCGCGCATCACCCCCGACGCGGATGCGCTGATCGCAGACAGCGTGGCACTGGGAAATGGTCTTCGCATTCTCGCGTCCGCGGACAGGATCTGCCATGCCGCCGCCCATCTGATCGCCGATGGCGATCTCGCCGGCGGGCTGCGCAACCTCTGGGACATCCATTGTCTCGTCGAGGAGTGCGGCACCGCAGGCCTCGCCGAACGCGCCGCGCTTCACGGCCTGACGGCGGCCGTCGAGCGTGCGCTGCGCCTCGCCGGGCGGCTCTACGGTACCGGCAACCATGCCAGCGGGGCGGCGGGCAAGGACCAATGGTATCTGCGGCGCTTGCTGGCGCGTGACGGCTGGGGCCGGCCTGCCCGCAAGTTCACGCGCCTGGGCTTCTATGTGCGCAGCCATTGGCTACGGATGCCGCCCGTGTTGCTTGCACAACATTTGTTCAAGAAATGGCGCAAAGATCAGAATTGAATAAACTATTAATCATAGTTGTTGTGTGAATGGTTCGCCAATTATGGGCGGATAGCTAGTAAAAATCCGCCTATCTATTCTGACGGCACGTGCCCCATGCTGCCATTTTCAGTTGAAGGTGTGCTGGTCGGCTATTACATGCGCTCGGGTTATGCCCGAAAAATAATCAACTTCGGGCGAAACAACCTTTCGGCGCACCAGCGCCGGCGGGGGGCGGGGGTTCCGCGTTAGCGGTTTGTTAACCTTTCCCAAGCGAAAGTTAACTTGCGACCGGAACAATCGGGGCAAACGGCAAGGGGCGCAGATTGATGTAGTTCAAGGCAGTGAGGCTTTTGTGATCGACGCACCCGCGCAGGCTTTGGAATCCGCCGACGCTAAGACGATCGTCGATGCATTGTGGTCGAACTGGCCTATCGTCGTGACGCTGCGTGCCGCCGATATCGGAATGGTCAGCCCCGACCGGATGACTGATTTCATCCGCAACTTCCAGGATCTCAGCGATGCCGGCCTGATCAGCTACGAAGCGTTCGTGGTCGGGCCGGGTGGTCCGCAGGTCGTCGACGCGACGCTCACTGCGCGCGGTCGCGCCTTATTGTCGACGCGGATCCATCCGCCGATGATGCCGCATCAGCTGGCGAGCTGAGGCTGGCGGGTCAGATCCGCGACGATATCGGCCACGGTGCGCAGGATCTTGAGATCATGCCCGTCGAACAGGCGCTGTCCGCGCTGGATCGCGACGATGCGTCCCAGCGGCGCGCCGTCCAGATCGTGGAGCGGAACGCAGGCATAGGATTGAAAGCCGCTCGCCCCGGCCTCGACCGGATCGGCGATCCGCCAGAGCAGTGTTTCCGAAAGCTCGGCCTCTCCACCGGCCAGCAAGATGCCGGCGGTCTTCAGCCGCTCGGGCGCGCCCAGCGCGCGCTGGCGCTCGGCATAAGCGCGAAGATCGATGATGGCGCCGTCGGCCGCCAGGGTGAGCTGGACGAGCTCGGCCAGTCTGGCGGAAGCGACTGCGCCAGCCGGATTCAGGCCGTCATCCGCCACCCGAGAGGCTTGATCTGACCCCCGCAACAACATCCCCTCGAAGCGATTCACGCTTTTTCCCCGTCCATATGCTCGGTCGGATGTACGAGAAATGCAAGACCCCCGCGTAGTCAGGTGAATCACAGGGCGGACGCCGCACCGGCCGCGCCGCGCTCTGCGCGACCGAGACCGCGAAGGTCTCTATCGCGAGCCCGAGCGACGAACCGTCGTTCACGCGCCGGGCTTTCCCCCAAGCATTTCCAACCTCGGGACCAGTTCGTCGAAATGGTCGATCACTGCATCGGCCACCAGTTCCTCAACCGGCTGCATCAGAAAGCCGAAGCTGACTGCGATCGAAGGGATGCCGGCATTCTTCGCCGCCTGAATGTCGAAGATCGAATCGCCGACGAACGCCGCGCGCCCGCCGCCGCAGCGCCGGATCATTTCGCGGATCCCCGCGGGGGAGGGTTTGCGGCTGTCCGGCCCCATCGTGTCGCCGCCGATCAC
Source organism: Sphingomonas psychrotolerans (assembly GCF_002796605.1). Lineage (NCBI taxonomy): Bacteria > Pseudomonadati > Pseudomonadota > Alphaproteobacteria > Sphingomonadales > Sphingomonadaceae > Sphingomonas > Sphingomonas psychrotolerans. Next base: position 4,680,286 of record NZ_CP024923.1, read on the forward strand.
GCAGGCGAAGCGGTGATCGAGCGCCAGTTCCGCTACCAGCTTCACCGCCAGGCTCTCGGACTTGTTGGTGACGATCGCGATTTTCGCGCCGCGCGCATCGAGCGCGTCCATCGCCGCCCCAAGCCCCGGAAACGCGTGCGTCGCCCGCGCGATGTTGTCGCCATAATAAGCGAGCAGTTCGGGATAGGTGCGCTCGAGCACTTCCGGGTCGCAGCCGCCCGAGGCCTCCAGCCCCTGTTGCAGCATATATTTGCCGCCGCGCCCGATCATCGGCCTGACCGCCGCGACGCTCAGCGGCGGACGCTCCAGCAGGCCCAGCGCGTGGTTCAGTGCATCGGTCAGGTCCTCGCTGGTATCGAATAAAGTGCCGTCGAGGTCGAAGCCGATTATGTCGAAGGGGAAGTTGGTCATCGCGCGCCTGCTGCCAGCAACGCTATGGAATTGGCAAGCTTGTCATGGCAGGGGTCTCCGCGGAGGGTATTCATGACAGCGCCGATAGCCGCGATCATCCTTGCTGCGGGCAAGGGCACGCGGATGAAATCCGATACGCACAAGGTGCTCCACCCGCTCGCCGGGCGACCGATGCTGCTGCACCTGATCGACAGCGCCGCGGCGCTCGATCCGGCGCGCACGATCGTCGTGGTCGGCGCGGGGCGCGAGCAGGTCGAGGCGGCGGTCCATCCGTACGGCGCCGAGACGGTGCACCAGGCTGAGCAGCGCGGCACCGGCCATGCGGTGCGGATGGCGGAGGCGGCGCTCGCCGGCTTCGACGGCGACGTGCTGATCCTCTATGGCGACGTGCCGCTGGTGCCGACCGCGACGATGAAGCGGATGCTGGATCGTCTCCATGGCGACGGCGAACCCGCACTGGTCGTGCTGGGCTTCCGACCCGCCGAACCGGGCGCTTATGGGCGCGTGATCGCCAATCCCGACGGCAGCCTCGTCAAGATCGTCGAGTTCAAGGACGCATCGGAGCTGGAGCGCGCCGAGACCCTGTGCAATTCGGGTCTGATGGCCGCCCGGGCGCGGGACTTGTTCGCATTGCTGGGGCAAGTCACGGACGACAATGCCGCCGGTGAATATTACCTCACCGACGTGGTCGGTCTCGCAGTGAGCAGCGGGCGTCTCGCTGCAGTGATCGAAGCGGCCGCGGATGAAGTCGAAGGCGTGAACAGCCGCGGCGAACTCGCCGCGCTGGAGGTATCGTGGCAGCAGGCGCGCCGTGCCCGCGCGATGGCTGACGGCGCCACGTTGATCGCGCCCGAGACGGTTTGGTTTGCTTGGGACACAAGGTTGGGCCGCGATGTGCTGATCGAGCCGAATGTGGTTTTCGGCCCCGGTGTCGATGTCGCCGACCGCGTCACCATCCACGCGTTCAGCCATATCGAGGGCGCGCAGATCGCCAGCGGCGCGGTGGTCGGTCCCTATGCGCGGCTGCGGCCCGGCACGGTGCTCGGCGAGGACGCCAAGGTCGGCAATTTCGTCGAGACCAAGAAGGCGGTGCTCGGCAAAGGCGCCAAGGCCAACCATCTGACCTATCTCGGCGATGCCGAAGTCGGGGCGGGGGCGAATATCGGCGCGGGCACGATCACCTGCAATTACGACGGCTTCTTTAAATATCGTACGAACATCGGCGAAGGCGCGTTCATCGGATCGAACAGCGCGCTGGTCGCGCCGGTGACGATCGGCAAGGATGCCACCGTGGCCGCGGGCTCGGTGGTGACCCGGGATGTCGAGCCCGGCGCGCTCGCGCTGGGACGCGCCCGGCAGGAAGCTCGGCCCGGCTGGGGCACGCGCTTCCGCGAGGCGATGGCGGCGCGTAAACGAGGAGAGAAGCCCGAATGAAGCGATACATTATTGCAGCCGCGGCGCTGATCTTGACGGCCGCCGTACCGGCGCTGGCGCAGACCGGACGCGCAATGAACCCCGCCCAGGCGATCGCTGCGACCGCTGCCGCCGGTTCCGGCACGGTGGAAGGCGTGTTCGAGATGCACGTCGCCTCGGTCGGCGAGTCCGGCTTCAACGTCTATCTCAACTCGAGCGCCGATTATCGCGATGCCGCCAATCTCTCGGTCGAGCTGCATCCGGGGGCGCTCGCCGAGCTCAAAGCCCGGCTGGGCGGCGAGGCGCGCGAACTGCTCGCCGGCAAGCACATCCGGATAAAAGGCGTGGCGCGGCGCGTGCCGATCCCGCGGCGCGACGGCACCAGCTATCACCAGACGCGGATCGACGTCGACCTCGCCAGCCAGATCGAAATCGTCGGCTGATCGCCGGCCATCACGGGAATTCGAAGCAATATGTGCGGAATCGTTGGAATCGTCGGTACCGACAGCGTTGCTGAGCGGCTGTTCGAAGGGCTCAAGCGCCTCGAATATCGCGGCTATGATTCGGCGGGTATCGCCACGCTGCACGACGACGAGATCGACCGCCGCCGCGCCGAGGGCAAGCTGCTCAATCTCGGCAAGCGACTGGCGGAGAGCCCGCTGCCCGGTACGATCGGCATCGCCCATACCCGCTGGGCCACGCACGGCGCGCCGACCGAGGACAATGCCCATCCCCACATTGTCGGCGACGTCTCGATCGTCCACAACGGCATCATCGAGAATTTCAAGCCGCTGCGCGACGCGCTGATCGCCGAAGGCCGCGAGTTCAAGAGCCAGACCGACACCGAAGTCGTCGCGCATCTGGTCAGCCGCGAGCTCGAGCGCGGCAAGACCCCGCGCGAAGCGGTTGCTGCGGTGCTCCCCCAGCTCCACGGCGCCTTCGCGGTCGCCTTTCTGTTCCGCAACGAGCCCGATCTGCTGATCTGCGCCCGGCTCGGTGCGCCGCTGACGGTCGGCTATGGCGAAGGCGAGAATTATCTCGGTTCCGACGCGCATGCGCTCGCCGGGCTCACCCAGCGCATCGCCTATCTCGAGGAAGGCGACTGGGCCGCCGTCGCCCGCGACCGGATCGAGATCTTCGATCGCGACAATAATCCCGTCGCGCGCCCGATCGTCGCCTCGGGCGTATCTCCCGCGCTGATCGACAAGGGCAATCACCGCCACTTCATGCTCAAGGAGATTTACGAGCAGCCGGTGGTGGTCGCGCAGACGCTGGCGTCGTACATCCGCCCGGTCGAGCAGAAGGTCGCGCTCCCCGACATGAGCTTCGACCTGAGCAAGATCGAGCGCGTCGCGATCGTCGCGTGCGGCACGGCGTCCTATGTCGGGATGATCGGCAAATATTGGATCGAGCGTTTCGCGCGGCTGCCGGTCGAAGTCGATGTCGCGTCCGAATTCCGCTACCGCGATCCGATCCTGCTGCCGAACACGCTGGGCGTCGTCGTCAGCCAGTCGGGCGAGACCGCCGACACGCTCGCGGCGCTCCGCCACATGAAGGCGAACGGGGTCACCACCGCGGGCATCATCAACGTGCCGACCAGCTCGATGGCGCGCGAAGTCGATCTTTTGCTCTCGACGCATGCCGGCCCAGAGATCGGCGTCGCGTCGACCAAGGCGTTCACCTGCCAGCTCGCGGTGATGGCGGCGCTCGCGGTCAACCTCGCCCGCGCCAAGGGCAAGCTCGCCGAAGACGAGGAGCGCGAGATCGTCCGCCATTTGCTCGAGGCCCCCGCTGCGATCAACGCTGCGCTGGCGCACGATGCCGAGATCGAGGCGATGGCACACACCATCGCCGCGGCGCGCGACGTGCTCTATCTCGGGCGCGGCCCCGATTACCCGCTCGCACTCGAAGGGGCGCTCAAGCTGAAGGAGATCAGCTACATCCACGCCGAAGGCTATGCCTCGGGCGAGATGAAGCACGGCCCGATCGCGCTGATCGACGAGCATGTCCCGCTGATCGTCCTCGCGCCGTCGGGTCCGCTCTTCGACAAGACCGTCTCGAACATGCAGGAAGCCAAGGCGCGCGGCGCCCGGGTGGTGCTGATCTCGGACGCCGAGGGGCTGGCCCAGGCCGGCGAGGATGCGATCGCGACGATCGAGATGCCCAGCGTCCATCCGCTCATCGCGCCGCTCGTTTATGCGGTGCCGGTGCAATTGCTCGCTTACCATGTCGCGGTGGCGAAAGGCACGGATGTCGATCAGCCGCGCAACCTCGCCAAATCGGTTACGGTCGAATAGCGCGACGGTTTCGGTTTTCCGACTTGGTAAATTACAAGTAAGTTCTGACACTGTTAAATAGGTCCTGACACTTCTAAATAAGTGCCGACACCCGCGGGCAGCGAATCATCCTGTCTCTGCGTCCCGATCGCACAGGCGGGCACCTGGAGACTGTTTCCATGTCGTCCGGCCGACAAGGAGGGCGTGGATCGCGAGCGCGTTCGCTCCCTTCACATCCGTATCCGGATTGTCGCCAATCATCAGAAGGGCTTCCGGCTGCAGGTCGAGCCCTGTCATTGCCCGGTTGAAAAGCAGCGCATGGGGCTTGCCAATAATCCGGTCCGGCCGCCGACCGGCCGCCGCCGTGATCGAGGCGGCAAGCGCTCCCGTCTCGGGCGCGATGCCGTTTGCCACGGGGTGCATATTGTCCGGATTGGCGATCCAGTAGGCGGCACCGTCGCGCACCTGGTTGGCGGCGCGGCACAGAGTGGCGAAATCGAACCCGGGGTCGCGCAGCACCAGCACCGCCGCAGCGTCGCGACCCTGCAGGCACAGGCCGAGACGTTCCGCTTCGCGCCGCATGGCCGGGCCGGCGACGAGCGTGACCGGCCGCCCCGCGAACTGGCGCGCGGCCTCACGCAGCAGGACGTCGCCGGCGAGATGGATGTCGTCGGACGCGACCGCTATCCCGGCAGCAACGAGCTGACCGCGGCACTCGGCGCGCGTCATGGTCGAATTGTTCGAGACGATCGCGATCCGCCCGACGCGGCGGAGAAAGGCGACGGCTCCGGGGTGAAGCCGACTGCCCAGCGCGAGGCAGCCGTCCCAGTCGCAGAGCACAGCCTCCGCGCGACCGGCCGCCGCGCAGAGTTCCGTCCAGCTGGCTGGCATCAAAATGCGAGGTCTTTCTTCAACATCATCTGACCCGGCGTCATTTCGCGAATCCGCGCCAGCATCTCGGCCGAGAGCGGGAACACCTCCGGATAGCGCTCGACCAGCGCGGTATGCGTGATCATGCGCCCGTCCTGCCACAGATGGATCTGGAAGCCCGGCGGCTCCATCTCGAAGAAGCCGCCCTCCTGGGGCTCGGCGCCGAGGTCGAGCGTCACCTGGTGGGCAGTCGAGGGGCAGACGCTGACCAGCCGTCCGCCCACCAACGTCTGGATCGAGCGGTGGATATGCCCGCACAGCACCCGCTCGATATTGGGATGGCGTGCCAGGGTCTCGACAAGCCCCTGCGCCCAGGCCGGGCCGGCGGCGTCCATCAACGTGATGCCGGTGTCGAACGGCGGATGATGAAGTGCGACGACCGTCGGCCGCTCGGGAGCCTCGGCCAGCCGCGCCTCGAGCCAGGCCCGGCGCGCTTCGCAGAACGCGCCCATGTGGTGCACGTCGCTGGTCGAATCGAGCATGATCAGCCGCACCGGATGATGCTCGACCGTGTACTGGACGAAGGGACCGACGCCCGTGAGATGCGGATAGTCGAGCGCCGCCAGCATCGTGTCGCGATGGTCGTGGTTACCGATCACCAGGTAGAAGGGCAGCTCCAGCCGCTCGAGCTGGCGGACGAGTTCGGCATATTCGTCCAGCGTGCCGTGATCGGTGAGGTCGCCGGTGATGATCACGCAGTCGGGTCGCGGACGCAGCGCGTTCACGCGGTCGATTGCGCTCGCGATCATTCCGTTGGTGTCGATCTGGTCCCGATAGGCGCCTTTCCCGCGGGCGACGACATGGGTGTCGGTGAGCTGGACGATGAGCATGGCGATTCTCCAGTGGTCGAATCGCTCTTCCCACTTCCTGTACATCCGTTCAAGCATGTCATTCAAATGTCATGCTTTGGGCGGATATGCACTTTCGCTGCTCAAGAATCGCCTTCTGTACACTCGTAGGGAATTGCGCATGTCCCGCTCCGGTGCCGAGCGGCTGAACATGGTTCAGCTCGCCATCTTCTCGTCGCCCGTGCTGGTCTTCCAGGCGCTGGAGCTGCCGTGGCGGGTGTTCTTGCCGGTATTCTTTTCGGAGACACTGGGGCTGCAACTCGCTGCGGTGGCGGCATTGATGATGTGGATCCGCCTGTTCGACATGGTCGTCGATCCGGTGGTGGGCTGGGCCAGCGACCGCTTTGCCACACCGATCGGCCTCAGGCGTCCCTGGATGGTCGCGAGCGTGCCGCTGATCCTTCTCGGCACGTGGCAGACCTTCTTTGCGGCACCCGGCATCGGCCTCTGGACGCTCGCTTTGTGGTGCCTAGCGATGCACCTCGGCTACACGCTGCTGCTGGTGCCGCATGGAGGCTGGGGGCTGGAGGTCTCCGGAGACTATCACGAGCGCACCCGGATCATGGGCGCCAAGGTGTGGTTCGCCGCCGCGGGCATGCCGTTCGTCCTGCTGCTACCGACGATCCTCGAGTATTTCGGCCGGGACGGCCGTGCCGGGCAGGTGGCGGCGATGGGATGGATGCTGATCCTGATCACGCCCCTGTCGGTGGCGCTGGTGCTCCGCTATATCCCCGAGCCGCCGGTCGACCGGGATGCGGCACGCCGCACCGCGCATCCGCTGCGCCAGTTCAGGACGATGCTGCGTGATCGGACGCTGCTGACGATTCTCATGCTCTACGCGCTGCTCGGCCTGGCCGATGCCGCCAGCGCCGGCACCTTCATATTCTTCGTCGAGCAGGGGCTCGCTCTGGGGCGGGGCGCCAGCGGTCTCATGCTGATCCAGGCGCTGGTGGCTTTGGTCTCGATTCCAGTGTGGGCGGCGGTGAGCCGGCGGTTCGGCAAGCGCCGCGCGCTCGCCGGGGTGTTCGCCTGGCATGCCGCGCTGTCGCCCGTCGCACTGCTGCTGCCTGCCGGCGAGATGGTGCCGCTCGTACTGTTCCTCATCGTCCGCAATTTCTCCTGGGGCGCCGACTATATGCTGCTGCGGGCGCTGGTCGCCGACGTCTCCGGGCGCGATGCGGAGGTCAGCGGCGAGCGCAAATCGGGCAGCTACTATGCGATGTTCAACGTCACGCTGAAGCTCGCCGCGGCGCTCGGCGTCGGCGCGGCGCTGTCGGTGCTCGCCTGGAAGGGGTTCGTGCCCGGCTCGCCGGCAACCGGGGCCGTGGTGACGGCGATCCGATGGGTCTATGCGCTGCCGCCGTGCCTGGCCGGGCTGCTCGGCCTCGTGATCCTGATGCGCGCGACGCCGGAGACTGCGGTGCCCGCAGCGACGCCGGTCGCCCCGCGCGAGGCGATCTCCTGATCGCGCCACTGGCGATCCGCGGACGACGCCCGTAACAAGCACCATGGCTTCGACAATCGCCTCGCCCGGATCCGACGACGATTCCACGCGCCAGCGCATCGTCGAGGAGGCGACCACGCTCGTGGCTGCGGCCGGCATCCGCGGTGCCACCTTGCGCGATGTCGCCGCCCGCTGTGGCGCGGGCGTCGCGAGCATCGCCTATATGTTCGGCAACAAGGATGGGCTGATCGCCGAATGCTTCACCCTCGCAGTCGAACGCGATCGCGTGCGGCTCGCAGCGCTGGCGGCGGAAGCCGAGGCGATGGCGATCGAGCCGACGCTTGCCGGGCCGTTCCTGTGGACATTGTGCGACGAGGCGTGCGGCGAGCGGCGTACCGACATGCTGGTGCTGATCGAGTTGTGGCTCTCGGCCACCGTCACGCCACGCTTCTCCGAGATCTGCCATGCATGGCTGCGCGTCCGGCGCGATGCTTTCCGCGCATTTGCCCGCCTGTTCGGTGCGGATCCGCTCGCGTTCGATATCCTCGGCCTGCACCTGCTCTCGGAGAGCAGCTTCGCCGTGAGCTGCCACGGCTCGGCCGCCTGGCGGCTGCTCGCGCGCGCGGGCTTCATCGAAGCGATGGCGCGCGTCGCGCGACTGGGCAGCGCCGAGGCATCGTCGGGCGTGTCGGCGCTGGCGGCGCGGTTCTTCGCAGATCCCGAAAACGGTAGGGCAGGCGAACCCGAAGCCAAAGCGGGCCGTGGGGCGGAGAGCCGTGCGCGGATCGTCGATGCCGCGGCATCGATCATCGAGGAGGAGGGGCTGGCCGCCGTCACCAATCGCGCCGTGGCCGAGCGCGCAGGCGTGTCGCTCGCGCTCACCACCTATCATTTCAGGTCCGTGACCGAACTGGCCTTTGCCGGGATCCTGCGCGTGTTCGAGAAGGTGAACGCCGGCTTTGTCCGCAATGCCGACAACGCGCCGGAAGCGGCGGCGATTATCGAGCGCGTCCGCAGGCGATCCCAGCCTTCGGGAGTCGAGCGGCTGCGCAGCCGCGGGATGGCGGAGATCTCGCTGGCAGCGGCGCGCAGCGTCGCGCTCGAGTCACTCGGCATCGCGATGCGGCGGCAGCGCGGCACCATCACCCATGCGAGCCTCGGCCGCGGCGTGCGCAGCGGCGTCACCCGCACCCGCGCCGCCTCACATGCGCTCTGGTCCTCGGCAGCGTTCCTGACCGCCGCCGCGATCGGCGAATCGGCGCTCTACGACTTCGAGTCGCAGGCGCGCCTCGCCGCCGCGAGCCTGCTGGACATCGACTGAACATCTGTTCGAATTCGAATCGAGAGCAGCGCGTCAGCGAGAGGGACTGCAAGGCCCGGGACGTATAACTCTATAAAATCTGGGAAAAGTCCGGTGCGGTCGCCGCAGGTGCGGCGGCCTGAACTTTTGCTTCTGCTGTCACAAAAACTGTACATTCGTCCGGTAGCTGCTCCATCAACCCCAAGAAGGAGGCAGCCATGAAGCCGTTACCGAGTGCAATTGCCTTTTTGTCCAGCGTCGCCACCGCTGGACTTTTGTTCAGCACTCCCGCCGCTTACGCCCAGGCCGAGCGCGCCGAAGGCGATACGCCGGCCAGCCAAGTCCAGCCGCCGGAGCAGCGCGACGAGAACGAGATCGTCGTCACCGCGCAGCAGCGCGAGCAGCGGCTCGTCGACGTGCCGGTGCCGGTGACGCAGATGTCCGGCGAGTTGCTGGACACGTTCAGGATCCAGGGCATGGGCGAGCTTTCGCTATACACGCCCGGCCTGCTGGTTCAGGAGCAGAGCGTGCAGCGCTCGGGCTTCAACCTGCGCGGCCTGACCCAGGATGATTCGAGCCCGGTCTCCGAGCCCAGCATCTCGATCTTCGTCGACGGGATCGACAATAGCCGCCAGGCGGGCGCCGTCTCCGAACTGCTCGACGTCAACAACATTCAGGTAATCCGCGGTCCCCAGGGCACGCTGTTCGGCCGGGGCTCGGTGATCGGCGTGCTCGCGATCGAGACGCAGCGGCCGACCAACGAATTCTCCGGCTCGATATCGGCGGAGGTCGGCGAATATGACCTGTTCAACATCACCGGCATCGTCAATGCGCCGCTGGTCGACGACAAGCTGGCGGTTCGCGCCGCGGTGCGCTTCAAGAAGCGCGACGGCGTGGTCGAGAATACCGCCATCCCCGGCGGCCGGCTCAACGGCATCGACACCTTCTACGGGCGCAGCACGATCCGCTTCACTCCGACGGACCGGATCACCTCGGATCTGATCTTCACCTATCAGGAAGATCATCCGCCGGCGACACAGTTCAAGTCGATCGTGGTGCCGCCGGCAGGCGGCGACGTGAGCCCCTTCACTCCCGCCGCGCAGGATCGTCCCGATGCAGGCATCGACCGGACCGTGTGGGGCCTGACCTGGGACAACCGGATCGAGCTGGCAGACGATCTTTCGCTGCGCTCGTTCACCGGCTTCCGCCGGGTCAAGGCCGCCGAGCGCTGGGACGGCGACGGCACGGCCTACGCCTACATAATCGGCAATCAGTTCACTCTGCAGAAACAGTATAGCGAGGAACTGCGCCTCACCTGGCAGCCCGATCCGGGCTTCACCATCACGGGCGGCGGCAGCTGGTTCCACGAGAAGGTCGAGGACACGATCGCGCTCGGCCTCAACGAGCAGTACATGCTCGGCAGCTTCCCAACGATCGCCGCGCCGACCAGGCCGATCACCGCCGTCGCCAGTCTCGGCGGCCGCCCGGTGACAGTGATGAATTACAACGCCCAGATGCGGAACAACGACCGCACCAGCCTCTCGGCCTATGTCAACGTTTCGAAGACCTTCTTCGACCGCCTGACCATTGATGCGGGGCTGCGCTATACGCGGGACGATGCGACCACGGACGCCGCGTCGATCCGCCAGTCGTTCGACGGCGTCGCGCCGATCGCGCTTCCCTTCGGCCTGTTCGGCAATTCGAACGGCGTGTTCGCCAGCAGGAACAACAAGTTCAGCTTCTGGACGCCGCGCGCCGCGGTCTCGTTCAAGATCCTGCCAGACCTCAATGTTTATGCCGGCGTCGCCCGCGGCCTGCGCTCGGGGGTGGTCGACGCGACCTGGAGCCGCACCGCGATCTCGCTCGCGAGCTTCAACATCGTCCAGCCCGAGGAGGTGATGAACTACGAGGCCGGCATCAAGTGGAAGTTCGGCCCAATGAACGCCGACCTGACCTTCTTCAAATATGATTATACCAACCTGCAGGTACGCGATCCGAGCACCATCCTCGGCAGCCTCACCAATGCCGGCAAGGCCGAGGGCAAAGGCTTCGAGGCCTCGCTGCGCGGCGAAGTCGTTCCCGGGCTGAACCTGATCACCAGCTATGCCTATACCGATGCCGGCTACACCTTGTTCTTCGACGCGTCGGGCAGGAATCTGTCGGGCAATCGCTTCCGGCTGTCGCCCGAGCACAAGGCTTCGCTCGGCCTCGCTTACGAGCGTCCGGTCACCGAGACGCTGAACCTCACGGCACGCGTGACCGAATTCTATCAGTCCGAGACCTTCTTCAACGCCGACAACCTGCCCTATGAATCACAAGGCGGCTATGCGCTCACCAATATCGGCATCGGCCTTTCGGGCGCGAGCGGCTGGAGCGTCGAGGCTTACGTCAACAATCTGTTCGACCAGGAATATCTGCTCGATCTCGGCAATACCGGCAAATCCTTCGGCCTGCCCACTGCGATCCGCGGCGAGCCGCGCATCGCCGGCCTGCGCTTCACGCAGAACTTCTGAAGGGAACGCCCGTCATGACCAATCAGCCCAGTCGTCGCCGCTTCCTCCGGGGGGCCGGCGTGGCCGCCGCGGGGTCGCTGTTGCATCCCAGCATCGCCCGCGCGCTTGCCATCCCCGCACACCGTCGCACCGGCACGATCAAGGACGTCGGGCACATCGTCATCCTGATGCAGGAGAACCGGTCGTTCGACCATTATTACGGCACGCTGCGCGGGGTGCAGGGCTTCGGCGACCCGCATCCGGTGCCGCTGCCCGGCGGGCGGCGGGTATGGGAGCAGCGCGACAAGGAAGGACGGACAATCCTGCCCTTCCATCTCGACACCAGAGCGACCGCCGCGCTCAAGGTGGCCGATCTGCCGCACGGCTGGGAGGATGCCAACGGCGCTTCGCGCCAGGGCCGGTGGGACGGATGGATCCCGTCGAAGACCCAGCTCACCATGGGGCACTACCGGCGCGAGGATATTCCGTTCCAGTTCGAGCTGGCCGAGGCGTTCACGATCTGTGACGCCTATCATTGCTCGGTTCACGGCCAGACCAATCCAAACCGTCTGTTCATCTGGGCCGGCGGCAACGATCCACGCGGAACCGGCGGCGGCCCCGTAGTGGCAAACAGCTCGGGCGTGGCGCTGGATACGCGCATCGAGCTCACGCCGGAAATGGCCGAGGCGGCGAAGCGCCACAACATCGATCCCGCAGTCATGGCGAATTACGGCAAAGGTCCGCGCTACCGCTACACCACATATCCCGAACGGCTCGAGCAGGCCGGGATCCGCTGGAAGGTCTATCAGGACCCCAAGGACAATTTCTGGGGGCTCACCAACCCGGCGGTCGCGTTCCAGGCCTATAACGACGCGAGACCGGGCGAGCCGCTCCACGACAAGGCGATGTCGCGCTGGACGATCGACGACCTGCGCGCCGACGTGCTCGCGGACCGGCTACCGCAGGTGGTGTGGATCACCTGCTCGCAATCGGACAGCGAACATCCGGAAGGATCGAGCCCGATCGAGGGCGCGAACTTCACCGCCCGGGTGCTCGACGCGCTCACGGCTAATCCGGAAGTATGGTCGAGGACGGTATTGTTCCTCACTTTCGACGAGAATGACGGCTTCTTCGACCATGTCCCGCCGCCCTCGCCGCCTGCCTTCAATCCCGACGGCAGCCGCGCCGGCGCGTCCACCGTCGACACGACCGACGACATCCACAGCGACAAGCTTCCCTATGGCCTCAGCGTGCGGGTACCGATGACGGTGATCTCGCCGTGGAGTACCGGCGGCTGGGTGAACTCGCAGGTGTTCGACCACACATCGGTGATCCGTTTCGTCGAGGCGCGCTTCGGCGTGAAGGAGCCTAACATCACCCCGTGGCGCCGTGCGGTCTGCGGCGACCTGACCTCGGCGTTCGACTTTTCCCGGCCGCAGAAGTGGCGCGCGACGCTTCCGGACACGAGCGATGCGCTCGCGCGGGTGCAGGCTGCGCTCAAGCTGCCCAAGCCGCTGCCGCCTGCCCAGGGCACGCTCCCGGCCCAGGAACCTGGCATCCGCCCGGCGCGGGCTCTGCCCTATGCGCCGGTTCTCGAAGAGGCGATCGCGGACGGCACTCTGCGGCTCCGCTTCGGCAATGCCGGAAAGGCCGGGCTGGTCTATCAGGTGCGTGATCTCGATGATCTCGACGCGCTGCCACGCCACTACACGGTCGAGCCCGGCAAGACGCTGAGCGACGAATGGGCCGTGCGCGAGCAGGGCTATCGCCTGGACGTGCGCGGCCCCAATCTCTGGTTTCGCGAGCTGCGCGGCAGGGCGACGGATCCGCTATCGGTACGCTGCCGCGCTCTGGACGACGACGCGCTGGCGATCGAGCTGATCAACCGTGGGGCAGAGACGATCGCGCTGCGGTGTTGCGACCTGCTCGGCGGGGCTGGGGAGTTTCGTCTACTGGTGCTGCCGGAAGGGGCAAACTGGACGGTCCGGATCGGTGCAGCCGGTGGTTGGTATGATCTCAGGCTCGACTGTTTCGACGGCTCGCCATTCTCACGCCGGCTTTCCGGCCGCGTGGAAACCGGACGAGACTCCGTCAGCTGGCCAGGGAGGAAGGCAGGTTCCGATTGACCTCGTGCCGGCACCGCCGGCCTTCGTGGCCATGTCCGCGGTTCCGCCGGGTACCGCTGTGTGCAGACGGCGGCCGGTGGCCACTTCGAGCCGACAGAGCGCAATGGCGGCTATGCTTGTCAGCTTGCTCAGAACGAGGCGAACGCCCAATCCGGTCGAAGCAAGCCCGCTGGCCGCAACGGTCGACTGGGCGCAGGCACGGTTAGTGGCGGCCGAGGCGCGGATCGCTCCTGCGGCGATTGCCGCCTAGGTGGCGAACCTGCCGGCGTTCGCCGAACCGGGCGCGCCACTTTGACTCGCGCTGACGACTCGAACTTCTGCGACGCTAATCCAGAGTATGCGCGCGCCGCCCGTGACGCGCCGCCCGGGCTGACACAATGTGTTCATTCGCGGTGTCGCAAAGCCGTGGACGGTGCAGCCGCCAAGCCAGGCCTTTGCCACGGCGCGCCGAAAGTGCCGCACCAGTTGCGGTCTGGAATAGCGGGACAGGCAGCCTGCGCAGTAGCCAAAGGTCAACAGCCCGATTTCAGGACCGGACGATCAGCCGCCGGGGACGTCTTCCATAAATCGCATATCGGCCTCCTTTGGTCCTCGGTTCATACGACGCAACGCGGCTGGCCACAATGTTTCTCCACGGCGCGCCAATCCAGAAATCCGGCCCATTAGCGGACCGAGCACCGGCCATCGCGATGCACTTGCGCGTGGAGGCCGGTAGACCTCGACGATGGTCCCGGACACCATCCGGGAACCAGACGGGCCTGAACGATGTTCGCTGCTTGTTCTAGCTGGGCGCTGGTACCTGAAAGCAGCCGCCCACAAATCATTTCCTGCCGTTTAGCGTCCTGAGCTCTGCGCCGGAATTTATACCGCTTACGCCAAGTCGTAACGCACGCGTCATGCGGCGCGCCTAGCCGCACCCTGTCCGCCAGTCGGGTCGCCACAAACTCCATAGGGGTATCCATGAAGCTTTTGTTCGGTAGCGCGATGATCGCGCTGCAATTCGCGTGCGCAACGGTCGCCTGGGCGCAGAACGAGACCGTCGATGCGCAGGAAAGTCAGGCTTCCGGCGATGAGGGCCCGATCGTCGTCACCGGCACCCGCGATCGCGCGCGCACCCAGTTCGATACCCTGGCGCCGGTCGATGTGCTGTCGAAGGCGGCGGTGGCATCCAGCGTCTCCGGCGATCTCGACGATGTGCTTGCTCAGCTGCTTCCTTCGTTCAACGTCCAGCGTCTTCCAGCGGCCGACGGCCAGGCCTTTGTCCGCCCCGCTACACTTCGCGGGCTCTCGGCCGATCAGACGCTCGTACTGCTGAATGGCAAGCGCTATCATCGCTCCGCCCTGCTCGGCTCGCGCGGCGCGCAGGCACCCGATCTCGCCAGCATCCCCACCGCCGGCATCGGTCGCGTCGAAGTGCTGCGCGACGGCGCCTCGGCGCAATACGGCTCGGACGCCATTGCCGGGGTGATCAACATCCTCCTCGACGAAGCACCGGGGATGGACGCCTTCGGCCAGGTCTCGCGTTATTATGTCAAGGACGGCACCGAATATCAGTGGGGCATGCGTGCCGGGATCGCGCTTGGAGACCGGGGCGCCATCGCCTTTACGGGCCAGTTCGATCGTCAGGAAGCGACGTCGCGCACGCGTCAGCGGCCCGACGCCATCGCCTTCCAGGCCGCCAATCCGCAGCTCCGCGTCCCCGATCCGGTGCAGCGCTGGGGTCAGCCCGACCAGGAGCGCGTGAGCGGCGCGGTAAATGGCCATTACGATTTGGCAGACGCAGCGACCTTCTATGTGTTCGGCACGCTCCAGCAGGGCGAAGGCGTCACCGACTTCAACTGGCGCAACCCGGCAGGCACGGCCAGCGTCTATGGCGCGAGCGCCGGGTTTCCGGGCTTCTCGTTCAACACGCTCTATCCGACCGGCTTCACGCCGCGCTTCGGCACCAAGTTCAGTGATTATCAGACGGTAAGCGGACTGCGCGGCGATCTGAGCGATCGCTTCCACTACGATCTGAGCGCCTCGCTCGGCCGCAGCCGGATCGAATATACGCTGGGCGAGAGCCTCAACGCGTCGCTTGGGCCCAACAGCCCGACAAGCTTCTATCTCGGCCGGCTCGAGCAGCGCGAATTCAACCTCAACGCCGATTTCGTCTATCGCCTGCCAGTAGGCACGGCGGAGCCGGTGAATGTCGCGTTCGGCGCCGAACGCCGCGTCGAGACCTATGCAGTCTCGCCGGGCGATCCTGCCTCCTATGCCGTCGGCCCGGGCGCGGCGACCGGACTGGCCCCCAATTCGAACGGCTTTCCCGGCTTCGGCCCGGCGCAATCGGGCGAGTGGGGTCAGCGCAGCTATGCCGGCTATGTCGATCTCGAATGGAAGCCGGTGGAGATGCTGACGCTGGGCGCTGCGGGCCGCTACGAGGATTTTTCGGAGTTCGGCGACACTTTCACCTACAAGTTCGCCGGCCGCGTCGAGCCGGTCCATGGTCTCGCGGCGCGCGTCACCTATTCCACCGGTTTCCGCGCGCCCACGCCAGCGCAGCTCAACACCCGCCAGGTGACTCAGGGCCTCGACACCCGCACGCTGCAGATATTCAATCAGGGACGCCTCTCACCCAATGACCCGATCGCGATCGCGCTGGGTGCCAAGCCGCTCACTCCCGAGGAATCGCGCACGCTCACCGCGGGTTTGACCGCGCAGACCGACTTCGGCCTCAGCGCCAGCGTGGATCTGTATCAGATCGACCTGAGCGATCGCTTCGGCCAGTCGGCGACCTTCACCGTTCCGGCGGCCTTTCCGAACCCGGACCGGTTCACCTCGGTCAGTTATTTCACCAATGATTTCGACACCCGTACCCGCGGCATCGACGTGGTGCTCGGCTATGTTCGGGCGCTCGGCGCCGGCCGGGCCAATCTGAGTCTGGCCTATAATTATAACCAGACGCGCGTCCGCAGCGGCAACACCGCTGCGATCCCCAACGTCACCCAGCGGCGCATCTTCGAGGAACGCCTGCCCCAGCACAACGCCACCGGGACTTTGGGCTACGATATCGGTGCGCTCGGACTGATGCTCCGTGGTCGTTATTACGGATCGTGGACCGACGTGACCGGCAATGCCACGGGCGAGCTTTTCCAGCGCTTCGGGTCAACGGTGCTGTTCGATGCGTCGCTTGCGTACAAATTCAGCGAGAACCTGTCGTTGCGCGTGGGAGCCGAGAATATCTTCGACAGCTATCCCGACGAAGCAACCAACCAGGCCATTCGGGGCCTGATCTATTCGCGCAACGCCCCCTACGATACCGACGGCGGTCAGTATTACGCGCGCATCGGACTGCGCTTCTGATGGCCGGCATCGATCGCCGGTCGGTGCTCGCGGGCGGCCTTGCGCTGCCCGCGGTCGCCGCAACCGCCCGCGCGACGGTTCCGGCGGATAGGGACGGCGAGGCGTTCTGGCGATCGATCGCCGCAGAATATGGTCCGCCCGAGGGTATCGTTCAGCTGGAGAATGGCAATTGGGGGATGATGCCTCGGCCAGTGCTCCAAGCCTATCAGGGGACGGTCGCGCGTGTGAACCGCGATACCAGCTATTATGCCCGCCGGGGCATGACCCGCGACCTGATCGCGGTGCGCGATCAGGTCGCCGCGGCGATGGGCGTCAAGCCCCAGGAACTCGCCTTTACCCGCAACGCGACCGAGGCGCTGGAAACGCTGATCCTCGGCTATAATCGGCTCCGGCCGGGCGACGCGGTGCTCTATGCCGATCTCGATTATGACAGCATGCAGCATTGCATGGAGAGCCTGCGCGGCCGCCGCGGCGTCGAGATCGTGCGGCTCGCGCTTCCCGAGGCGGCGACTCACGAGACGCTGGTCGCGGCCTATGCCGAAGCGATGGCCGCCAATCCGCGCCTGCGCCTGATCCTGCTCACCCATCTCAGCCACCGCACCGGGCTGGTCCTTCCGGTCCGCGAGATCGCCGCGCTGGCGCGGGCGAAGGGTATCGACGTGATCGTAGATGCGGCGCACAGCTGGTGCCAGCTCGACTTCAGCCTGGCTGACCTCGATTGCGACTTTATCGGCGTCAACGGCCATAAATGGCTCGGCGCGCCGCTGGGCGTGGGGTTCCTGCATATTCGTGAGGGCGCGCTGGACCGGATCGACCGCCATCCGGCCAATCCGGCGACTGGCCGCGACGATATTTCCGCGCGCGTGCATCTCGGCACCTACGATTTCGCCGCCAGCCTGACCGTGCCCGCCGCGCTGGCCTTTCAGCAGGCGATCGGCAGCGAACGCCGGGCGGACCGGCTGAGGGGGTTGCGGAATCACTGGGTTGCGGGCGCGCGCCGCGTTGCGGGGATCGAGGTGCTGACGCCGGACGATTCCCGGTCGCACGGCGGCATCACGTCTTTTCGCGTGAAGGGCGTGATCGACGTCGCTGCCAATATGCGTATCGCGAAGCATCTTATCGAGCGCCATCGCATCTTCACCGTCCATCGCGACGGGATCGCGAGCGGCGCCTGCGTGCGTGTCACCCCTGCGCTATTCACGCGCCCCGAGGACGTGGATCGACTCGCCCGGGCGTTGCCGGACATCGTCTCGGTTATGCAACGCGGCTGACCTCTGGCGAGAGGGAGGGCGTTGGTTCAGGCCGGCTCGCACCAAGGGAGAAGCACGCCCAAACGCAGCATTCGGTGGAGCGCTGCAAATGCACTTCCGGCTATCGCAGAATGACTACGCCGCCGGCAATCTGCGTTACCTGCAGCAAGAGCAGCTGCTGAAGCTGGTCCACGGCGTTTTCAATCTGGTTGGTGTGAAACATGCCGCTGACCAGTCGCCTGCCGATGCGTTCGTTCGCTAAAATGATCCGGCCGGGCCGATAGCGATTTATGCTGTCGATCGCTTCCGCGAGTGGGGTGTCGCGGAAGATCAAAACGCCACGCCGCCATGCGGCGCTGATTTGCGCATCGATCGGTGAAATCTGTCCGGCTTCTCCCGCCTTGGATACATATTGCTGGTTTGCGCCGAGTGTGTGGACGCCGTCCCCGCTCTGCCTGACCGAGCCTCGCAGGCACGCGATGCAGGTGTTTCCGTCGCTGAACCGGACGTTAAGTTCGGCATTCCGTGTCGACCAGGTCTTCCCGCCCACCACGATCGAAAAGGGCGACTGGCTGCTGCGCACGGCAACAAAGGCCTCGCCCGTGATCAGCCTCGCGCTGAATTGAACCAGCGACAGCGCGGTGCGCGCATTCATTTCGACCGTCACCCCCGCCATCGGGCGCAACGTGCGCCTCTCGCCGACGCCGGTGCGCTCGCCGGCGCCGAGTTCTGCGAGGGATGGCCACAAGCCATAAGGAGGCGTGGCCATCAGCATCGCCGCAGACGCGGCCACGGCCCCGCCCCCGATCAGCATCGCGCGCCGGTCCAGAACCGCAGGGCGGCTTCCTCGTTCGAACGCGACCACATTGCTGCCCGGCGCCAGGCGCGACAAGGGCATTGTCCGCAGCGTGCGGCGGAAAGCGATCGCCTCGCGAAACGCCTCGACATGCGCCGGCCCCTGGGCGCGCCACGCTTCGAATGCCTCCGCGTCGGCCGTGGTCGCCGCGCCCGAGGTCAGGCGCACGACCCAGCCCAGCGCTTCGTGCACCAGGGGCGGCAGATCGGCCGTCTCGGTTCCATGAATGGTCATGGCGCGTGGCCTTTCGGGGCGTCGGTCATTCCTCCCCCTCCTTATCTACTGACAGTTGCGGCACGCCCGTGACGAACGACTTTTTTCGGCCGAGCCGTCGCGCGCTGAGGTCGACGCCGCGGCGAAGTTCCTTCTGCACGGTGCGCAGCGTCACGCCGAAGCGCTCCGCCAGCGCGTGATGGCTGGTGTCGCCCAGAAATGCCTCCTGGAATATGATGCGTTGCCGCTCGGTGAGTTCGGACAATGCCTGCTCGACGATCGCGATGCTCGCCCGGTCTTCGGCGATCGTGCCCGGCCCGGGCGCGTCGTCGGCGACGTCGAGCAGTTCCTCGATTTCGACAATGGTCAGATGCCGGCGCTCGGCGCGAATCAT
Source organism: Sphingomonas psychrotolerans (assembly GCF_002796605.1). Taxonomy (NCBI): domain Bacteria; kingdom Pseudomonadati; phylum Pseudomonadota; class Alphaproteobacteria; order Sphingomonadales; family Sphingomonadaceae; genus Sphingomonas; species Sphingomonas psychrotolerans. The sequence continues at coordinate 4,699,584 of NZ_CP024923.1, forward strand.
GTTGCTCGCCGCGTTGAGCGCCGCGCGATACAGATAGGCTTGCGGGTCCTTCACCGGCGCAAGCTCGCCGCGAGTCTCGAGCCGAATCCAGGTTTCCTGCAGCGCATCCTCCGCGAGCTCCGGGCCGACCTTTCGGGCCAGCCGGGTGCGCAGCGCAGAATATCCCGCCAGCAGCGCGCGGATCAGCGACCCGCGTGCGGAATCGGCCATCATGGTGCCCGCCGACGCATCATTTGGCGTCGATCTCGAACCAGATCGGCTGTGGCAGCCCGGCCGGCGGCGGCCCGGGCATCGAGGCACCGTTCAGGACTTGCGCGATGTCGCGGTCCAGTCTCGCCTGACCGGAACCACGCTGCACCCGCAGCCCGTGGATCACGCCGCGAGCGTCCAGTTCGATCGCGATACGGACCTTGAACTGTCGCTTGCTCGTGCGGGGATCCTGCTGAAGCTGCCGGCTGATTGCGGTGCGGATCGTCTGTCCGAAGGGTCGGTAGTCCCGCGCCGCCGGGCTGCCGATCACGCGTGCGGTCGTCACCCGGAGACGATCAAGCACGAGCCGCGGCGCGTTTCCGTCGGGCGCTGCACGGGCAGTCTCCCCTGAAGTCGCCGGCAGCGCGGCGGGAAGGATCAGGACCGCGGTCGCGCTGGTGAAACGATGCCGCAGCCCGGTGCTGCGCAACAGGGTCGCAACCGCGGCCGGAGGCGAAAAGTCGCCCCGGAGCGGTGCGGAGGTTAGTCCGTCGAGGACGCCGTGCTGATAGAGAACGTCGATGCCGCTTTGCCGGCCCAGCGTGAGCAAGGCAGCTTCGAGCGCTTGCGCCGGAATGTCATAGCTGCGGTGCTGCGCCGCGGCGACCGACGGAACTAACGCGCCGCCGATCGCTAGCAGCGTTGCCGCCCCGAGCCACGCGCCCGTCGGCAAGGCGCGTGCAGCCGCTCTGAACGCTGGAGGGAGACGAGTCGTCGACAAGCTGATGGGTCGCTTCAGCCGATCTCGAAATCGACGGGTAGCGTGATGTCGATGCGGTCGGGCAGTTCGGATGGAATGCCGGGCATTGGAACCGCGCGCCGGATCGCCGCAAGCGCTTCCTGATCGAGGCTCGTGCGCCCCGAACTGCTGGCGACCCACGCGTCTTGCACATGGCCTTTCCGATCGAGAACGAAGCGGATTTCCACCACGCCTTCGATCCGGGCGTCGCGTGCCTCGCTGGGATAGCGGCGGTAGCGGGCGATATGCGCGAGCAGGATATCGCGATATAGAATCGCTGCCGAACCCGTCATGTCGGAGGCGGCGCTGCCCGGGGGCTCGCTGTGCAGTACCGGCTTTGCCGCATCGGCAGGTTCGGCGGTGGAAGCGCGACGGCCGGTGCCGGAGGGCAATGGCGCGAGCTCGCGTGGCGCGGACGCTACGTCGCTATGCGCCTTCTGCAACCACGGGTCCGCACGCGCCGACGCGTGGCGATTTTCGCGCGCGAGCGGAATCAGTTCGACGACCAGCGCGCCGCTGCGGTCGGCATGCATGCCGCGGGAGCCCTTGCCGCCGGGTGCCAGGACCATGAACAAGGCGACGCCTGCGGCGATGTGAATCATGGTGGTAATGCCAAGCGAGGCCAGTCGCTCGATCGGTGCAGGCTTCATGTGCGATCCCTGGTCGGCGTACGTGCGGTTCTTGCCGCATCATCAAATACGCCGCCGCCGTAGCGGCGCTTCATGACACCTGAGTGCAACCGCGTCGTCACAAGCCGACGGGGTTCGACAAAATCATCCGGTACCGAAAAAGTCGTTCGTGATCGGCCGTTGCCGCGTGTCTCGCCGTTGGAGGACATGCGATGAGCGGGACGGTTACAGCAGCAGCACGCGACAGTGGCGGGTTCGCGGGCCGGCCAGATACGGGAGTCGCACTCGATCTGTCGCGACGCGACGTTCGACTTACGGTGGAGTGTGTCCAGAGCCTCGTGCCGACCCGCATGAAGGCCGCGTCGGATGCTGCGGAGTATCTGCTCATCGTGCCGGTTCAGGGGCGCGCGATCGTCGATTTCGAGGGGGTTCGAACCGTCCTCGCCCCCGATGCACCGTGCGTGTTCGGTCGAGAGGGCATGGGCGAGATCCACTGGGCGGCAGGCGCCACGGGCGTGATGATCTCGATGCCGCGCGGCGTGACCCAGGCATATGCAAGCGCCGCCCTTGGCGATGCGCGCCGCATTGCCCGCGCCTCCTTGTCGCTCGCAATCCCGGCGAACGGCAAGCTTCGCGAGCTTGCAAACAGTCTGGCCGCACGCGGTATGGCCGATCGCGCGACGAGCGTGCGGCTCGTCGAGGCGCTGGTCGACCTTCTCGTCGATCAGCATGGCCCGGACCGCGCGTTCCCCAAATCCCGTTCGGTAAGCCTTGCCAGGGCGCAACTCGACCAAGGCGCGGCGATGCGCTGGAGCCTGGAGGCGCTCGCCCGCAAGGCGGGCGTGACGCCGATCACGCTCCAGCGTGGCTTTCGCGACTGTATCGGAACGACCGTCGCCGGATATGCGCAGATCGTCCGCCTGCGCGAGACGCGCGCGCGATTGACGAGCATCTACGAGACGCGTTCGATCGCTGCGATTGCCGAAGCCTTCGGCTTCGCCAGCACCGTCAGTTTTAACCGGGCGTACGAAAAAGCATTCGGCGAAACCCCGACAAAAACCCGCTATGCATCGGTAAAGCTGAGTAACGAGGCGCATATTCGCGACGAATAATACGTAAAAACGTAGAAACTGCAAATTAATGCTTCGTCATCAAGCGAGATGTCGAAGTTAAACCCCATTGTGCGTTTCTAATAATATTCAGCGTTTGAAATATATAATTCACATTATCGAACCTAATTCGAACATTGATTCTCAGCAGCCAGGTTTTTCCGATTTTTGATTGATAGAATCGACTTCGGATCCCTAAACGCCGCCTCGGCAAGCGGTCGCTGCGTTGCAGCAAATGCGTCACAGCACCGCGCCAAGGCATCGACACGCCGTCGATCGAAAGACCGACGGCGATGCCAGGTGGCAGGGGACAAGAGTTGAAGATCGTAGCATTGGGCGGGAGCGGGGCGTCTATCCTCGCAATAGCCATCACGGCTTGCATGAGCGCGAGCCCGGCACAGGGGCAGGAGGCAGTCGCCGTGACTGCGGATACGGCAGCGGCCGAACCTGTCGCGACATTCGAGATCCGCGCCTTCCAGGTGAAGGGAAACACGCTGCTCCCCGCCGATGCGGTCGAACGCGCCGTGTATCCACACATGGGGCCCGGGCGCACCGAAGCCGATGTCGAGGCGGCGCGCGCCGCGCTGCAAAAGGCGTTCGAGGATCGCGGTTATGTCGCGGTCTCGGTGCTCATCCCCGAACAGGCGGTGGCTGGCGGCATCCTGCAATTGCAAGTCGAGCCGCAGGCGATCGGCGAAGTGAAGATCGAAGGCACGAAACACCCCGAGCTGGTGCGCGCCCAGGCGCCGTCGCTGGCGGCGGGAAAGACGCCCAACCTCACCGACTTCCAGCGCGACGTGATCGCGATGAACCAGAAGGCGAACCGGCGCGTGACGCCCGAGTTGCGCGCTGGCGTCGCGCCCGGAACGCTGGACGTGCTGCTTACCGTGGAGGAAAGCTCGGCGTTCCACGCCTCGGCCGAACTCAACAATTTCAGCTCGGCGGCGACCACCGACCTGCGCTATTCGGGCACGCTGCGCTACGACGATATGTGGGGTCGCGGCGACAGCCTGTCGGTTTCGTCGCAGCTGGCGCCGCGGCGTACCGGCGACGGGACGGTGCTCTCGGCCAATTATCTCGCGCGGCTGGGGCAGGGCACCCAGTTGATGCTGTACGGCGTCCATTCCGACAGCGACATCGCGGTGATCGGCGGCACCAGCGTCGTCGGCAAGGGCAACATCCTCGGCGTGCGGCTGATCCAGTCGTTGGGTGCTGCCGACGGCTTCTATTCGGCGCTGACACTGGGGATCGACTGGAAGGATTTCCAGGAGGATCTGACGCTGGGCGCCGATACCGACAGCGCCCCGATCGAATATTTCCCGGCGACGCTGTCGTGGCGCGGCGACTGGAACAGCGGCGGCCAGCGCAGCGACCTGACCGCCACCGCCATCCTCGGCATCCGCGGACTGGGGGATGGCCGTTCGGCCTTCCTGTACAAGCGCTATCAGGCGAGCGACAGCTTCTTCGCGTTCAAGGTCGAAGCCGGGCACAATCAGGAGATCGGCGCCGGCATGCAGCTGGACGCGCGGCTGAGCGGTCAATGGTCGGGCAATCCGCTGATATCGAACGAAGGATTTTCGCTCGGCGGGATGTCGAGCGTGCGTGGCTATTATGAATCGGAGAGCTTGGGGGATTACGGCGTCGCCTATCAGCTCGAGCTGCGCGCGCCGGATCTAGCCGAGGCCTTCGGCACGCCGATTCTCAATGAGCTGCGCTTCCATGGCTTCTGGGACATGGGGCTGGGCGGCATCCACCAGCCGCTGCGAGGGCAGGATCATCGCTTCCGGCTGATGAGCATGGGCGTCGGCGGGCACATCAAATTGTTCGATCATTTCAACGGCGCGCTCGATCTCGGCACGCCGCTGATTTCCGGGCCGGAGAGCCACTCCGGCGATATTTTCGCACGCTTCCGCATTTGGGGGGAATTCTAATGTCGATCGTCCAGCGTGCCCGAAAGGGCGCGGTGGCAGGCGCAGTTGCGCTCGCTGCCATCACTCTCTTTGCCACCCCGGCCTCCGCCTGGTGGCAGGCGGACTATGCCTATCGCACCCGGATCAACCTCAACGCGCAGGCCGCCGGCGTCACCGGCGAAGTATCGCGCGCGCCGGTTCTGGTGCGGCTGCATCAGGGCAATTTCAACTTCGCCGACGTGAAGCCGGACGGATCGGACCTCCGTTTCGTCGCCGGTGACGATCGCACGCCGCTCAAATTCCACATCGAAAAGTGGGACGTCGCGGGCCAGACGGCGTTGATCTGGGTCGATGTCCAGGCGCTGCAGCCCGGCCAGGCCGCCGCGATCTACGCTTATTACGGCAACAAGGAAGCTAAGCCCGGCCAGGATGTGGCGGGCAGCTTCGCCCCCGATTATCGCGCAGTCTTCCACTTCGACGGTACCGGGCCCGCCAAGGATGTCGCCCGCGGCGTTCCCGCGGGCGGCGCGCTGACGCGCAACGCTTCCGGACTTATCGGCCAGAGCCTGACGCTGGATGGCGCAACGGGGCTCAGCGTGCCGGCCTCGGCCTTCGCCGCGGGGCAGCTGTCGGTGAGCTTTTGGGCCAAGCCGGCGAGCGACGGCGTGCTTTTCGCGCTGCCCGGCGCAGTGAGTCTGGTTCTGGAAGGCGGTCAGCTATTCGTCGACCAGGGCGGCAATCGCTCGGCAGGTGCGGCGCTGGCGGCCGGCGCCTGGGCGCATGTCGCGCTGGTCAGCGATGGCAAGAAGACGCTGCTGTTCGTCGGCGGCCAGCCGGCCGGCGAAGTCGCCGGCGCGCTCGCCCCGGCAAGCGGCGATGCGGTGTTCGGCGAGGGCCTGCGCGGCGAGATCGACGAAGTGCGCGTCGCAGGCGCTGCCTTGCCGCAGGCGATGTTCCAGCTGGCCGCGGCGTCCGAAGGCCAGGGCCCGAAGCTGGCGACCTTCGACACGCCCGAACAGGTCGAGACCGGCGGCGGCCATGGCTATTTCGGCATCCTGTTCTCGGCGCTCACCTGGGACGCCTGGGCAGTGATCGCGATCCTCGGCGTGATGCTGGTGCTGGCACTGTGGACGATGCTCTCGAAGCATCTGCTGTTCTCGCGGATCGAGAAGGCCAACGAGACTTTCCTCGAGGCATATCGCGCCCAGGCCAGGCGCTCGGGCGACCATGACGGCCTGCCGGCGTTCGATCCGGGCCCCGGCTCGGAATCCTCGACGCTGAGCCAGCTCTATCAGCTCGGTCGCCGCGAACTCGCCGAACGGCTCAAGGAAGGCCGCGCCACCGGCAGCCGCTTTGCGATCCGCGCGCAATCGATCGCGGCGATCCGCTCGGCGCTCGACGCCGAGCAGGTGATCGAGAACCAGAAGCTCAGCGAGCGGATGGGCCTGCTCACCAACTCGATCTCGGGCGGTCCGTTCATCGGCCTTGCGGGCACCGTGCTCGGCGTGATGATCACCTTCGCCAGCGTCGCGGCGGCGGGAGAAGTCAACATCAACGCGATCGCTCCGGGCATCGCCGCGGCGCTGCTCGCCACCGTTGCCGGACTGATCGTCGCGATCCCTTCGATGTTCGGCTATAACAGCCTGCTGGTCCGCTCGAAGAAGATCACCGCACGCAATCAGATCTTCGCCGACGAGCTCGAGAAGCGCATCGCCGAAACGTGGCAGGATATTCCTGCCGCCCAGGCCGCCTGAAGGGAGGCCTGAGCCATGGCGATCCAGATCGGCGAAGAGGACAAGCCGTATAACGAGATCAACGTCACGCCGATGATCGACGTGATGCTCGTTCTCCTCATCATCTTCATCCTGCTCACCACTGCGGCGGTGCAGGGCATCAAGGTAGACCTGCCGAGCGCGTCGTCGGCCAAGCCGCTGGCGGCGCAGAACAGCCGGGTGATCGCGATCGGTGACGATGGCACGATCTCGATTGACGCGGTGCCGGTGTCGCTGTCGGAGCTCGAGGCGCAGCTGCGCGCGAGCATCGCCGGGACGCCCGATCTCGCGGTGATCCTGCGCGGCGATCGGGCGGTGCAATATGACAAGGTGATGCAGGTGCTCGACCTGTGCTCCAAGGTCGGCGTGCCGTCGCTCGGCATGGCCTCCACCCGGCCGCCGGGCGGGGGGCAGTAATGGCGGCGCTCGCGCTGAACGGCGGGCCGGGTGGCCCGCACCGGCGGCGCTCGCCCGTCCCCTGGGGTCGGGTCGCCGCGGCCGGCGGGATCGCGCTGGCGGTGTTCGTGGCCTGGACCATGTTCAGCGCCCAGATCGTGACGAAGCGCCCCAACGAGATGAAGACGACGCAGGTCATCCTGCCACCGCCACCGCCACCGCCACCCGAGGTCAAGCCCGAGGAGAAGCCCCCCGAGCCGACCGAGGCGCCGCCGATCGACCAGCCGACCGACACGCCGCCGCCGCCCGATCAGGCAAAGGAGCCATCCGCCTCGCCTTCATCGGATCCCGCGCCCGGCGACAACGCCCTCAGCGCGCGCGAAGGCGCGGGCCCGAGCAATTACGGGCTCGCGGTGGGCAATGGCGGCGGCACTCGCATCGGCGGGCGCGCCGGCGGTGGGGGAGGCGGCAACGGCTTCGCGGCCTATGCCCAGTCGGCACTGGCGGAGATTCGGCGTGCCACCCAAGCCGACCGCGAACTCGCCAGAGGGCGCTACAGCCTGAGGCTGCTCGTCACGGTGGCGGAGGATGGCCGGATCACCGGTGTCCGCCTGCTCGACGGTTCGGGCAGCGAGCGTCGCGATACCCGCCTCGTTGCATTGCTCAACCGGCTGCAGCTCCAGCGCCCGCCCGCCGGGATGCCGGCGATGCGGATCGAATTCAACACGCGGTCGGGCGCCTGAGCCATGCGCGCCCGGTCCAGCGACACTTTCATTCGCAAGGGGGAAATTTCTATGTTCCAGTTCGTACCTCGCCCTCGCCGCAAGCACTGGCTGCTCGCTTGTGCCGCCGGCGCCACGTTGCTGGCGTCGCCGGCGCTGGCCCAGCAGGTCGACTCCAACAAGCTGCTCGAGATCATGGTCGCCAAGGGCCTCGTCACGCGCGCCGAGGCCGATGCGATGATCGCCGAGGCACGCACCGCCGCGCCCGAAGCGCAGGCGCAGGCGCAGGCGCTGCCGCCGGTTCCCGCAGGCGGCGTCGCGGCGGACGGCACCCAGACCATCCCTTATGTGCCGCAGGTCGTGCGCGAACAGCTCGTCGAGCAGGTCCGCAAGGAGCTGTCGACCCAGGCGCAGACCCAGGGCTGGGCCAAGCCGGGCGAATTGCCCGAATGGACCAAGCGCTTCACGCTGTCGGGCGACATCCGCGCCCGCGCCGATGGCCTGCTGATGGACAGCGGCAACTTCACTGATTTCGTCGATTGGTCGGCGATCAACGCCGGGCAGGGCTTCCAAGCGAACGACGGCGCACCGGGCTATGTCAATCCGCCCTATCTCAACGCGACCCGCGATCGCTGGGCGATGCGCCTGCGTGCGCGCCTGGGCCTGAAGGCGCGGATCGACGACTGGATCTCCGCCGAACTGCGCATCGCCACGGGCAATGATTCGTCGCCGGTCTCGACCAACCAGACGATCGGCCAGCATGGCGAATTCGGCAAATATGCGCTGTGGCTCGATCGCGCGAACATCCACATGACTCCGGTCGAGGGTGTGGACGTGCATGTCGGCCGCTTCGCCAATCCGTTCTGGACCAGCACGCTCCAGTTCGACGAGGATCTCAACTTCGACGGCGTCGCCCTGTCGAGCACCGGAAAGGTCAGCGACGGGATCGACCTGTTCGCCAATGCCGGCTTCTTCCCGCTGTTCAACACCAGCTTCGACTTCGGCTCACGCGACGCCGGCGTGTTCGGCTCGAAGGACCGCTACCTCGCCGCAGGGCAGATCGGCCTCGAATTCCATCCCGGCGAACGGCTCCGCCTTCGCCTGGCCGGCAGCTATTACCGCTTCGAGAATACGCAGGGCGAATTCTCCTCGCCCTGCGCGTTCGACCAGGACGTTTGCGACACCGATGCGACGCGGCCGACCTTCCAGCAATTCGGCAACACGATCACTGCGCTGCGCAACGTCACGCCCAACCCGGCGGTGGCGCCGGGGGTCAGCCCGGAAGTCCAGTATTTCGGCCTCGCCTCGAAATATGAAGTGGTGGCGGCGCGCGCCGAGTTCGATTTCGGCCTGACCGACCGGCTCTCGATTCGCGTCGACGGCGACTTCATCAAGAATTTGGCGTTCGACCGTAGCGCCGTCTCGAAGGTCGCGCTGAACAACTATGCGCCGATGGTCGGGACTACCGGCGGCGGATTCGCCGGGGGCGACAAGGGCTGGCAGGCGCGGCTCTCGGTCGGGCATCTCGGACGCGGCATGCCGCAGGGCGACCAGTCGATCCGCAAGGGCGATTGGAACGCGCATCTCGGCTATCGCCGGATCGCGTCGGACGCGACGCTCGATGCGCTGGCCGACAGCGACTTCGGGCTGGGCGGCACCAACATGAAGGGCTGGTTCGCCGGCGGCGCTTATGGCTTTGCCGAGAACACCGCCTTCGGTCTGCGCTGGCTCTCGGCGGACGAAGTGGCGGGGCCGCCGCTTGCCGTCGATCACCTGCTGGTCGACCTGACCACGCGTTTCTGAGCCAGGCAAATGTCAGCCGCGCATTCCATCCTGTCCAGCTTGTCGGGGGCTTCGTTTGGCAAGCACGAAGCCCGCCGGCAGCGGCGGGGCCTGTCCGTTCCTTCCTCTTGCGGACAGGCCCCTAGTTCGGCGCGCGCGGCGCTGGCTGGCATGGTGTTTACGCTGGCGGGCACCGCCGCGGCGCAGGAAGCGCCCCAAACGCGTGAGCGCATCGGGGGCGACAGGATGGCCGGAGCGCCTTGCGTCGCGATTGATGTCGCGGGCCATCGGGTCGGCCATCTCGAATGCGCAGCTCGGCGCCTTGAGCAAGCTGCCCGGGTCGCGCGAGACCAAGCCGAAACCATGCGAGACACCGCCGTTCCCGCGGCTGGCTCTCCGGACGTCCAGATCGGCGTGTCGAGCCTGTCCGGCTCGCGGCTGCGCATGGGGAACGCACTGGGCAGGTCGGTTCGTCCCGACCGGCCCGTCGCAATGCCCGTCGCGCCGATCGGCCCGCGGCGATGATTTCATGTTCATGCTCGAAGCGCCTGCACGTGCGGCGCCTCGCTTCCTTTCCTATCGGCGGCCCCGCGCAGCGGGCGACACGCATCCTGGAGATCGTCAGATGATCCGCAACAGCCGTTCGTTCCGCAACGCCCTGCTCCTCGGCGCCTCACTAGGCAGCCTCGTGCTCGCGGGCTCCGCGCACGCACAGAATTTCGGCGCGCGGCAAGGGGCGGATCCCGCCGCCGCCGCCACGCGCGCCGCGCAGAGCGCCGGCAACCGCAATGCGGCGGCGCAGGCCGCTGCCCAGCGCACCCGCGTGACGCTGGAGCGCGCCTCGCGTATCCGCGCGCAGATGGATGCCGCGCAGGTGGCTGCGCGCGCTGCCGCACTCGCTGCGCAGTCGAAGGTGCCCAACGGTCTCGGCAAGGGCGGGCTCGAGGTCGCCAACGGCGTCGCGCTGGACCCTGCTTTGTGGGTCGGCGCCGACGGACCCACACAGAGCCAGGGGACGAACGGCCGCACCAGCGTCCTCGTCAACCAGACGCGTGACAAGGCGATCCTCAACTGGGACAGCTTCAACGTCGGCCGCGAGACCGACCTGAGCTTCAATCATCACGGCAACACCAATTGGGTCACGCTCAACCGCGTCGTCGGTGACAGCGCCGATCCCAGCCAGATCCTCGGTACGATCAAGGCCGATGGTTCGGTCTATATCCTCAACCAGAATGGCGTGATCTTCGGCGGCGCCAGCCAGATCAATGTCCGCAATCTCGTCGCTGCGGCGGCGACGATCACCGACCAGCATTTCCGCGATTATGGCATCTATGCCCGCGTGACTCAGTCGACGGCGTCGGCGCCGCCGACCCAGGTGGTCGAAAGCTTCACCAACGCGATCGGCGACGTGAAGGTCGAGGCGGGTGCGCAGATCGCCACCGCCGCGCCCAAATCGGTTGTCGAAGCGGGCGGTTTCGTCATGCTGCTGGGCAACACGGTGGAGAATGCCGGTTCGATCCGCACCGATCGCGGGCAGACGCTGCTCGCGGCGGGCGACCGGTTCCTGGTCCGCGCCGGCTATGGCACCGACACCAACCAGCGTTCGACCACGCGCGGCAACGAAGTCCAGGTCAGTGTCGGCGCGAACAGCACTGCCGGGCTGGTCGCCAATACCGGCGTCATCGAGGCGCGCCAGGGCGACATCACGCTGGCAGGCGAGACGGTGGTGCAGGGCGGCATCGCGATCGCGACCACTAATGTGAACGCACGCGGCACGATCCACCTGCTGACCAGCGTCGGAGAGGCCAAGGCGAAAACCAGCGTGACGCTGACTGGCGACAGCCTGACGATGATCCTGCCCGAGTTGGACAGCAAGGACCGCGCGACCAACGCCCAGCGCGATGCGCTCGCCAACCCGGCGACTAATGTGAACAGCTGGCTCCTCGCGCATCAGGGCGAAGGCAACTTCAACTTCACCATGGCCGATCGGCTGGACCGTTCGCGGGTGGAGATCATGACCGGCGGGACCGTCGATTTCCAGGCGGGGTCGCAGACGATCGCGCAGGGCGGGCAGATCGCGGTGTTCGCGCGGACCAAGGCGTTCGTGGGCGAAGGCGCGGTGCTCGATGTATCGGGCGTGCGCGGGGTTGCGATGGACATGGAGTCCAACAACCTGATGGTCAACATCCAGCCTTACGAGATGCGCGATTCCCCGGACAACCGCGAAGTCGACGCGCTCAAGCACAATGACGTGTGGGTCGACATCCGCGATCTGGTGCTGCTGCCCAGCGGCACCGGCGGGCACAATGGCGATCGTTACTACACACCCGGCGGCCTGCTCGAAGTGGGCGGGCATCTCAGCAACGTCGCGCATTCGATCGGCGAATGGGCATCGGTAGGCGGCAGCATCGCGTTCCAGAGCGGCGGTGGCGTGGCCAACGTCCGCCCGCCCGACGCCGGTCAGCTGGTGATCCAGAAGGGGGCGATCCTCGATATTTCGGGCGGCAGCCTCGATTATGCAGGGGGCGTGGTGCGCTCGACGCTGTTCATGGGTTCGGACGGCAAGCTCTACGCCGCCGGCCAGGCGCCGGCGAGGGTCAAGCTGACATCGGTCGGCGCGTCGTTCATGCGCACGCACGATCGCTGGGGCGATGCCTATACTGAGCTGTTCAGCACGCCCTTCTCGCGCACGCTCAGCGCGCGGTGGGAGGACGGTTATACCGTGGGGCGCGACGCCGGCGCGATCTCGATGTCGATGCCGACGGTGCTTATGGAGGGCACGGTGCTGGCCGACGTGGTCGTCGGCGACCGCCAGACCCAGGCCCGGCCCGATTTGCCGATCACCATCGACAAGCTGGGAACGCTTGCCGGCACGACGGCACGCCGGATCGATGGCTACAAGCTGCCGCAGAATGCCACGCCGCTGGCCGGCGGCCTCTATGTCGGCAATCGACTGGACGGTCCGACGGAACAAGTCACGTCGCCGTTCCCCAACGGTGTGACGGTCAGCGCCGGAACGGACGTTACGTCGGGCATGACCGCCGCCACTACGCTCACTCCCGAGATGGTCGGTAATGTCCAGTTGTCCGCCGATTCGATCAACGCGGCCAAGCTCGGTGCGCTGCGGATCAGCGGCAAGGACGTGCGTGTCGATGCCGACATCGCAGTCGCCGCCGGTGGCAGCATCGCGCTCCAGGCCCAGAGCACCCATGTCGCGGGCAATCTGACTGCGCATAGCGGCACCATCTCGATCGAGGGGCTCACCGCCAGCTGCAACTCGATCTGCGAAGTCATTCCCACGCCGATTGACCTGGCGGACGGCGTCAAGATCGACACGACCGGCCTGTGGGTGAACCTGCTGAAGGGCGGCGATCGCCGGGACCTGGCCTTCACCAAGGGCGGCGACGTCCTGATCAACGCAGTGCAGGGCTCGGTGACGCTCGGCAAGGATAGCCTGATCGATGCCTCGGCGGGCGGTGCGGTGCTGGATCTCGGCGAGACGCAGGGCGCGCGCGGCGGCGACGTGGCGCTTTCGGTCGGCACGCTGCCGCGCGAGGCGGCCAACATCATGGTGCTGGATGGCGAGATCCGCTCTTATGGCTCGGGCGACTTTGCCGGCGGCACGTTGATCGTCAACAATGGCGGCACTCCGATCACGATCGGCAAGGAACTGTTCGAGGGCGGCAATCTGCTGATCGCCGGCCAGCCCTTGCCGATGGATCTGCAACTGGGTGCGGATGCGTTGATCAAGGCCGGCATGGTGCTGCCCTATGACTATTCCTATCAAATAACGAAGCTGGCCGCGGGCGAGACCGTCACCGGCGGCGCCTCCGCCGACTTTTCGGGACGCACGTTGTTGGCCGACTGGGTCATTCCCGACGGTGCCGAAGTCTATGATGAAAACTTCAACATGTTCTTCCCCGGCGATACGCTGCCCGCCGGCTTCGCAATGTATATCGGCTACATCAATCTCGGCGAGGGACAGATCGTCCCCGACATGAGCGCGGTGTACGGCGACAGCGGGCTTCCGCTCGCCGAGCCGATCACCCGGTTCATCACTGCCGGCACCGTGCTGGAGAGCGACATCACGCTGAAGGCCGGCGCGACCCTGAAGCGCGGCTGGGAGTTCGCCGTCGACCTGAACGTCGTCAAGCCGCTGCATCTCGATGCGGATTTCTTCCAGAAGGGGTTCAGCAATTACACCGTCCGCGCCGGCGGCGACCTGTGGGTGGGGGCAGATACGACGATCGACGTGGTCGCGCCGACGCGGCGGATCACCGGCGCCAGCCTGGTGGTGGCCAGCGGTGCCGCGCTTGACGACGCGATGACGCTGTGGACCGCGCCGATGCTGCAGGAAGACGCGGCGAACGGCCGCTTCGTCCAGCGCCAGGGTGCCAGCCTGACGCTGATCGCGTCGGGCCTCGGGCCGCGCCTGACCTATGATCCCTACGGCGCTCTGCTGCAGGACGCCCAGCCCTTTGGCGAACTCCGCATCGGCAAGGGCGCCACCCTGCGCGTCGATGAGGGCCAGTCGATCGCGCTGAATTCGGTTGAGGGCATGCTGATCCAGGGTCGGGTCGAAGCGCATGGCGGCGCGGTCAACATCACTTCGTCGCTGTTCGAGAATATGAGCCGCGACCGGCCGACCACGCTCCCGATCCGCTATGACTCGACTGCCGCTTTGTGGATCGATTCGAGTGCGGTGATCGACGTGTCGGGCCGCGCGCACACCGCGCTCGATGCGCGCGGGCTGCGTTACGCCAATGTGTCGAAGGGCGGGTCGATCCATATCGGCGGCGACGTTCAGCGCCAGACCGATTCGGGCGTGGCGATGGGCCGCGAGATGACGTCGGCCTATGTCGTGGTGCGCGACGGCGCATTGCTCGACGCGTCGGGCGCGAGCGCTGAGATCGACTATCAGACCTCGGGCCTGCCCGAGCGGCGTACCAGCCTGACCCTCGCCAGCGACGGCGGCCGGATCGCGCTCGATTCGCAATATGGCGTTTTCCTCGACGGCACCGCGCGCGCGCATGCCGGTGGCGCCGGCGCGCTGGGCGGCGAGCTTTCAATCCAGCTGACCACGCCAATCATCTCGGACCGCGGCATCGGCAAGGGCACCGAAGTGCCCGATTTCATGCGGCGGTTGCGCGAAGTGGTGGTTCAGCAGGAATATTCGAACCTGCTGTCGGACACGATCGAATATGGCGACTGCATCACCGGCTGCTGGACGCCGGGCCAGACCGTAGAGCAGTCGAACGCCGCCAACGAAGGCGTCGCCAATCTGGTCGGCCAGGCGCGCATCGGCGTCGACCGCATCAAGGCGGGCGGCTTCGACAGCCTGTCGCTGGCAAGCGACGACGTGGTGCTGTTCGACGGCGATGTGAACCTCGCGCTGGGACGAAACCTCACGCTGTACGGCGCGCTCGCCAATCTCGATCCCGATGCGCACATGTCGCTGTCGGCGGCCTATGTGAAGTTCGCCGGCGGCGGGTCGGGCTGGGGCAACACCATCGTCGCGGAGAATGTCGGCCAGCTCGCGCTGCTGCGGCGCCCGGTCGCGGGGCAGGGCAGCGTCACCATCACCGGCGGTCTGGTCGACATTTCCGGCATCAGCTTCGGCGTGAACGGCTCGATCGGCCTGATCGGCAACGAGCAGCTCGAATATGATTATGCGGCGTCGAAGGACATCGACATCGTCAGCCGCAGCGACATCCGGCTCACCGGCGGCACCGTCCGCTCGATGAGCAACGTCTCGCTGACCGCGGCGCAGATCTACCCGACCACTGGCGCCGTCGCGGCGATCTATGCCGGCGTCTATACCTATCGCCTGCCGGGCAATACCAGCCTCTACAGCACGATCATGGATGGAAGCACGGTGAGCTTCCACAAGCTGGCCGGCAGCACGCCGTCGATGCCGCTATCGGCCTATGGCCAGCTGACCGTGGGTGCGGACATCATCAATCAGGGCGGCGTGCTGGTCGCGCCGCTCGGCTCGATCACGCTGGGCATCGGCGGCGGCAATTACGTGCCTGGGCCGGAAATGGCCGCTCCGGGCCAGGATTACTGGTCAGGCGAAAGCGCCGTGTCGACGCGCGAGGTCAACCTGCTTTCCGGCAGCCTCACGTCGGTGAGCGGGGCGGGGCTCGCAATTCCCTATGGCAGCACCACCGACGGGCTCAGCTGGACGCTGAACGGCGCGTCGGTGCTCACGACGACGCCGAAGCAGGGGATCACGATCGTCGGCTCGCTCAAGGCGGACGCCGGGGCGGTGCTCGATCTGTCGGGCGGCGGCAATCCCACCGGGGCGGGCTTCACGCCCGGCCGCGGCGGATCGATCGACATTCTCAAGAATCCGCTCGCCGCGCTGAACCCTGCCTTTGCCGGGTTCAGTCATGCCGACAACAAGGTCTATGCGATCGTTCCCGACTATAAGAATTCGGCCGCGCCCACTGCGATCGACGGGCATGCGCAGCCGGTATTCGGCCAGCAGATCGTCATCCCCGAAGGCGTTCCCGGACTGAAGCCCGGAACCTACACCCTGCTCCCCGCCGAATTCGCCCTGATGAAGGGCGCCTATCGCGTCGAGATGGGCCATGCCACCGCGCCGGGCGCGGGCCAGATGACCACGCTTCCCGGCGGCTCGTTCGCGCTGGGCGTGCATACTGACGTCGCCAACCTCAACCGGCGCTCGCCCCAGGCGGTCGACGTGATCCTCACCCCTGCCGATGCGGTGCGCAAGCATTCGCAATATGTCGAGACGGGCTTCGAGAAGTTCCTCACCGACCTGCCCGATGGTTCGCTGTTCGGCCGCCCGCTGCCGCTGCTGCCGCGCGACGGCAAGCAGCTGACCATCGCCGTTCCTTCGGTCACCGGTGAAGAGACGCGTTCGCTCTTCTCGTTCAAGGGCGCCGGCAAGTTCGCAGCGGCCGAAGGCGGAATCGGCGGTTCGCTGTCGGTCGTGGTCGGAAATTACGCCAACACCGACAAGCAGGCGCTGGAAATCCTGGCGGACGGCACCACCGCAACCCAGGGCGCCGCGGGCCTCTACGCATCGGACCTGAACGCGGTGGGCGCCAGCCTGATGATCCTGGGCGGCGAGCTTCGCCGGAACGTCAGCGGCCCGTCTACTGATCTGCTGGCGACTCTCGAGATCAAGGTGGGGGCGGACGCCTTTTCGAGCGGCGCCTTCAACGGCATCACTGTCCGCGAAGGCGCCACGCTTTCGGCCGCGCAAATCCTGATGGTGTCCAACGGCAGTTCGGATCTGGTCGTCGAGCAGGGCGCGACGCTCAGCACGATCGGCAAGGGCAAGCCCGCCTTCGACATGAACGGCGGCTACACCATCCTGAACAACCAAATCGCCATGCTGGCGGTCTCGAACGGCCTGCTCGAGTTCCAGGCACCGAGCAGCGCGGGGACGACCGGCCGGATCGTCGTGGAGGACGGCGCCGCGCTCTATTCGGAAGGCACGCTCGCTTTCTCCAGCCTTGGCCCGGTCGCGTTGGGCGAACAGGTCCGCTACGGCGCGCGCTATCTGTCGCTGGCCAGCGGTGCCGTGAACATCGGCACCAGCGAGGGGCTGGCGGCTGCCGGCGGTCAGGGGATCCTGCCGAGCGGCATCCTGCTCAACCAAAGCGTGCTCGAACGGCTCATGCTGGGCGACACCACCAAGGGCGCGCCGGCGCTGGAACGACTGATCCTGACCGGCAACGATTCGATCAATTTCTACGGCACGGTCGACCTCGATACGCGAGCCAACGGGCACCAGTCGGCGCTGCAGCTCGTGCTCAATACGCCGGCGCTATACGGCCATGGCGATGCCACGGACGTCGCGACGATCAGCGCGGCGACGTTGGTCTGGAACGGCGTCTACGGCACGACTGGGCCGAGCTATTCCGCGCAGGTCCTGGCGGGCAAGCCCGGCGCGCCGATCGCTGGTGGCCCGGGCACCGGCCAAGGCACGCTGAACCTCGTCGCCGACCGGATCGTGCTCGGCTATCAGGACGGCATCCCCGACGATGGAACGCTGCCGATGGACCGGCTCGCGCTCGGCTTCTCGGCGGTTAACCTGACTGCGGGACAGCGGATAGAGACCAACCATCGCGGCACGATCTCGGTCTATGAATCGCAGGCAGTCTACGGCAAGCCGGGGACCGGCGGCACGCTAAACCTGACCACACCGCTGCTGACGGCAAAGGGCGGGTCGACCGTCGGCTTCGTCGCCGGCGGCGCGGTCAACCTCGCCGCGCCCACTGGCTGGACCGCCCCGACCCAGCGGCCCGAACTGCCGATCGGTGGCGAGCTCCACTTCACCGGCGCCACGATCAATGTCGACACGCTGGTCGCGATGCCCAGCGGGCGGCTCAAGCTCACTGCGCTTTCGGGCGACGTGACGCTGGGCGATCGCGCCAGGATCGACATGGCGGGCCAAGCGACCAAGTTCTTCGACGAAACCCGCTATAGCTGGGGCGGCGACGTCGAACTCGAAAGCGCAGCCGGCAATGTGAGCATGGCCACGGGCGCAGTCATCGATCTCAGCGCCGACTACAATCATGCCGGCCTGCTCAAGGTCACTGCGCTGAAGGGCGATGCGGTGCTGGCAGGCGTGATCAAGGGCGCGGCGCGCAACGGCACGCTGGGCGAGAACCCCGAACTGCGCGGCGGCGCCATCGACATTCGCGCCGGCCGAATCGCCGACTTCACCGGTCTCAACCAGCGGCTGAACGATAGCGGCGTCACCTATTCGCGCAACTTCCTCGTCAAGACCGGCGACCTCAGCATTGGCAACGAAGTGAAGGCGCGCAACGTCAGCATCACCGCCGATGGCGGCAGCATGACCGTCACCGGCAAGATCGACGCCAGCGGTGCCAAGCCCGGATCGATCCGGCTGTCGGCGAAGAACGATCTGGTGCTGACCAGCGGCGCGTCGCTCGATGCGCACGGCACCATGCTCCATGTCGACGCCTATGGCGCACCAATCGAGGCGTCGAACCGCGCCATGGTGGAACTGACCAGCGCCAATGGCACTCTGACGCTGCAGCCGGGCATGACGATCGACCTGTCCTCGCCCGATGGCGTGTCGCGCGGCAGGATCGACCTCAACGCCCGCCGCTTGGGCGCCAACGACGTCGCGATCGCGGCGGCGGGGACGCTCAACATCCACGGGGCCGAAAGCCTGTCGGTCAATGCCTTCCGCACCTATCAGCCCGCGACCGGCGTGATCGATCAGGCGCTGATGGACGGAATCCATCTCGACAGTGACGGCTTCATCGACGCGGCGATCGGCAATTCCGCGCTGCTCGACCGGGTCGCGGGGCTGCGCGCCTATCGCGATGCGTTCCATCTGCGGCCGGGCGTCGAGCTGGCGAGCATGGCGGGTGGCGATCTGCGCGTCTCGGGCGACCTCAACCTGGCGGGCTATCGCTATGCCAGCCTCAACCCCAACGATCAGCGCGCGATCAATTATGCCGATCCGTTCGGCGGCGGCTATGGTTCGGGCGAGGCGGGCGTGCTGCTGGTGCGCGCATCGGGCGATCTCAGCCTGAACGGCTCGATCACCGATGGCTTCGGCGTTCCCGCACGGACGCCCGACGACAATGGCTGGGTGCTCTATCCGGGCGCGCAGGGCGTCAACGATCAGTGGATCCAGGATTATGTCGTGCCGTCAGCGGTCGCGCTCGGCGCAGGAACGCAGATCCGGCCCGGCAACGTGCTGGGTTATGCCATCTCCGTCAGCGGCTTCAGCGTCGGCTCCAACGTGGTGATGGGCGCGGATGTCGCGCTTTCGCAAGACACCGTGCTCAGCCGCGAATGGACGGCGCGTGCCGACATCCATTTGCCCGACGGATCGGTGATCGCGCGCGGCACTATCCTGGCCGCGGGAACCGAATTGCAAGCCGGCACAAGGCTGTCCGCCGGATCGGCGATGCCGATGGAGGTCAGCGCCGCTGCGATGATCTGGCCCGCGAATGTCGAACTGCCTGCTGCGGTTACGCTGTCATCAACGGCATTGCTCAAGGCGGGGGATCTCATTCCACGCGATACTATTGTGGCGCTGGCCGACGGGACCACGGGTATCGACATGCTGGCCGTGGACGGCTCGATGATGAGCATGCGCCCGGTCCAGGCGGACGGTAGCCAGGGCCGGATGTGGGCGGCCGCGCCGATGCTCGCGCAGGGTTCGCAATCCTGGTCGATGCGCTTCGTCGCGGGGGCCGATATCGACTCCGCCGACGGACGCGCGCTGCGTGCCGCGACCGATCTGGCCGAGAGCGGGCAGGCGGGCGACCTGATCCTCGCCGATCGGCACTATCTCAATCCACAAGCGGCGGAGAACCCGGCTTTCAGTGCCGATTGGCTGACGCGCATGCGCTGGACCCAGCAATTCAGCGTCGTTCGGACCGGCATCGGTTCGCTCGATCTGCTCGCCGGCGGCTCCTACGCGCAATATTCGCTGTTCGGCGTCTATACCGCCGGTACGCCTTCTGCGGAGATCGGCGGCACCACCCCGGACGGGCATAATGTCTACAATCAGCCGCGCGCAATCCTCGCCGGCGGCGGCAACCTCGCCAATCCGTGGATCGGCGCGAATTTCGATGGCTATGCCGACAGTATCGGCGACTATCAGGCCTGGTATCCCGAACATGGCGGCGATCTGACGCTGTCGGTCCAGGATCAGCTGACCGGCTACCAGACCGCCCGCGACGTGTCGTATCTCCGGCCGGGCAGCGGTTCGATCAACGGCTGGCTGTGGCGCCAGGGCGGCTATGGCGCGAGCGAGAACGCGCCGTCGCAGCTTGGCCAGGATGTCCCCACGGCATGGTGGATCCACTTCGGCGGCTATGTTCCCAACAACCCGCAAGACACCAACGACCTGAACGCCAACCATAATGCCCCGCTGCTGGTGGGCTTCATGGGCATCGGCACGCTGGGCGGCGGCAACCTCACCGTCTCGGCGGGCAGCGATGCCGGCACGCTCGCCAGCTTCGAGGGAATGAATGGCGACAGCACGAGCGACGGCAATCGTGCGTCGATCGCGAGCACTGCGCTGAACTTCACGGTGGCAAGCACGGGCCGCGTGACCGACATCACGCGCGTTGCCGGCTTCGTGACCGGCGGCGATCTGGTCCAGACCGGCGGCGGCGACATGACCATCCGCATCGGCGGCGCGCTGAACCCGGTGAAGCCGAGGACCGGGGCCCCGTCCGATCTGGGCGGAACCTTCACCAATCTGCGCGGCAACATAGACGTGCTCGCGCGCTCGATCGGCTGGCTCACGCTGGCACCGGGGGACACCAACGTGAACCTCAACACGCGCGGCACGCTTGCTCTGTCGGGCGTCGCCGATCCCGGCGCGCTCACTCAGATCGGCGGGGCGGGCACCAGCCTCGGCCGGCTCGACGCCGATGGGAACTGGATCCGTACCGACGGGCTGTTGTCGCGCAGCAGCTTTACTTTGTGGCAGGACGATACCGCGATCCACTTGTTCTCGGGCGGCGGCAGCGTCGCCCCGGTTACGCTGGCGGGCGGCAACGCCGCGCGCCGCGACAATCGTTATTGGTATCCGGCGATCCTCACCGCCACCGCCGCCGGCGGCGACGTCGAATGGAGTGGCGGCATCTGCGGCAACGACTGCAACTCGGGTGTCCCCGCATTGGTCCTCGCGCCTTCGCCCAAGGGCCAGGTCGAGTTCCTCGCCGCCGGGACGATCAAGGGAACCGCAACGGTTCGCCGCGACGATATCGGCGAGTTTTCGATGGGTATGCCTATCGCACTTTCCGGCATGTCGAACAGCCGCGATCTGCTGCCCAACATCTTCCGCCCGGTCTGGGCGGGCGAGGGGATGAGCACGCCGGAGGCCGCTCCGCCCATCTTGGCCGGTAACGGAACCGTTGGAAGCAGCATCGCCTTTCAGCCCGAAACCGCGGGCGGACGCCTGCTCGACGGCCCGAAATCGCCGGCGTTGTTCTACGCGGTCGAGGGCGACGTGCGCGACTTCTCGTTCGGCATGACCAATTGGGAATTGCTGTCCCCGATCTATATCAGCTCGGGCTCGGCAACGATCCGCGCCGGCCGCGACATCGTCAATCTCGGTTCGGCGCTCACCTTCGGCTGCGGCATTCAGGGGCCGCTTGATTGCCGCAGCACCACCCAGATCTTCGGCGGGCCATTCCTCACCTCCGGCCTGGTGGTCCATAACGATCCGCGGGACATCACGCTGATCTCCGCCGGGCGGGACGTGATCTTCGCCAACATGACGGTGGCGGGACCGGGCAATCTGATTCTCGAGGCGGGGCGCAACGTCTATCAGGGCGACAATGGCCGCCTAAGCAGCATGGGTCCGCTATTCGGCCTGACTCCCGAAACGCGCAACGGCGGCGCGGCGATCACCGTGCTCACCGGGGTGGGGGCAGGCGGCCCGAACTATGACGGGTTCGCCGAGCGCTATCTGAACCCGACGAACCGGGCGAATGCGGAATTCCCGCTGTCGCACGTCGAGAACCAGGGCAAGGTCGCCCACACCTATGATCAGGAACTGATCCAGTGGCTCGATGCGCGCTATGGCTTCAAGGCGGCGAATGCCGAGGCCGCGATCGCCTATTTCGACGGCCTCGAACCGGTCGAGCGCGGAATCTTCGTCCGTCAGGCCTATTATGACGAACTCAAGGCCGGCGGCCGCGAGTATAACGATCCCGAAGGCCCGCGTTTTGCGAGCTATCTGCGCGGCCGCAATGCCATCGCCGCGCTGTTCCCGGAAAAGGATGCGGCCGGGAAGCCGATTTCCTATGCCGGCGACCTCACGATGTTCGGCGGTTCGGGGGTGCGAACGCTGTTTGGCGGCAACATCGAATTGATGGTGGCAGGCGGCCAGACGTTGGTGGGCGTGGGCAGCCTGGTGCCGCCGGCGACAGCGGGCGTGGTGAGCATGGGCTCGGGCGATGTCGACATCTTCTCGCGCCGCTCGGTGCTGCTCGGCCAGAGCCGCGTCTTCACCACCTTTGGCGGCAATCTGTTCATCTGGTCGGCGGAGGGCGATATCAACGCCGGCCGCGGCTCGAAGAGCACTGCCGTGTTCCAGCCGCCGCGGCGCGTATACGACAATTACGGCGTCGTCACTCTGTCCCCGCCAACCCAGAACAGCGGCGCCGGCATCGCCACGCTGGCGCCGATCCCGGAAATCCCGGCTGGGGACGTCGATCTGATCGCGCCGCTGGGCGTGATCGATGCAGGCGAGGCAGGGATCCGCGTCTCGGGCAACGTCAATCTGGCGGCGCTCCAGGTGCTCAACGCCGCCAACATCAAGGTGCAGGGGGATGCGCGGGGCATTCCGTTGCCGCCGGTGGTCAACACCGGCGCCCTGACGGCAGCATCGAACGCCAGTACCGCCGTTCTCGCGGAAGCCGCAAAGGTGGCGGAACGGACCCGGCCGCAGATGCGCACCGAAATGCCTGTCATCATCAATGTGCGCCTGCTCGGCTTCGGCATCGAGCCTTGATGCGACGCTTCGAACATCACAGGAGAAACAACATGTCCGCCGATCCCCAGGGCGACGAGCAGGCCGTTGCCAATCCCCTGCCGCTCTTCTATCGAGCGCCCGAACCGCTGACTGCCCATAGGCATGGCGATTGGCGCCTGCACGACGGCGATCTTTCCTTCGCGGCGGAAACGCCGTTCGTGCCGATCGTCGCCGGAGAGATCGCTGCCGCGGCGCGCGACTATCCGGTGGTATTCGCAGCCGGCGGCGCTCAGCCGATCGCCGTGCTGGGCGTCGAGTACGAGAATCTGTTCGTCGAGGACGGCCGTTGGATACCCGACGCCTATGTGCCTGCTTATGTGCGGCGCTACCCCTTCGGCTTCATCCGCACGGTCAACCCCGATGGCTTCGCGCTCGCCATCGATACGGGCGCGGATCGCGTTACCCGCGAAGGCGAAGACGGTGCTGCGCTGTTCGACGCCGATGGACCTACCGCGTTGACGCGTCAGGCGATGCGGTTCTGCGAAGCGTTCGAGGGCGAGGCTGCGGCGACAAGCGCCTTTGTCGGGGCGCTGGTCGCCGCAGACCTGCTGGTAGATCGTCGTGCCGACGTGACGCTGCCGGACGGGCGCAAGCTAGGGCTGGACGGTTTCGGCATCGTCGACGCGGAGCGGTTCGCCGCGCTGCCCGGGGAGACCATCCTCGATTGGCACCGCAAGGGCTGGCTCGGCCTCATCCATCTCCATCTGTCATCGCTCGAACGCTTTCCGGCGCTGCTCGCCCGGCGTGCGAGCCGCAATGAAGCCTCAGCGTCCTAGAGCACGCGGCATCCGAGCCTTCTCTCATCACATTCGAGGAACAGTCATGAACGTGCGTATCTTCATCGCTGCCACCGCTCTTCTCGGCGCAGCTTCGTCTGTGGTTGCGCAGACTACCGGGGGAACCGGCGCGGCGGCGACGCCGGCAGCGCAGCCGCTCGGCGGCCCGCTGGTGGCGGGCGTGTGCCTGTTATCGCGTGAGGCGATCTACGCGAATGCCGTCGTGGGCAAATCGGTGTCGGCGCGACTTCAGGAACTGGCACGTGCTGCCCAAGCCGAAATCGACGCGGAGCGCAAACCGCTGGAGGCTGAAGCGAAGGCGTTGGAAGGCAAACCCGAAACGCCCCAACTGGCGCCGCGTCGTCAGGCGCTGGTCAGCAAGTGGCAGGCCTTGCAGTTGAAAGCGGCGCACAACGGCCGGGAGATCGAGGCGACGCGCGGCAAGGCATTGATGCGGATCGCCACGGCGGCGCAGCCGGTAATCGCTCAGGTCTATGGTCAAAAGAAATGCGGGCTGCTGTTCGACCGCGGCTCGGCGCTCGGCGGAAATTTCGGCAACGACCTGACGGTCGATGTGGTGAAGGGCCTGGACGCGACGGTCCTGACGATCCCGGTTGAGCGTGAGCGGTTGCCGCAGCAAGCGGCAGGCGCGCAATAGGCACCCCCAAATACGATGTGCGGCAGAGATGATGAACGCTGCGTCTGGATGTTGCGACAACGGCGACATCCGTCGTTGAATCGTTACCAATCTCGCAAGGGCGGCCGGGCTATCAACTTATCCCCGAATGCCATCGGTCGAACTGCGCGATTGAGCGGTCGATCTCCGGCTTGAGCTAGGCGATGAAGTAGCGCACCGCCGGACGGCTCCGAACGCGGGGCGCTGCGGCACGCAGGACATAGCCTAGGCCGCGAGCGGTCGAGTCGGCAGGTTCGAGACCCTTCCGATCACACGCAAATCGGGATCGGGACACCGAAGGTCAGCTGGCCCCTCTTCCACACGCGGAAACAAGCGGAAGAGGGGCATTGGTGACCGGGGAGTGCCGGCCGCCGTGACGTCAATACATCAGAAGCCGTGCGCCAGTTCGACCGGCGCGACATGGTCGAATGCGCCGGTCACGCTCGACGCGTGGCTCCAGAAGGAGTCGCCGGTGACGACATCGACCTGGCTGGCGTTGCTCACGCCGAGCAGCGTGACCGATCCGCCCAAGCTGAGCTGGAGGATGAGATCGTTGACGCCGTCGCTGTTGACGTCGGTGACGCTGGTGCCGCTCACCGTCACGCCGTCGTCGAGTACGATCCGATCCTCGGTGGTGCTGAAGTCGTAGACCGTGTCGTTGCCCTCGAGCCAGCTGACATGGAAGCTGTCGGCACCCGCGCCGCCCCATAGCTTGTCCTTGCCCAGCCCGCCGTACAGCACGTCGTTACCGTTGCCGCCGCGAAGCTCGTCTCTGCCCAGCCCGCCGTACAGCGTGTCGTTTCCGTCGCCACCGTCGAGCTTGTCCTTGCCGAGGCTGCCGTCGAGCAGGTCGTGCCCACCGAGGCCGTTCAGCGTGTCGTTGCCGAGACCGCCCCACAAGGTATCCTCGCCCGCGGTGCCATTCAGCGTGTCGTCATTGGTCGTGCCGATATGCGTCACGCCGTCGGCAATCCCCGTCACGGTGACGTTGACCGTCGCGGTGCTGGTCAGGCCGCCGGCATCGGTCACCGTGTAGGTGAAGCTGTCGGTCGCGGTGGCGCCGGGCGCGAGCGCGTCGAACGCATCGGCATCGGCGACATATTGCAGCTTCTGGGTCGAGGCGTCGAACACGACGTGGCCGAGCGTACCCGAAGCGTTGACCGCGCTGATCGACAGCGGCTGACCCTCGGGGTCGGAGTCGTTACCGAGCAGGGTCGACCACAAATTGGCGGTGGTCGCGTCCTCATTGACTGCGACCGCGTCATGGTGCGCGGCCGGTGACTGGTTGGGTTGATCGTCGTTGAGGATCGTGCCGGTGCCGGTGTGGTCGTCGAAGACGATCTCGCCGCTGAGCGGATAGAGGCGGACCGAGAGCGCCTCATCGGCTTCGACCGCGGTGTCGCCCTTGACCGCGACGGTGATCGTCTTGCTGGTCTCGCCGGCAGCGAAATCGAGCGAACCAGCGAGGACGGCGCCATCGGCAAGGTCGCCGATCGATGCAGTGCCGTCGAGGTCGACCCCATATTCGAGGCTCGCGGCATCGGTGCCGCCGGTGCGTGTCACGGTGAAGACGAGATTGCGGGTGCCGTTATTGCCCTCGACGACGCTGGCGTCGCTGATGCTGATATGGCTGGGGAGGACGTCGTCGTTGAGGATCGTGCCGGTGCCGGTGTCGTCGTCGAGGACGACGTCGCCGCTCAGCGGATAGAGCTGGACCGAGAGCGCTTCGTTGCCTTCGACCACAGTGTCGCCCTTGACCGCGAGGGTGATCGTTCTGGTGGTTTCGCCGGCGGCGAAGTCAAGCGTGCCGGCGAGGATCGCGCCATCAGCGAGGTCGCCGATTGATGCGGTGCCGTCGAGATTGATGCCATATTCGAGGCTCGCCGCGTCCGTGCCGCCGGTGCGGGTCACGGTGAAGACGAGGTTGCGGGTGCCGCTGTCGCCCTCGACGACGCTGGCATCGCTGATGCTGACATGGCTGAGAAGCACGTCGTCGTTGAGGATCGTGCCGGTGGCGGTGTCGTCGGCAAGGACGATGTCGCCGCTCAGCGGATAGAGCTGGACCGAGAGCGCCTCATTGGCTTCGATCACGGTGTCGCCTTTGACCGCAATGACGATCGTCCTGGTGGTTTCGCCGGCGGCGAAGTCGAGCGTGCCGGCGAGCACTGCGCCATCGGCAAGGTCGCCGATCGATGCGGTGCCGTCGAGATTGACGCCATATTCGACGCTCACCGCGTCGGCGGTGCTGCCGCTGCGGGTCACGGTGAAGACAAGGTTGCGGGTGCCGCTGTCGCCTTCGACGACGCTGGCATCGCCGATGCTCAACTGGCTGACCGCCTCTATAGCAAGGATATCATCTTGAAGGATAGTCTCTCGCATGGGATTTTTCCTTATAGGGTCGCGCATTACGCGCGAGAATGGCATGGATACGCGGATCGCAGACTTGATCGCGACCTATCTATGATTTGAGTGTGACATCCGCGTTGCGACACTGTTTTATTTGCGAATTTAACTTCGTCCTATGCGAAGACATTATTGTACGTAATCGCGTAGATTTTGTCTATTCTGGTGCATGACCGTTTAATACTGAGACGATCTTGTGCGATATTGTCGCGTGAGCCAGTGTCCCCGACGCCGAAAAATAGCCGGCGGCAATGCGCGTGGCACGACCGCGGTGCGACTCGGATGGGTGACAGGCTTGCCCGCCCCGGGCGCGAAGCCGTGTTCCCGTCGGTATGCAAGATGCGCCCGAAGACCCCGTGAATCCCCTAGCTGAGCGAATCGCGAGACCCGGCATGTCACACTAGCGTCCCAGATCGGTGGTCTAAGCGAGCAGTGCCCCGCCTCAATGCGAGTGTTCATGCCTGGTCCCAACCGGATCAATTTCCTGAGCCTCTTCTGCTCGTGTGTCGGCCATGCCGTCATATTGGGCGGCATCATCTATGGTCTGTCCGACCATCGCCCCGAAAAACCGGGGTTGCGGGAGGCGCGGACTTCGCTGGTCGTCGAGCTGCTCCCGCTGCCCCCCGACGAGGGCGCACCGCGTAACGCAGTCGAAAGCGCGCATCCGATGAAGCTCGTGCCGGCCGTTTCGGCGGGCGGGCGTCGCCCGGCACAGCCCCAGCTCCCTGTCCTTTCCGCGGCCCCCCCTTCCACATCGGCTGGCGACGCGGCCGTTGCGGTCTCGAGCGAAACGGAGGCGCATCGCGGGGCAGTGAGTGCAGCCGATTTCAGCGACTATCAGCGGCGGCTCTACCAAGCGGTGGCGGCGCGCAGTCGCTACCCGGCCGAGGCGCGGCGTCTTAGCCTTTCCGGCGTCACGCGACTCGCGTTCAAGATCGATCGCATGGGCAAGGTCCTCGACAGCTGGATTCAGGAGAGTTCGGGCTCGGAACTGCTCGACGATGCGGCGCTCGACACGCTCGAGCGGGCGCAGCCGCTGCCGCCTATTCCCGCCGGTCTGCCGTCGCGGATGGATTTCGTGATCGAGATCGATCTCTCGGTCATGCAGCAATCCGCAAGCTGGCCGGCGGGTCAGTGACCGGATCCGAAGCGCGCATCCGCACCGGGGCCGATCGGAGTGCGGCGGTGAATTCCAGTCCGCGCGACGTCCTGATCGGGTTGCTCGTCTCGACCTATCCCGACCTCAAGAAGCGGCTTACCAGCCGGCTGGGATCCGCGGAGGCCGCCAGCGAGGCGCTGCAGGACACGTATGTCCGCCTGCAACGCACCGAAATTCAGGGCGAACTGCGCAATCCGCGCTCCTACCTGATCAGCATGGCGCTCAACATCGCGAGCAATCGCCGGCGGTCGGAGGCGCGGCATCTGTCCGCGGCGGACGTGGAGGAACTTCTCGAGCTTGCCGACGATGATCCCGGGCCGCAGCGCATCGCGGAGGCGCGCTCCGAACTGGCCGCGGTGGAACGGGCGTTGGAGGCGTTGCCGTCCCGCCGTCGCGCAATGTTCCGCTGCTTCTGGGTGGAGAATGCCGACTACGAGAGAATAGCCTTGGATTTCAACGTGTCGGAGAGAACCGTTCGGAACGAGCTGCTGCTTGCGACGCGCTATCTACATGCGGCAACGGAAGAAACTTTCGTCGCCGGGTTGCAAAAACGCCTCGCTCAAGTGTCCCCTCAATAAGGAATGCGCGATGAACAGGCACACCGCGCTCCTCCTGGAGCTATTGGACGGCCATTGAGAATGACGCAAAGGAGCGGCTGGACGGATTCCGAGCTCGCGCGCATGCGCCTCGAGGGCCTGGATCACCTCAATCGCCTCCGCTCTGGAGAGGCGACTGACCGCGACGCCGCCGCGTTCATTGCGTGGCGCGGCCAGAGCCTCGCGCATGAAGAGGCTTTCCGTGCGGCATTACGCCTGCGCGAGCTCGTGCGTACCGTCGAGACGCAACCGATGGACGCGGATGCGGACGTCATCGCCTTCGCATTGCCGGTGCGGCGGCATCTCACCCGGCGCTATTTCCTTGGCGGCGCAATCGCGGCGTCGGCGGCGGGTACCGCGTTCCTGTTCGGGCGGACCCTTGATCTGCTGCCCAGCCCGGCGGAAGCGATGGCGGATTATCGCACCGGTCCCGGCCAGCGTCGGGTCGTACAGCTGGCGGGCGGTGCGAGCGTCGACCTCAACACGCGGACCAGCATCGGCATGCAGGCCGGTCTAGGCATGCCGGCGATCGCGCTGATCTCGGGTGAGGCCGTGCTGTCAAGCGGCAGGGCAGAGCGCGCCGCGCTCGTGGCGGGCGATGGCGTCAGCGTCGTCCGCGGCGGCCGCTTCAATGCGCGGCGCGACGGCGGCGAGGTCTGCATCACCTGTCTCGAAGGCGCGGTCGAAGTCGCGTGGGCGGGGGAGAGGCGTGCGCTTCGTGCGGCCGCCGAGGTTCGTTACGACGGGTCGGGAATCGGGCCGGTCAAGCCGGGAGCCGATGCAGCGGTGCTCACCGCGTGGCAGACCGGAACGCTGATCTTTCGCAACATGCCGATGCATCAGGTGGTGGCCGAGATTAATCGCTATCGCCGGGGAAGGGTGTTCCTCGCCAATTCCGATCTGGCCACGCGCTCGCTGAGCGGAACCTATTATGTCGATCGACTCGACGATTTCTTCAGCCAGGCGGAATTGGCGCTTGGGATCAATGTGGCGCGTCTGCCCGGTAATGTCGTCGTATTGAGTTGAAGTCATCCGATGTGCATCTTGGTAATAGACGAACGTCATTGAATTGTAATAAAAATTTCCTGCCAGAATGCTTTGTTCGAGGTGTCCTTCAGTTGGGATCACTGCCGGGGGAAGCACCAATGCTTGCGAGTCGGGCCGAGCATGAAGAGCGCCTGCGGGATTGCGGAGCCGACGCCGACGGGACCGGGCAACGCGCTGCCGTTGGTCTGAAGGAAGCCCAGAGCGGACTGCCTTTGCTCGATCGCTGTGCTTCCGCGCTCGATCTTCGCGGCTGGCTCCTCAAATATGCGCGAAACCTCGGCTTTTACGGCGCGCGCTATATCCAGCTCGGCCGGCCTTGCTGGGGCCTCGAGGAAAGCGAGCCGGGATGCGCGATCCGCTATCTCTCCACGTCGAGCCATGCCGATCGGGAGGACGAACAGTGGATCGCCAGCGATCCGGCGATCGGGCGGATCCGCGGCGCCTATGTGCCCTTCTCCTGGTCGACGCGAATCAGCGCGTCGCTCACCGCCAGCCAGCGCGGCTGGCTCGACGGCGAGCGCGCCCGTGGAGTCGATGCCGGGCTCGTCATCCCGGTCCAGGACAGCGCGGGTTGCCCCGCTTATCTGAGCCTATTCGGGTTCGACGAGTCGTCGATCCAGCGATTGATCGAGAAAAATGCGCCAGAAATGGCATTCCTCGCGGGGCAGTTTCACGCGCTCGCAAAGAAGCTCGTGCCGATCGCCGAATGGGTCGGGCGGGCGCCACGACTGTCCAATCGCGAGCTCGAATGCCTCAAGCTCGCGGCGCTGGGACAGACCGTCGACGAGAGCGGGCGGACCTTGGGCATTTCGGGACGTACGGTCGAGTTCCACCTGCGCAATGCGCTGGAAAAGCTGGGTGCGTCGAGCAAGTTGCGCGCCGTAGTGCTGGCGTTTGGCGCGGGGGCTGCAGTCGCGATCTAGTGGCCGGATCCGTTGCGCGCTGCCCTCGCTAGACGAGCCGGCGCTCGGCGAGCGCCGCTTCGACGACCACCACGTCGGACGGATTGTTGACTTCCCACAACCCGCCGGGCGGATCGGATATCTCGACCATCCGCACCGCGAGGCCGCAATGGAGGAAGCGAAGCTGCTCCAGCCCCTCGACCCGTTCGAGCGGAGAAGGCGGCGTTCGCATATATTCGGCGAGCGCGGCGCGCGTATAGGCGTAGACGCCGAGATGGAAATAGATCGGCGCATCCCGGCAGCGCTCGGGTATGTGCGGGATCACGCGCTTGGAGAAATAGAGCGCATCGCCCGCGCCGTCGAACACGACCGTCGTCCCCCCCGCGCGGCCGAGCCTGGCTTCCGCAGTCAGCCGGTCGACCTGGAGGGGCGAGCAGCGGATCATCGGCGTCGCGACCGATATGCGCGGCTCTGCCGCCAGCGTGTCGACTAGCAACTCGACCGCCGGCGGGGGCGTCAAGGGCGAGTCGCCCTGGAAGTTCACGATGATGTCGGCGTGGATCCCCGCCTCGCACACCGCTGCCCAGCAGCGCTCGGTGCCGTTGGCGCAATCGGCGGGCGTCCGCACCACCTGCGCGCCGAAGCCGCGCGCGACTTCGGCGATGCGATCATCGTCGGTCGCGATCCAGACCTCGGCGACACCGCCGACGGCACGCGCTGCTTCCCAGCTGCGCTGGAGCAGGGTTTTGGCAGCTCCCTCGGCGCCCAGCAGCGGCACCAGCGGCTTGCCCGGGAAGCGCGACGAGGCGAAGCGGGCAGGGATGATGATCGCCGCCTCCGCAGGTCGGGGCGCGACTCCGGTTCCGCCGACGAGCTTGAGCATCAACCGATCCCGAGCCGCAGCAGATCGTGAATATGGACCAATCCGCGAACTCGGCCGCCCAGCGCGTCGTTGACGACGAAAACCGCGGTGATCCGCGCCTCCGACATGATGGTCAGCGCATCGCGCGCCATCGCGCCGCCGACGAGCGTCCGCGGCCGCCTGGTCATGACCTGCTCGGCCGAGCGCGATCCGAGATCCAAGCCGCAGCGGCGAATGTCACCGTCGGTGATCACCCCGAGCAGTCGTTGATGCGTGTCGACCACGCCGGCAATGCCGAGATTCCTCGCGCTGATCAGGTCGAGAATGTCGCCCATCGGCGTTTCGGGAGGCGCCAGCGGCAGTTCGTCGCCCCGATGCATGAAGTTCTCGACCGCGACCAGATCGAGCCCGAGCCGACCGCCCGGGTGCAGCGCGAGAAGGTCGGCTGCCTTGGCCCCGCGCAGCTGCATCATCGTCACTGCAAGCGCGTCGCCCAGTGCCAGCATCATCGCCGTCGAAGTGGTGGGCGACCGGCCGTAAGGACAGGCCTCGGGGTTCGGGGGGAGCAGCAGATTGATCGTCGCATTGCGCGCCACCGGCGCATCGGGGCTCGAAGTGATCGCAATGATCGGCAAGGCGAGCGTCTCCGCCCGGCGCATGATCACGCCGAATTCGCGTGTGTCGCCCGAATTGGAAAGGATGACGAGCGTGTCTCCTGCGACCAGCGTTCCCAGTTCGCCATGGACGGCGTCGCCGGCGTGCAGGAAGATACCCGGCGTTCCGGTCGACGCGAAGGTTGCCGCGATCTTGCGGGCAATCTGGCCCGATTTGCCGAGGCCGCACAGGATGATGCGGCCGGGCGTGGTCATCAGCAAGGCGACCGCATCGGCAAAGTCCGCACCAAGCTCGTGCGCGAGCGCCCACAAGGCCTCGGCCTCGATCGCGATGGCCCTTCGTCCCATCGCGATGATCGTGCCGCCATCCACGGCTCCGTCGACGACCGCGTCCATTCCGCGACTTGGGCTCCTTTCCGCCGTGGAGACGGCGCTGCATCCTAGCTAATGGAGGCCATATGGCGCGGCGCTGGGGGAAACCACAGGTCGCGGCTCAATCGCCGACGGTGCGCTTTCCTTTCAACGCGACGAGCAGCGGCTGCGCGATTCCCTCGGGCGGAGCGGACACCCTCCTGCCGGCGAGAACCTCGGCGACGAGACGGTCCGCGCGCGCGTCGCCGCTGCTCCGATCGATGCGGATCCGCTCGATCGCGCCGCCGGCGATGCGGATCGAGGCACGCATGTCGAACGTCAGCCGATGGGTGCGCCGGTCGTCGCGAAGATAAGCGTGGAGCTCGTTCGCAAGCCGGCCGTAAAATTCCAGGCGCTGGATCGCCGTGGGGCGTGGGGTTGCGATCCGTTCCCGCACCACCACGCGTCCTAGGGGTATCAAGGGTGCCTCGCCTCTCGCGTCGGGCGTGGTGATGATCGCGGCGTTCGTCCGGCTGTAGCGCGCGATCAGCCCGGTTCCGCGGAGCAGCAGACGCATCGCCTCACGCGGGCTGTAATTGCCGCGCACTGCCGTCGATCGGCGCCCCGCGGTGAGTGCGCTGTCATAGAGCAATTGAACGCCGGTCAGCCGGAAATATTGCGCCAGCGCCGCGTCGAGCGGCTGGGCGGGGATGTCGAAGGCCGTCCGCTGATCGCCACCGATTGCCTGCGCCTGCGCATGCGTATCCGTCGCTGCAAAAGCGGGCGCGCCGATCGCGGCAAGGGCCAGGCATATCGGAAACTTGCCGGAAAGGGTCAGCGCCGCCATCGCGCGCGAAGATAGAGCGGCAAGCGCCCCTTTGCGAGCTGCCTCGTCCGTTTGCCTGTCTGGGTTGCGCACGCGTTTTGCGAGCCGTTGGCCGAGCGGCCATCGCGCCGTACGTCGTTCCATCGGGATGAGCCGCAGGTAATGTATCCAGCAAAGGCGGGTTTTTCTCGAGCCAATTTATGAAACGACTGGAGTCCAGAAAATATCTTTACCGGACTATATTGAATATTTCATGATAGAGCGAATCGAATCGTGTGAAGATATGGCGATATATTTTTAACTAGACCTAAAGTCGATTTCAGGGCTGTAATTGTAATTAATTTGCAACAAAAAACTTTTGCCAAAATGGTTCTGCCGCCGTGTCCAACTAGCGAGGGTGCTGGTTCGGCGGGGATTTTGAGAGATGTTTGCGAGCAGTGCCTTTGCACGCCACGTGAGCCCTGTTGCGAATGACCCGAGCACGCCTGCGGACCGGGTGGGGCTGACCGATGCGGCGTCGCTCTCGTCGCTGGTCGGCGAATTGTCGCAATGCACGACCCCTGCAGCGTTGCGGCAATGGCTTGCCGAATATGCGCGGCAACGCGGCTTTCGGGGCGCGCGCTACCTGCATCTCGGTCATCTCCATCTTGGGCAGCGCGGACAGCACTGGAAGCTGCTGCGCTTTCTATCGACACACGAAGACCGCGCCGATCTGTGGCTGACCGACAAGGCCGGCGTCGAGGCAATGCTGGTCACCTTTTTGCCCTTCGCCTGGTCGAATGGCGACGGCGAGGGGTTCACTGCAGCGCAGCGCGAATGGTATGTGTCGCAGCAGCTCCTCGACTGGCCGGCCGGAGTCACGGCACCGGTTCAGGATCACCCGGCCGGGCCTGCCTGCCTCATCCTGTTCGGCGGCACCGAGCAGGACGCGGTGCATCTCATCGATACGCAGATGCCATCGCTGGCGGTGCAGGCGCTCGCTTTCCATCTTCTCGCCAAGGCGATCCTGCCGGCCAGCAACGCGCTCGGACCGGCACTCTCTGACCGCGAGATCGCGTGCCTGCGGCTTGCCGCCCTCGGAGACACGCTGGCCGATGCCGCGGCCAAGTTGGGGGTGTCGGTCCGCACCGTCGAGCTTCATGTAGCTCGCGCGAGCAAAAAGCTGAGCGCCGCCAACAAGATCCACGCAGTCGCCATCGCGGTCGGCGCCGGTCTGATCCAGGTCTGAGATGCACGCGCTTTCCCCCTTGATGCCATCCGCCGCGATGATCGCCCTTGCGGCAGGAGCCGCCGGCGTGCCGATCGCGGCGCTGGCGCAGGAAACGATCCCGGCGCAGCAGGAACCTGCACCGGTCGAGGCCGGCAACGCTGCGGCGCGCGAGGCGCCGACCAGGTTCATGATCACGGCGATCGACGTGTCGGGCGTGACCAAGCTGAGCAGCGCCGAGATCGAGCGTCTCGTCTATCCCCATCTCGGTCCGGATCGTACCACCGATGACGTCACCGCCGCGCAGAAGGCGTTGCAACAGGCCTACGCCGCGAAGGGCTATGAGGCAGTCGAAGTCGAAATCCCGGTCCAGCCGAACGAGTTGTTCAGCCAAGGCATCGTCCAGCTCACCGTGCACGAAGCGCCGCTCGGGCGCGTGCAGGTCGTCGATGCCAAGCATCATTCTAGCGAGATCGCCCGGACGCAGGTGCCATCGCTCGTCGAAGGGCAGCCGATTGACGTCGCGGCACTCCAGCGGGACATCGCGGCGGCCAATCGCTTTCCTGATCGCACGATCAGCCCGCGGTTCAAGGCGGGCGCCACGCCGGGGACGGTCGATGTCGACCTCGAGGTCGAGGATAGCGCGCCGATCCACGCTAGCATCGAACTCAACAACGACAGCAGCCCCAACACGCGGTCGCTGCGCCTGAGCGGCACGCTGCGCCACACCAATTTGTGGGGACAGGGGCATACGCTGTCGATCACCAGTTCGCTGACGCCGCAGGACATCGATCAGAGCGCGGTGCTCTCGGCCTCGTACAGCGCGCCGTTGATCGGAACCCCGTGGTCGTTCCTGTTCTACGGCTACAAATCGAACAGTAACGTCGCTGCGCTGGGCGGCACCAACGTGCTGGGCAACGGCTATCAGATCGGCGCGCGGGTCAGCTATCGGCTGCCCGGCGACAAGCTGTTTCAGCAGATCAGCTTCGGACCCGACGTCAAAGTGTTCGAAGAGAATATCTCGCTGAACGGCGCGGCGCTCCAGCCGACGCAGATCCGCTATCTGCCGCTGGTCGGCGAATATTCGATGGGCGGCAACGACGAGACGACGAGTTTCGGGCTCACCTTCGCCGCGACTGCGGGGCTCCGTGTCGTCAAGCACGACACCTGCTTCGAAAGTCCTTTCGACACGCCGCAACCGCCGCCCGGGATCATCACCTGTGAGTTCGGCAATGGCGATACCGGGGTGGTCGCGGACCAATTTACCGGGCGCGCGATCGATGCGAGCGAGAATTTCGTCCGTTTCAATCTCGACCTCAACTACACGCGCACCCTGATCGAGGACTTCCAGCTCGCGCTGCGCCTCTCCGGGCAACTCGCCGATTCGAGCCTCGTCACCAACGAGCAATTCTCGATCGGCGGAATGTCGAGCGTGCGCGGCTATTATGTCTCGGAGGCGGTCGGCGATGACGGTTTCGTCTCCTCGATCGAGATGCGCACGCCGAGCCTTGCGCCATCCTTGCCGGGCTTCGTCGACGAGCTGCGGCTCTTTTCCTTTCTCGACGCCGGCTACGCGCGGATCCGCGCGCCGGCGGTGGGCCAGACCGACGAATTCCGCATCGCCGGCATCGGCGGCGGCTTCCGTCTGCAGGTTTTCAAGCTTCTCACCGGCGAGTTCGTGATCGGCGTGCCGCTGCGGGCCGGCCCGGCCACCGGGCGAGGGGAGCCGCGATACAGCTTCTCGCTCAAGGGCGAATTCTAACCTGGACAGCAATTGGGGATCGAACGTGGGCCGAACATTTCTAGCATGGCTGATCGCCCTGCTCGCGATCAGCACTCCGGCCTTCGCGCAACCGGACGCCGGCTGGTGGAACAAGGATTGGCCGTACCGGCGCATGGTGACGGTCGACACCTCGCCGACCGGCGGCAATCTGAGCGGCGCGATCGGCCGCACCGTGCTGCTGGTCCGGCTCCACGACGGCAATTTCACCTTCGGCGACGCGCTCGAGAATGGCGCGGACCTCCGCGTCGTCGACAGCGACGGCAAGACCCCGCTGCCGTTCCACATCGAACGCTATGACGCAGCCAACAGCATCGCGACCTTGTGGGTGTCGGTGCCGGGCCTCAACGGCGGGGAGAGGCGTCAGCTCTGGCTCTATTTCGGCAACAAGAACGCCCCGGCGGGAAGCGACATCGCGCGGACCTACGACCCCGACACGATCGCCGCCTGGCATTTCAGCGAGACCGGCGGGAAGCCCGCGGCCGATCTGACCGCCAACGGCAACAATGCGCAGAATGCCGTGCCGGCGATCGACGAGAATGGCGTGATCGCGCGCGCCGCACGTTTTCAGGGGCAGGGTGAGCTCGTCATCCCCGCGACCCCTTCGCTGGCCATGCCGGCAGGCGCGCCGCTGACCCTGACCGCCTGGGTGCGCGCCGATCAGCTGGCGGGCGAGCAGGCGCTCTTCGCGCGCGGACCGCTGGTCGTCGGACTGGCAAACGGTGCGCCCTTCGCGCTCGTCGGCACGCAGCGTATCCAGGCGGGCGCGGCGCTCAAGGCCGGCGAATGGGCGCATCTTGGCTTCGTCGCCGACGGACAGAATGTGCGTCTCTACGTCAATGGCGTGGAGGCCGGGGCGGCTCCGGGCGCGCTCCCCGCGCTCGACGGTCCGATCGCGCTCGGCGGTGCGGCGGGGCGACCGTTCGTCGGCGAGCTCGACGAGGTTCGCCTCGCCAAGACCGCGCGGCCCGCGGCGATGTTGCTCGCGAGCGCGCAGGCCGAAGGCCCGAACAACAAGCTCGTCGCGGTCGCCGGCACCGCCGAGCGGCAGAGCGCGGGCGGCGGCACGTTCGTCTACGTGCTCGGCAAGGTCGAGATGATCGACGCCTTCATCATCGGGCTGTGCATGGTGATCCTCGTGCTGGCGGTGGCGGTGATCGTGACGAAGGTCGCCTATATCAACCGGGCCGTCCGCGCGAACCGGGTGTTCCTCAAGCGCTTTCGGGCGCTCCACGAGCATCTCGTCAGCATGAAGCACGTCGAGGGCGTCGGTCCGCGCGAGCTCGACATGATCGGGCAGGCCCCGCTGGGCCGGCTCTACGAAACCGGGATTGAGGAGCTCGAGATTCGCCGCGAGACGCGCGGCCGTCGCCCGTTGTCGGGCGAGAGCGTCGAGGCGATGCGCGCCGCGGTCGACGCAGTGGTGGTCGAGGAGAATCAGAAACTCGACCGCTGGCTGGTGCTGCTTACCATCGCGATCTCGGGCGGGCCGTTCATCGGTCTGCTCGGCACCGTGCTGGGCGTGATGAACACCTTTGCCGGTGTCGCGCTGGCAGGCGACGTCAACGTCAACGCGATCGCCCCCGGCATCGCCGCGGCGCTGATGGCGACGATCGCCGGCCTCGCCTGCGCGATCCCGTCGCTGTTCGGGTACAATTATCTAAACAGCCGGATCTCGGCGCTCTCGGACGAGATGCGCGTCTTCGTCGACCGGCTGATCACGCGCCTCGCCGAGATGCAGACCGAGGGCAGCCCTGCGCCGGCGGCTGCGCTCCAGGCGGCCGAATAGGCGCGGAAAGGGGAGACCAGTCATGCAGATCAACAAGGGCCGCAAGGCATATGACGACATCAACATCACCCCGATGCTCGATCTCGCTTATGTTCTGCTCGTCATCTTCATCCTGATGGCGACCGCCTCGGTGCAGGGGATCAAGGTCGACCTGCCCAAAGCGAGCGCGGCGCAGAGCCTCGTCCAGCCCAAGACGATCGCGATCACCGTAACCAATGACGGACAGATCTTCATGGATGCCTTTCCGGTGACGCTCGCCGATCTCGAGACGCGGCTGCGCAGCGCCAAGGCGAGCAATCCCGACGTGCCGATCGTGCTCAAGGGCGACCAGACCGCGCAATATGGCAAGGTGACGCAGGTTCTGGACCTGTGCCGTCAGCTCGACCTCAACAAGGTGGGGCTCGTCACCGGCAAGCCCGCCAGCGCGTCCTGAGATCGGCGAGACGCGCGCATGACCACGATGCAGCCCCCGGGCTACGAGGCCTTCGAGGACCGATCGGCGGTCCGCGAAGCGCTGCCCTATGGCGTGGCGGTGCTGTTGCTCGGGCTGCTCGCCTGGTTCGTCTACAGCCAGCTCACCGCAGTGAGCGGGGTGCGGGTCACCGAGGATTCTAAGTCAGTGGTCGACGTGGTTCCGCTGCCGCCGCCACCGCCCCCGCCGCCGCCGGAACTCAAGGAAAAACCCCCCGAGCCGACCGAGCAGCCGCAGCCCTCACCGGCCGAGGCGCAAAAAGCGCAGCAGCCGCAGCCCGAGGCGGCACCGGTCTCGATCAATGCCCCCGCCGAGTCGGGGAGCGACGCTTTCGGCCTGCGCGCGGGTTCGGGCGGCGGGATCGGCGCGCCGTCGAGCGGCGGGACCTGCCTCGGGAGCAATTGCGGCGCCAAGGCGGGCGGCGGCGGCATGGGGCTGGGCATTTATCGCAGCTACCTGAGCACCGCGCTGCAGCGACGCGTGTCGGGCGACGACCGGCTCAATCGGCTCGTCTTCTCGGCCGATTTGCTGCTGACGGTCGACGCCCAGGGACAGGTGACCGGCGCGCGGCTGGTCGAGGCGCGCGGTCGCGACGACCAGGCGACGTTGCAGCGGCTGGTGGAGGTGCTGCGCGGGGCGCGGCTCGATCCGCCGCCGCCAGCAATGTCCTTTCCATACAAGATCACGGTTCGAGGGCGGCGCGCGCTCTGAGCGACGCCGCGAACAAAAGGGAATGGGAATGTCAGGGCATCGAAACTTTGGCCGACTGATGCGCAATTGGCGATGCGGCGTAGCCGTCGTCGCCGTGTTGGCAGCGGCGCCCGCGCTGGCGCAGGAAGCGCCGCGGTCGGACAGCGCGATGGTGAACCTCGTCCGGCTGCTGACCGAGCAGGGGGTGCTGACGCCCGAAAAGGGCAAGGAATTGATGGATCAGGCGCAAGCCGAGGCCGCACAGGCGCGCGCCGAGCTGGCGCAGGCCGCGCCGGCTCCGAACCAGCAGGCCGCCGCGGAACTGCCCCCGCCGCCGCCCGGCACCGTGCGCGTCCCCTATGTTCCCGAGACGGTCCGCACGCAGATCAAGAACGAGTTGCGCACCGAAGTGATGGCGCAGGCGAGGACCGAAGGCTGGGCGGCGCCCGACAAGGCCGCCCCCGACTGGGTCGACAATATCCGCATCCACGGCGACTTCCGCTTCCGTTCGGCCTCGGCCTTCTACGCAGCGGACAATTCGCCCGATTATATCGACGTGCCCGAATTCAACGAGACGGGGCCGATCGACCTGACCCGGCAGCTCGCGCCCCGGCTCAACACGACGCGCGACAAGCGCAACAACATGCAGATCCGCGCGCGGATCGGACTTGAGGCGACGATCGCCAACCGGTTCCAGCTCGGCTTCCAGCTCGCGACCGGCGACGATCCCGGGCCGATCTCGACCAATGCGACGCTCACCGGCGGCTTCCGCAAGCGCGACCTCTGGCTCCAGAACGCCTATGTGAAGGGCGAGCTGGTGCCCGGGCTGACCGCGATGCTCGGCCGGTTCGACAATCCGTTCCGCACCACCGATCTGATGTTCGATCCCGATCTCGCGCTCGACGGGCTCTATGGCGAGGCCAATTTCGCCAAATTGTTCGACCAGGGCGACGACTTCACCGTGGCGGTGCGCGGCGGCGCGTTCCCGATCATGTTCGAGGATTCGGATTACCCTTCGACTTCGTCGGACAAGCGCAACTTCCGCGACCGCTATCTGTTCAGCGGCCAGCTCGAACTCGCCAGGAAGTTCGATAACGGCGTCGAGGCGCACCTTGCAGGCGCCTATCACAACTTCACCTATCTGCGCGGCCATGTCTCGGCACCGTGCGACATCTATTCGGTCGAGAATGTCGAATGCTCGACCGACGCGCTGCGGCCGCTCTACGCCACCAAGGGCAACACGCTGATGTTCCTGCGGCGGTTCGACACGACCGCCAATCCCGATCCGAACGATCCGCGCCAGCCGCAATATCTGGGCCTCAAATTCGCCTATCGCGTGCTCGACGTGAACGGATCGGTGAGCGTGCCGATCTCCGATGGCGTGATCGCGAGGCTGGGCGGCAATTACCTCTACAATTTCGGCTTCGACCGGAAGAATATCTGCGCTGAAGGCCCCGACGGCGCGCCGCTGAACAATGTCGTGCTGTCGGATCCAGTCAATGATCCGCTGCAGGGCGCCTGCGACGTGACCGGCCCGGCGCGCTTCGTCGGCGGCAATCAGGGCTATGGCGGCTATCTCTCGATCGGCGATCCCAACCTGTTCAGCGTCAATCCGCGCCGCGCGTACAAAGGCGCCTGGGCGATCAATCTCGCGTATAAATATCTCGAGAGCGACGCCGTCCCGGACAGCTTCACCGATTCAGATTTCCATCTCGGCGGCACCAATGCGCAAGGCTATGTCATCGGCGGCGCCTGGTCGCCGTTCGACGGCATTGCGATCGGTGCGCGCTGGTTGAGCGCCAACGAGATCGTCGATGCGCCGCTGGCGATCGATGTGCTCCACGTCGATCTCGGCGTGGCCTTCTGATGACCTGCCGTCCCGCCGCGCCGCGCCGATGCGATCCGGCCTGCCGGATCCGGCCAGCCCCGGGCGGGCGGGCCATCCTCTCCCTGTTGCTCAACGATTCTCGGGCTGGAGTCCTGCAATGACCATTCGTCGCGTCCCATCGTCCGGCCGCGCTCGCCGCCACTTGCTGCTGCTCGGCGCGAGCGTCGCGACGCTGGCCTGCAGTCTCGGCAGCACGCCGGCGGGCGCCCAGACGATGGGCGCGATGCTCCGCCAGCAGGCCGGCGCGCCGCGGCCGCAGGCGCAGCAGCCCAGCGCGGCGCCGCTGCGCTCGCCGACGATGCAGGGGGCGCTTGCGCGTCAGCGCTCGACCCAGTCGCGGATCGCGCAGATCCGCACCTATGCCAGTGCGTTGCGTCAGGCAGTCACGCGCACCGGCGCGAGCGATGGCCTTTCGCCCGACGGCCTCGATCCGACCGAGGCGATCCGCGAGGCGATCGCAGCCACCAGGGCCGGCGATACTGCGCGCGCCAACCAGCTCCTCGTCAGCGCCGGCGCGGCGAACGACACGACGGGGCTCAAGACGTGGGAAGGCGCCGGGCTGCCGAGCCAGAGCGTGGTCGACGGACGCACCGTCGTCATGATCGACCAGACCAAAGAGCGCGCGTTGCTGTCGTGGAACAAGTTCAACGTGGGCGCGAACACGACGCTGCAATTCAACCAGAAAGAGAATGGCGTCGCGCGGCCGGGCTGGGTCGCGGTCAATCGAGTCACCAACGCGACCGATCCCAGCCTGATCCTCGGCAATCTCAAGGCCGACGGTACTGTCGTGGTGCTCAACCGCGCCGGCATCATCTTCGGCAAGAACAGCCAGGTGAACACCCGTTCGTTGCTCGCCAGCACGCTCGAGCTCGGCAATGCCGTCATTTTGACGCAGGGCGTGGGAACCCGCGTCGCTTCGATCAGGGATCGCAACAGCTATTATTTCGAGAACGGCCTGTTCGCCCCTGCGAACCGCACGGCCGACCGCACCAGCGAAAGCGACGGTGCGGCTTTGCTCGTCTCCGGGATCGCCGAGCAGAATGGCGGGGATGTGCGGTTCGTGAGCGCTGTAGAGGGCGGTATCGTCGTCGATAGCGGCGCGCAGCTGAGCATGGCAACGGGCGGATTCCTCATCCTGGCGGCACCCGAGATCCGTAGCGCGGGCAGGCTGAGCGCGGTCGAAGGCCAGGTCAGCCTGCAGGCCGGCCGGGCAGTGAGCTTCATCGAATCCACCGGCGCTGCGACCGGCGCCGATCCCTATGTGCGCGGCTACAAGCTCAACAGCTTTTTCTATGGCATCGGCAGCAACCCGCAGCTGCCGCGCGACCCGCTGCCCGGCGACGGCAGGATCATCG
The DNA here is from genome assembly GCF_002796605.1 of Sphingomonas psychrotolerans. NCBI lineage: Bacteria > Pseudomonadati > Pseudomonadota > Alphaproteobacteria > Sphingomonadales > Sphingomonadaceae > Sphingomonas > Sphingomonas psychrotolerans. The sequence continues at coordinate 4,741,801 of NZ_CP024923.1, forward strand.
TCGACGGCATCATCGTCTCCCGCCGGGGCTATCTGTCGCTCGGCACCAGCCCCTATGGCTCGATCGAGAGCCACGGACTTCTCTCCACCACGACCAGCGTCTCGCGCAACGGCAAGATCTCGATCACCGGCGGCAACATCCTGCTCGCCGGCGCCGCCGACCCCGGCAAGGCGAGCGGGATCGAGATGATCGCCGACGACAATGGCGAGACGATTCCGCAAGGTTCGGCGAGCGAGCCGGCCACCTTCAAGGCATCGCAGCTCGAGATCGGCACCCAGGTCCAGGTCCCCAACGTGCCCGTCGGGAGCTTGCTGTCCACCAATTTCACCATGGGGCAAAACGCGCTGATCTATGCGCCGGGAGCCAATGTCACGGTGGGGGCCACCGTGGGCGCGGCGGCGCTTGGCGCGGTCAGTGGTCTGGCGTTCGGCCGGATCGAGATCGCAAGCGGCGCGACGATCGACGTCAGCGGCTACAAGGACGTTCAGCTCGCCGCGTCGCGCAATTCGATTGAAATCACGCCGGTCAAGCGCAACGAACTGCGCGACACGCCCAATTATCGCGAAGTGGCGCTCGACGGCAATTTCACTCTCAACGGCGCGACTTTGTATGTCGATCCGCGACTCTCGGGGGTGCGCGAGGACGGCGTCGCGTGGGTCGGCTCGCCGCTGATTGAGGCCGGCAGCCTGGCGGGGCAGATCGGCGTCACGGCGCAGGAGTTCATGACCAGGGGCGGCAGCGTCAGCCTGCTGACGTCGGACCTGAGCCCGCGCGACAATCTCTCGGCCTCCACGGCCCCGAGCATCCATATCGCACGAGACGCGACGATCGACTTCTCCGGGGGGTGGGTCAATTATGCGGCCGGAACGGTGCGGACCAGCCGCCTGGTCACCGATGACGGCCGGATCGTGGATATCGGCAAGGCCGATCCGAACGACCATTATGTCGGCGTGGTCGACGGCTTCATCGAGGTCCAGCCGCGCTTCGGCGTGCTGCGCACCTATCTCAACGCCTCGGGGCAAGGGCTGCGCTTCGATGCGGCCTATGACGAGGGGCGTGATGCGGGCAGGCTGACGATCAGCGCGCCGGCAGTCGCGGTCGACGGCAGTTTCTATGGCAATTCCTTTGCCGGTGCGCGCCAGATTGCCGCCGGCGTGCGGCCGAGCCTCGCGAGCACCCTCGCCGGAGACGGCAGGCGGTTCCAGCGCTCGCGTTATGAGTTGCCCACGGCCGGCAGCGTTTCGTTCAAGACGCTGGGCGACATGCTGGTCTATCATGGCGAGCGCGGCGCGGCGGAATCGAACCGGGCCGAATTGCTGCTGAGCGACACGATGTTGAGCGGCGCCGGACTGTCGGCGCTTTCGCTCGAGGCGACGGGATCGGTTACCTTTGCCGGCGGCAATCCGTTCACGCTTCAGGCGGCCGATGCGCTGCGGATCACCGGCGCGTCGAAACTCGCGCTGGCACCGGGCGGGGCACTGACGGTTCTGGCCGGGCGGACGATCCGGTTCGACGGGACGGTCACGGCCAATTCGGGATCGATCGATGCAACTACGCGGACCAATACCGTTCGCGACGGCCTTCCCGGACCCAATGGGTCGGCGTTCCGCACCGGACTGTACGGCACCGGCCTCGGCGACGACCTCGCGCGGCTTTATGCCGCCGATCCCGGAGCGCTCAATCCCTATGACGTGGTCGTCACGGGGACGCTCTCGACCGCCGGCCTGTGGGTCAACGACTATGCCGAACAGGGCGCGCCGCGCGGCGGCGCGTTCAGCGATGGCGGCAGCATCCGCCTGACCGCCGCGCCGAACTTCCTCTCGGCGATCGGCACCAGCCTCGATACCGCGACGCAGGCAGTCGACCTGAGCGGAAGCATTCGCGTCAGCGGGACGCTGAACGTGATGTCGGGCGGCTATGTCACGGCCACCGGAAGCCTGCTTCTCGATGGCATGGGCGGCGACGTCTCGCTGGTGGCGGCGACTCGCTATGCTTCCACGTCGTTGACCGACAGCGGCCGGCTGACCGCGGGCGATCCTGCCTATTCCAACATTCCGCTAGGTGGCGAGGGGAGCCAATCGGTCGACTTCACGCCGCTTCCGGTCGGCACGCCGTTCGGGCTGGCGGTGCTGCCGACTCTCGTGCCGGACCCACGCACGACCGTCGACATCGGCGGCGCCTCTATCCTCGGTTTCGGGTTCGGCGGCGGCGGAACCTTCGCGCTCGTCGCGCCCGATATCAGCTTCGGCTCGGACAACCATGCCGGGGCGACGCATATCGGTTTCGACTTCTTCCAGAAGACCGGTTTCGGCACGCTCGACCTCAGCAGCTACCGGTCGAAGATCGTCGACGACGTCTTCACCAATGGGCGCGCCGGCAAGTCCGCCTTCCTCGAGACGACGCGGTTCGAAGTGCGTGGGGGCGAGACGCTCGATCTGACCCAGTGGCTGCTTCCCGCGGTTCTGACCGCCGACCAGTCGCTCGCGCTCAGGACGCTCGGCACCGGTGCTGACCTGTCGGGCCAGTCGTTCCTCGCGCCCTCGCGGATGGACGCGGCCTGGGATCGCAAGGCGGCGCATCTGGTGCTCGGCGGGCTCACCGAGTTCGACGTGCTCGCGGGCGGCACGATCACCGGCGCGGCCGAGGCGAGCCTGACTGTCGCCAAGCTCTATAATGGCGGCACGATCGCGCTTCGCGGCGGTACGATCTCGCAACGCAACGATCTACCCAACGATCTCGTGGTGGGCGGCCTCGGCGTGCGCGCCGCCGATCTCGGCGGCAACGGCATCGCCGAGGCGTTCGGCGGGGGAACCGATGCGCTCGGGCGCTTCGACGAGAATGCGCGCAACGCCGCCGGGGTGACCGATCCCGCGTCCGCCGGGCGCATCATCACCAATGCCGAGCTCGTCTCGCGCGATGGCGCCGACCGGCTGATCTATTTCCTCGGGCGGCTGAGCGCCGCGCAGGGCATCCTGCTCGACAATGGCAGCGTGACCGATCTGTCGGGCGTCGCTTTGCTCAATCCGCGCGCGCCGTTTCAACCCGGCGGTGCCCAGATCCGGGTCGGCCGCGTCCTCGACGGGGGCAGCATCTTGCTGCGTGCCGGTGAGATCGCCAGCCGCACGACGCGCTTCGGCGTCAACACATCGGTGCTCGATTCGAACAGCTTCGTCCGCGCCGACGGCGCCAGGCTCGACATCAGCGGGACGAGCGCCTTTCTCGACCAGCCGACCGGGCTCGGCAATTTCGCGCCGTATCTCGAATGGAGCGCGGCGGGGACGATCTCGGCGCTGGGCGGCGGATCGCTCGGCACCACGCCGATCGACGCGCATGGCGGAGTCGCGCAGGCGCAGGGCGGCACGCTCGAATGGCTGCGGCCGACCCTCGGCGCGAATGCGAACGGCGGCGCCGACTATCTCTATGCCGGCACCGTGGCGGCGAGCGGCTTCGACAGCCTGATCGCGCGCAACGCGCTGACGCTCGACGGCGATTTCTCGCTGTCGCTGCGCAAGTCGCTGATGGTGTTGTCGCAGGATCCGACGGAGGGCGCGCCGATTCGTCCCGACGCCGACGTCTATATCTCGGCCACGCAGGGGACGCGTGCGGCGGTGGCGGCCTCCTATATCCGCTTCGCCAGCCGGCTGGGCGACCCGTTGTTCGAGATCCACCCGGCTGTGGCCGGCGACGCGCAGGTGACCTTCGCCGCGGGCGGCCAGGGCATCGACCTCGTCGGCGCCATCGCCATGGATCGCTCGATCGCCTCGGTGGCGCTGCGCAGCCCGGGCGACGTCCGGCTGATCGGGGTGAACGATCGCGGCGCGGGCGAGTTCGCCTATAACGGCCAGTTCGTCGTCAATGGCGACCTGCTGATCGACGCGCGCCGGACCTATGCCACGACGGGCACGGGCAATCTGCAGGCGCTGCTCGAAGGCCGGCCGGAGGCCTTTTCGAGGCCCTATACCCTCGCAGCGCTCGGCGATCACAGCATCACGTTCGGCAACAGCTATCTCGACGCGAGCGCGCCGCCGCCCTTGTCCGCAGGGACGCATCTGCGCATTCTCGCCGCGCGGATCGAACAGAATGGCTATCTCGCGGCGCCTTTGGGTCTGCTCGAGCTCGGCTCGAACACGGCCACGACGGTCCGTTCGGCTTCTATCCTGCCGACCCGATCGGTGACCCTGGGCGCGGGCAGCGTCACCACCGTCTCGGGCGCCGGCCTCAAGGTCCCCTATGGCACCACCACCGATCTGATCGAATATTATTTCCCGACCATCGCGACGCCGATCACCCGACTCCCGACCGGACAGCTCAATCTCGCCGCGGCCGCGATCGTCGAGCAGGCCGGCGCCCGGATCGACGGGCGCGGCGGCGGCGACGTCTTTGCGTACGAATTCCAGTCGGGAGTGGGTGGCTCGCGCGACGTGCTCGATCGGATCAACCGCGATCCGTACAGCAGCAACCATTTCGATCCGGTCACCGGCCGCGGCTATCAATATGCTGACCGTCGCCAGGTCTTCGCCTTGGTGCCGGTGAGTCAGGCCGGCAAGATTGCGGCCTATGACCCGCTTTATTCGGCCGATTACGGCAGCGCGGGCTCGGTCGATCTCTATGGCGCGAATGCCGGTATGACGGTGAAGCTCGACGGCGCGCCCGGCGTGCCGGCGGGCGAGTATCTGCTCGTTCCGGCTAAATACGCGCTGGCGATCCCGGGCGCGTTGCGCCTCGTCGAGAATACGGGAAGCGGCGCGCCGCTGCCGGGGCAGAGCGCGACGATGCTCGACGGCAGCGTCGTCGTCGGCGGCACCTATGGCTATGCCGACACCGGCATCGCGGAATCGACGCGCCACGCGTTCACCGTGCAAAGCCGTGACAGCTTCCTCAAATATTCGAACATCGTCACGACGAGCGGCTCCAACACGCTGGTAAAGAATGCCTCCGACAAGGGCGTGGCCCGGCCGCGCCTGCCGCTCGATGCCGCGCGGGTGATCCTCAGCCCGCTCACCGAGCTTCGTATCGCCGGAGTGTTCGATACGCGCGCGGCCGAGGGCGGGCAGGGCGGCCAGTTCGACCTGCTCGGCACGAACGTCGTCATCGCCGCGGACGACAGCCAGCAGACTCCCGGCGCGCTGACGGTCGGCGCCTCGACTCTGGCGAGCCTCGGCGCGACCAGCCTGCTAATTGGCGGTCAGCGCAGCGACGGTGCCGATGGCACCACCGCGATCCATCCCAGCGCCGGGTCGATCCTGATCAAAAGCGGCGTGACGCTAGACACCCCCGAGCTGCTGCTCGCGGTCGGCGGCACCGGTTCGGCGCTGACGATCGAAGACGGCGTGACGCTCAAGGCGAGCGGCGCGCTCGGGACACAGCCGGCGACCGGTTATACCGCATCGACCGCGGGCTCGCTGCTACGGCTAGCCAATGGCGCTGAGCGCCTCGTCTCGCGCTCCGCCACCGGCGGGTCGTCGATCAATATCGGCGCGGCAAGCATCAGCGGCACGTCACTGGCGCTGGACACCAGCGGAACCTTCGCGGTCGCCGATCAGGCGGCGATCGCCGCGGATCGGATCGCGATCAGCGGCAGCGCGCTTCAGTTCGATTCGAGCGCGCAGGCGGCGGGGCAACCCGGCATCATCGGCGCGGCGCTCGAGGCGAAGCTCGCCGCGGCGCGACAGCTTACCGTGCGTTCGCCGGGCGCCATCCGCTTCTCGGCCGGGACCCATCGCTTCAACGGCCTTGTCCTCGATACCGCGACGCTCGCCGCCGTCGCCGATACCGCGGCCGACGGCGCAGTGACGATCGATGCGGGCGATGTCCGCCTGCTCAATGCGGGTAATGGCGCGGACGGCTGCCGCGTGGCGGGCTTCTGCGGCGCGGCGAGCGCGCTGACGCTCAACGCCGCGACGCTCAGCTTCGGCGCCAACGCCGTGCGGGCTTCGGGCTTCGCCGACTCGGTGACGCTCGCCGCGACCGGCGGCATCTATGTCGAGGGCAAGGGCTCCTTCTCGGCGGGCAACGCCGCGCTCGCGTTGCGTGCGCCCTTCCTCGCCGATCGCGCACTGTCCGCCGATCCGCGCGCGCAGAAGGTGCGGCCCGAATACAGTTTCCTCACCAACGCCGGCTTCACGCTATCCGCGCCGGCGGGCGCGTCCGCATCGACGCCGAGCGGCAATGCCGCGCCGGGCGCCAGCATCAGCATCGGCACGAAGGACGCTCCGGTGCTTTCGGCGAAGATCGTCGGCAGCCTGATCCGCGCATCGTCCGGCATCATCGATGTCGAGGCGAAGGGCGACATCGCCTTGACGGGTGCGACACTCTCGACGCCGGGCTATGAAAAGACCTTCGGAGACAGTGTCGACGCAGTGACCGTGTCGGCGGGCGGCGGGACGATCAACCTGCTGTCGAAGAACGGCAATCTGACCGTCGATGCGGCGAGTACCCTGATCGTCGATAGCGGCACCGGATCGGCCGGAGCGCTGAACCTGCTCGCCGGCAATGGCGCGATCACGCTCGCCGCGACGCTCAACCCGGGGGTGCAGGGCAATCGCCAGAGTTCACTGGTCTTTGATTCGGGCCGGTCCGGCTTCGATCTGAGCGGGTTCGTGACTCGCTACGGCCGGTTGTTCGGCGGCGACGTGGCGGTGCGGAGCGGTGCGGGTGACCTCGCGCTCGCGGCGGGTCAGACGCTGAAGGCGAAAAATGTCAGCCTCACCGCCGATGGCGGGCGCATCACCGTCGCGGGGACGATCGACACCTCGGGCGTGAACATTGCGGGAATGACCGCCGACCAGGCGCGCAACGCCGCAGTCGACGGCGGCGACATCGCGCTTTGGGGCCGTGGCGGCGTGACGCTCACTGCCACCGCGAAGCTCGACACGCACACCAGCGGCCATGCTGACACCGACAGCCGGGCCGCCTCGGCCGGAGAGGTGACGATCGGGATCGAAGCGGCGGACGCGGCGATCGATATCGCGAACGGCGCGATCATCGATGTCGGTGCGCGCCGCACCCAGGCGGCGCTGGCCGCGGGCGAGACCGGCGCACGGCTGATCCCGCAAGTGATCACCGATCCGGTCAGCGGCAATCCGGTCACCGTCTATCGCTATGCCGCGGCGGACACCGGCGGGACCGTTCATCTGCGCGCGCCGGTGCTCGGTACGGGCGAGGACAAGGTCGCGGTCAGCCTGCGCGGTTCTATCCTGGGCGCCGATACCGTTCAGCTCGAGGCGTTCAAGCGCTACGATCTCGATGTGCTGGCGAGCAGCGGCCTCTATTCGGGGATCACTCGCGATGCCGACGGGACCTTGCTGCTCAACATGGCGGCGAGCAGCGCCGCCGGCGGCAAGTTCAATCCGTTCACCGAGAATTTCGCGCTGGCCGATGGCGGATCGTCGGTGGTCCGTTTCATCCAGGATTTCGACGTCTCCACCATGGACGGCAGCAGCCTTGACGGAGTCCGCCTGCGCCCCGGAGTCGAGCTTGCTTCGGACGGCAGCATCAAGACGACGACCCAGTGGAATCTAGCCGCGGCGACCTTCTCGCCCGAACAGATCCAGGCGGCCGTGAACGCCGGGGTACTCGAAGTGATCCCCGAACTGAGCACCGGCGGGCAGACGCAATATCGGCTGGTGCCCGGTCAGGAAGGCACGCTGCTCGATCGCTTCGCCACCTTCCTCTATCGCACGGGCGGCTCCGCGCGCGGCGAGGCGCCGGTCATGACGCTGCGCGCAGGCGGGAACCTGACCGTCAACCGCAGCATCAGCGACGGCTTCTTCAGTTTCCGCGACAAATCGAACCCCGCCTATATCAACTGGCAGCTCGGCGGCGGCGACCGCAGCTATTCGCCGGCGCTCCAATTCTCGTGCGGCGGCGCCACCGGCTCGTGCGCCAACATCCCGAGCTATGGCTCGGGCAATCCGGGCGTGCCGCGAACGCTGACCATCTCGCTGAGCGCGCAGGCGGCGCAGGGCGACTTCAACGGCAATCCCTTCGTCAATTCGCCGCTCGCGCTGGCGGGCAACGGCGCGGCAGGCGGGGGCGAGGCGGGGGACTCGCTGGGCTTTGCCGAGCTCTTCCCGCTGCTCGACGGCAATGTCGCGATGCATTCGTCCGATCTGCGGCTCGTCGCGGGCGCAAACAGCGTGCTGTCGGCGAACCCGCTCCACGTCGATCGCGCGCTCGACGCGGACATGATCGTGGCGGGCGAATATAGCTACAGGCTCACCGCCACCGGGACGGTCAGCTTCGACGATCCGCTGCAGTTCAGGCTCATCAACTCGGCCGCGGCCAACCCGATCGACTTCAACATCGGCGACACGCTCAACCTGAGCGACTCGACCGCGCAGCTCGATCAGCTGCGCGGCGATGCCTATACCCAGCTGAACTGGGGCAATTCGGCAGGCCTGGGCGTGGACGCGCGCACGGCGGCGCTGCTTTATTTCGCGGGCAAGGGCTATAGCTTCGTCGGATCGCCGACCCAGCCTACGGGCATCTCGGCACCGCTCTCGGAAATCATCGGATTCCTGCAATCGTTCGAGCCGACCTATCTGGCCGGGCTGGCGAACGGACGCACGGGATATACCGCCAACCGTACCCCGGCGATCACCAGCTATGGCAGCGCCGACCAGGCCCATGTCCGCTCCTATGTGCGGACCGGCGACGGTTCGATCCAGCTCGCGGCATCGCGCGACGTGGATCTGCGCGGCGCTGCGAACCTCGCCGATCGAAATGCGGTCACCTATCGCCAGCAGAACGGCACCGCGACGGCCGGCCCCAATTACGGCAACAGCCCGAGCGCCTCGGTCGAGTTCTCGGCGGCGGCGGTCTACACCGCTGGCGTGCGGGTGGCGAAAGCCGATGTCAGCGCGCGGATCATCGGCGGCGGATTGGTTACGATCCGTCCCGACAGCCCCTATCTCGATGCGGCGTCCGAGAAGGTAGACTTCATCCCGACGCCCAAGGGGCTGTCCGATACCCAGCCGCTGCTGGCTTATGGCGGCGGCGATCTCTCGCTCATGGCGGGCAGGGACGTGCTCGGCAATCGCGACGTCTGGAGCGAACGCTGGCTCGATGCCGGCCCGACCGGCGGCCAGATCAGCCAGCGGTGGCGCACCGGCGGGGTCGGGATCGACACCGAGATCGGCATTGCGCCGCGCTACTTCACCTCGGGAGTCGGCGCGCTCGCTGGCGGCGACGTGACGATCGACGCGGGGCGCGATGTTGTCGAACTCATGGTCGCGCTCACCAACGGCGTTACGACAGCGTCGACTGCGCCGGATGCAGTGATGCTCGCGTTCGGCAACGGCAATCTCGCACTGACCGCCGGCCGTGACATCCTCGCGGGCAAATTCGACATGGCGTCGGGGGCTGCCGCGATCCACGCCGGGCGCGACATCGGCGCCTTCGGGCTCGAGCCGGTCATGGCTGGAATAGGTGAGACGGTTCCGCCCCAATATGCGCGGATCCGCCTCGCCGATGCCGTGGTCGACGTCTCGGCCAAGGGATCAGTGAGCTTGGCCAGCGTATCGGCGCTCGGGGTGGACAGCACCGCGCCGCAATCGGCCAATTCGGCCGGCTTCTTCAGCCCGGCCGCCGCGATCGGCATTTCGGCCAATGAGAAGGTTGAGATAGCGCCGCCCTTGTTGACCGCAAGTTGGGATTACGGCCTGCAGCCGCGAGAGCTCCTTGCGACTGGCAGCATTCCCCGGTTTGTCCAGCTTCTCCCACCGACCGTGTCGCTCACCTCGCTGACGGGCAGCGTGGCCTTGCCCGCCGAGCCGCAGCAATTGCTCTATCCTTCGCCGATCGGCCAGTTGCGCCTGTTCAGCGATGGCGACATCAAGGATCTGTCGATCGCGATGAGCGACGTCGACCCGGGACTGCTCGCCGGCGCCTTCGTCGCCAATGTCGGCTTCTTCTATCAATTCCCCTATGTCGTCACGGATACGACCGACGCGCAGCTTCGCGCCGCGCACAACCGGCGCATCACCCATGCGGGCGATCCCGAGCCGGTGCGGATCTACAGCAACGGCGACATCCTGAATTCGGCGATCTTCCTGCCCAAACAGGCGCGGATCACCGCGGCCGGCGACATCGTCGACATGTTCTTCAACGGGCAGAATCTGGCCCGGGGCGACGTGACCCGCATCCGGGCGGGCGGGGACATTTTCGGGACGATGGCGTCGACCTCGGATCCGCTGCCTTATGTGCGATCGAGCAATTTCATCCTCGGCGGGCCGGGCAGTTTCATCCTCGAGGCCGGCGGCGACATCGGGCCGTTCGCGAGCTCCGCCGATATCACTGCAGGCGGACAGACCTACAGCTTCGCCGGTGGTGTCCGCACGATCGGCAACGAATATAACCCTTGGCTGGCTGACCAGGGCGCGGATTTGCAGCTCCGCTTCGGCATGGCGGCCGGTGCCGACTACGCGGCGCTGCGCGAGACCTATCTCAACCCGGCGAATTTCGCGAAACTCGACGGCGACCTGTTCGCGCAGGTCACCGATGCGTTCGGCAACAAGCGGCCCGATCGCAGCAAGCCGATCTATGCGCCGCTCCTCGCCGAGTGGTTGCGCGACAATGCGCCCGAGGCCTTTGCCGCGATCTTCGGCGGCGCCGGCGTCGCGAGCGGCGCTGGGCTCGCGGAAGCGGCTTATGGCCACGCAGGCGCGCTTTACGATGCTTTCGCCGCGATCGACTCGCTGCACCAGCAGGATTTCCTGATCAACCGCCTCTATTTCAACGAGGTCGCCGAGGTCGGCAATCGGAGCGGGCCGTCGTTCCAGCAATATGTCCGCGGCTATCGCGGGATCCAGACGCTGTTCCCGGCGAGCCTCGGCTATACCGATAATCTTGCGCCCTATTCGCTCGATCCTTCGACCGTCTCCGCGGATCATCCGCTCGGCGAGCCGGTGCGCAACACCGTCGGCGGCCAGCCGCAACGGGCGGAGCGCGTGGTCACCGGCGGCGTCGACCTCCGCCTCGCGACGATCCAGACCGCGCGCGGCGGGGACGTCACGATCCTGGGGCCCGGCGGCGATGTCATCGCGGGCTCGGTAGTCCGTACGGCGGACCAGGCGGTGCGCCGGGCGACGGCGTTTCAGGTGAACGCGGGAACGGTTCGATCGCGCCTCGAGCTCGGCTGGGTCACCGGGAGCGAGGGCGCAAGATTCGCCTCCGTCCCCTTGGGCTATGAAGGCCTGCTGACGTTGCGCGGCGGCGAGATCCACGCGTTCACCGACGGCGACTTCATCCTCAACCAGAGCCGCGCTTTCACCCAGCAGGGCGGCGACATCGTCATGTGGTCGTCCAACGGCGACCTCAACGCCGGTCAGGGGCCGAAGAGCGCCTCCAATTTCCCGCCGATCACCTTGCGGTTCGACGAGAACGGACTTTCGGACGTCAACAGCGCGGGCAGCGTCTCGGGTGCGGGCATCGGCACGTTCAGGCGGACGCCCGACGATCTTGCCTCCGACGTGATTCTCATCGCGCCGGTGGCGAAGTCGACGCTGGCGACGCCGGGGTTCGCGCATCGGGCAATGTCGTGGTCGCCGCTGCGCGCGTCGCCAACGCCGACAATTTCAAGGCTGCGGGCGACATCACCGGCGTGCCGAGCCAGAGCGGCATCAATGTTGCGGTGACTCCCAACGGCGCCAACGAGGCACAGGCACAGCTCCGCGAAGTGACGCGGGCGGCGCAGCCCCCGGCCGACCGCCGCTCGATCATCACCGTCGACGTGCTGGGGCCGGTCGGCGACGGCCGCTGCGAGGATCGCAACCGGAGCGACGACCCGGACTGCGCGCCCGATCGCGGCAATCCGCAGTGACGATGCGAACTCAATAGCGACACCTTCTTCGGAGATTTGATATGGCCGGCGATCCCTCTAATCCGTTCAACGACAAATTGGCGCAGCTGAACGGCGTAACCTTCGATCTGGGCGATCTTGCGCAGGCAACCCCCGACGATGTGACACGGTCGGGAAATAACCTCGTGGCGTCAGGCTATTCGAGTACGATCAATCCAGGGACGCTGAATGTCGTAAATTATACCTACGTAGCCGGATTTGCCAACGGTGGCGACTATACGCCACCGGTATTCGGCATAATCACGTTCGACAATATCGAAGACACGTTCAATGGGGGGTTACAACAATATGCGATCATCGGGTTCTCGCCGGATGGCCTGATACTGTATCGGGTATTGTACAGAGATACGATGCAGTACAATACGATCGATAACATGGACACCCGCTACAACATTGCGATGTTGAGCGAGGATGGTTTCGGGCCGGGTGCTTTCACTTTCCCCGTGACCTTCGGCTATGACCCGAGCGTCTATCCGATCTGCTTTGCCGAGGGTACGCACATCCTCACCCCCTCGGGTCCGCGCGCGGTCGAGGAACTGGCCGCGGGCGAGGCGGTGCTGACCGCCGGGGGCGAAGCGCGGCCGGTCAAATGGATCGGCTGGATGACCGCGCGTCCCGCGCGCTATCCGCGCCCGGACGAAGTCAATCCAATCCGCGTCAAGGCACACGCCTTTGCGCCGAACGTTCCCGAGCGCGACGTGCGGCTGTCGCCGGGCCATGCCGTCCATGTCGAAGGCGTGCTCGTGCCCGTCGGCCACCTCGTCAACGGTGCGACGATCGTTCGGGAAGCGGTCGAATCGATCCGCTATTTCCACATCGAGCTTGAGACGCACGACGTCCTGCTCGCCGAAGGGCTGCCCTGCGAAAGCTATCTCGACGACGGCAATCGCGCGAGCTTCGCGAACTCGGGCGAAGCCGTGGTGCTGCACGGCCGGCTCGATCCGAAGAGCTGGGACGATGCCTGCGCGCCGATGGTCGCGGCGGGTCCACAACTCGTCGAGATCCAGCAGCGGCTTCATGCGCGCGCCGGAGAGCTCGGCTGGCTGCACAGCGAGGAGGCCGGCCTCTCGATCGTCGCGGACGGCGTCGAGATCGCGCCGCTCCATGTCGCGGCGAACCGCTATTGGTTCGCGATCCCCGCGGCGGCCGAAGTGACGCTGCGCTCGAATTGCGGCGTGCTGGCGCAACTCGTTCCCGGCCTCGCCGACCACCGCCAGCTGGGTGTGGCGGTGTCGCAACTGCGCATCGACGGCGAAGCGATCGCGCTCGATGCCGAAGCGTTCGGCAAGGGCTTCTACCCGACCGAGCGGCACGAGCATCTCGGCTGGCGCTGGAGCGATGGCGCGGCGACGCTCCAGCTCGAAGGGACTGCGCCGGTGCTGCTCGAAATCGAGCTCACCATGGTCGCCCCGTCGTGGATCAGCGCGGTGCCGACGCTCCGCATCGTGGCGTGATGGCTTGCAAAGGCCCGGCCCGCGGCCGGGCCTTTGCGTGCGAGGAGTTCTTCTTTGCTCGACCTGATTCAAAAGCCGGATGTCGCAGGCGGTCCAGCATGTCCCTGCGGGACCGGGCTCAGCCGGCAAAATTGCTGCGAGCTCGATCCCCGGCACGTCGAGATCGTCGCGCCCGAGCGGCACGCCGCGGCGCTGACTGCCCTGACGCGCGCTTATCATGACGGCGATCGCGATACGGCGCGGCGTCTCGCGATCGAAGTGCTCGAAATATCGCCCGGGCAGCGCGAGGCGCTCGGCGCGCTGTTCAATGTGCTCCGCGATGTCGGTCAGGTGCAAGCGGCCGCGGCTGCGATCAATCGGCTCGCGCGGCTGTTTCCCAACGACGCGACCATTCGCTCGATAGCCGCGGGCTTCTTCCTCCAGCGCAACGACATGCCGCATGCCCATGGCCATGGCCGGATGCTGTTGCGGCTCGCGCCGGAGGAGTCGGTGGCGCATTTCCTGATGGGCCGCATCTTTCTGGCGAGCGGCAAGGCGCAGGCTGCCGAGTTTCACCTCCAGTCGGCCGAGCATCTCGCCGCCCCCGACAAAAGGAACGCTCCCGACCTTCAGGCGGCGCGCGCCGCGGCATTGCGCGAACAGGGCAGGTTCGCAGAATCGCGGGCGATCTATGAGCGGATCTCCGGGGAGGGGCAGCTCAGCCTCCAGATCCTGCTCGACTGGGCGTCGCTCGAGGAAGCAGCGCGCGACTTCACCGCGGCTTTCGCATTGCTCGACCGCGCAGAGGCGATGCACTCCGGAAGCCCGCTGGTCGCCGTGCGGCGCGCCGGCCTGCATCGCCGCGTGCACGAGCCCGAACGGGCGCTCGATGCGCTCGACAAGTCCGCGAGCGAGGAGGAGCAGGCCGGGACGCTGCTGTCGAAAGGCCAGATTCTCGATTCGCTCGGCCGCTATGACGAGGCATTCGCCTGTTTCGATGCGTGCAAGGCGCGGATCCGCAAAGGCGGGGGGCGCTATCTCGCCGAGGAGGCAAACAAGCTCGTCGAAGGCCTCAAGGATTTCTTCACCGAAGGGCGGACCCGGCTGCTGCCGCGTGCCGCGGTTCGCGAAGCCAGCCCGCAGCCGATCTTCATCCTGGGCTTCCCGCGTTCGGGGACCACTTTGGTCGAGCAGACGCTGAACTCGCATCCGAACATCTCGGCGGGCGACGAGCTGCCGATCGTGAATTCGATCGCGCAGCGCGCCCAGCTTCTGCTGGGGAGCCCCGGCGCTTATCCCGTCGCGCTCAGCGAATTGTGGCTCGGCGATCGACGCGGGCATATCGACACGCTGCGCGACCTGTATCTCAACGAGGCGCACGAAATGGGCGCGGTCGCGCCCGGCAAAAGCTGGTTCACCGACAAGATGCCGCTCAATGAAACGCATCTCGGGCTGATCAGCCTGCTATTTCCGAAATCGCCGATCATTCATCTCGTCCGTCACCCGCTCGACGTGGTGCTCTCGGTCTTCTCGAACGCGCTCACCCACGGCTTCTACTGCGCCAGCGCGCTCGAGAGCGCCGCGACGCATTATGCGCTGATCGCGGACCTCATCGCGCATTATCGATCGGTAATGCCGCTCCAATATCACGCAGTGCGCTATGAGGATCTGGTGACCGATCAGGAGCGCGAAGTGCGGGCGATGCTCGACTTTATCGGCGAGCCGTTCGATCCGGCGGTGCTCGCATTTCACGAGAATGCCCGGCACGCCCGCACCGCCAGCTATGCGCAGGTGACCGAGAAGCTCTATACGCGCTCGCGCTTCCGCTATCGCAACTATCTCAGGCATCTCGAGCCCGTGATTCCGATCCTCGAGCCCGCGATCGAACGGCTCGGCTATTCGATCGAGCGCTAGCCGCGACGTTTCCGGCTACATGCCGGCGCGACCGGCGCAGGTCGAGTTCGAACCGCTCGAGTCGGACACGTAGAGGTTGTAGCCGCTGAACGTCTCGTGCAGCGCCGAGGCTTCGGCGGGATTGACGAGGAATGTCTGGCGGATAGCGTGCTGCCACGAAACCGAGGGAGGAAGCGACGGCGCCGGAGGGGAGGGTCGCCAGCAGCAATGCGTTGTTGAAGCGGATCTTCTCCCCTGTTGGTCTTGGTCTGGGTTCTCCTGTTTGCGAGTCCCGAGGATTCCGCTCGGCGTGGGCCCTTTCCGGTGGCAGCGCCGGAGACGAAAAAGGCGACCCCGGATTTCTCCGGGGCCGCCCCTTTCAGGCCAGGCGGCGATTAGATGCCGGCACGGCTGGTGCAGGTCGAGTTCGAACCGCTCGAGTCCGACACGTAGAGGTTGTAGCCGCCGAGCGTGCCGTTGACGCTCGAGACTTCGGCCGAGTTCACCAGGAAGGTCTGGCGAACCGCGTGCTGCCACGAAGCCGGAAGCGCGCCGATGTTCGAACGCGCGAGCAGGCCCGAGTTGTTGTACGTCGCGGCAACGCGGGTGAAGAGACCGGTGCGGTTGGCGCCGGCTGCGTCGAGCGTCGTGACATAGTCGGTGTTGAAGTTCAGGAAGTTGCGTATTGCCGCTGCGTTCGAACCGGTGCCGTCGGCGGCGTAGCAGGTATAGCCCAGATACTGGGTCGAGCCCGTGATCGGATAACCGTTGGTCGGGTTCGCGAGCCCGGTGCCGGTATAGATCACTTCGTACCAGGCGAGCGGGTTGTCGCGCGTGGCATTGCCGAACACGTTCGCGCCGCCGCCCTTGTAGGTCGGGATATGGACCTGGCGCGTATCGGCGACATTGTCGACCAGCGTGCCGCTGCTGTCCGACTGCGGCGGCAGGACCGTACCGAAGGCGGTGGTGGCGTTCGCCGCGCTCGGCATGAACCACGACCCCGAGGTGCCCCCCTTCAGTGCCGCTGCCTTCAGGCCGCCCGGCGCGCTCGGCGAGCCGTCGATATAATCGGCGCCGATATAGCCGATCTTGCCGTTGAGCTTGACGACTGCCTTCGAGGGCGAGGCATAGTCGGGCGCGAACTTGATCGCGCTGGCGACGCGGCCGCTGCCATCGGCGACGAGGAACCGGCCGCTGCCGTTGACGCCGATCGGATAGGAGGTCGCTGCCTTGCCGGCATTTTCGGCCGGTACGACGATGGCGGTGCCGTTGAAATATTCGGAACCGACCAGCGTTGCCGTGCCCGAGCCCGCTTCAGGCTGGGTGCTCGTGGTCTGCAGACCCGTGTCCGCGCGAACCGTGCCGAAGGTCGGACGGGTCGTCGCCGACTCGCCGCGGTTGTACGGCAGCGTCTCGGCGTTGCGCTTGTAGTTGTTGCTCGCGCCGGTTCCGCACTGCGCGGCAAGCGCGCGGGTGAAGATGTCTGTCGTGCCCGAGCGGTCGAGACGGCCGACGAGACGGACCGGAACGCCGTCCGTGCCCCAACGACCCGGATTCTCGGTGCCGTCATCGGCATCCATCAGGCTCACGCCGCCATTGTCGGTGGTGAAGCTGGCGTCCAGGAAGTTGGTGATGCTGCCGTTGAACACGCCGCAATAGGTCGCCTGGCTCATGCGCAGGCCGCCGGCGCCGATGACGTTGTTGAGGATGAGCTGCGGGAACTGGATGTTGAAGCTGTAGTCCGAACCCGTGGTGTCGTTGTGACCGTAGGTCGGGCTATAGGCGATCGCGACCGGGAGCACGAACTTCGGGAACATGACCGGCGCGCCGCCATTGGTCTGCGCGGCACCGCCCGTATAGGTGGTGAGATCGCCGTCGGTCACCGAGGAGTCGGCGAAAGCGAACTGGATCTTGGTCCAGGTGGCGAAGGGGTTCGGATTGGCCGCGCCGATCTGGAATGCGGCGGTCGAAGTGAGCGTGCCGGGGGCAACCCACGAGCTGCGACCGGTGCCCGAGCCCGAACCGATATAGCGGCCGAGGAAGCCCGGAAAGAGCGACTGGGTCGAGCAGTTGAAGACGCCCGACGGCGACGGCAGGTTGGTCGGCTCGGCGATCGTCGAGACGGTGCCGGCGGTGGTCGAGGTGCCGATCAGGCCGAGGCTCGAATTGCCGTCGACGCAGTTGAGCTCCTGGACGAGCACGCCTTGGATCGACGTAGCGCCGGTGCCGTGCACCGCGCGCTCGCCGTCATTGCTGGCCGTAACCTGTGCCTGGGCGAAGGACGAGGCGAGAGCGCTGGAGGCGACGGTCGCCAGAAACAGCGCGTTCTTGAAACGCTTCATGGGTCTTCTCCTGTTTGGAACATGCCTTAAGAAAGTCGATTCTTTCGAGTCACAGCTCTGCCATTCCCGAAAACAAGTTGTCGGGTCCGGTCGATTTATTGTTCTTAAGGTCACGTAAAGTCTGGGTAACCAATCCTGCGATCGGCGTCAGACCCTCGTTCTGCATTGTGGCGCATCGTGAATCATTTGGATGATATCGTGCCTATGCGCCGGTAAACTGTTTCATCATGTATCGATATTATCGAATGTGACTCGATATCGAACCGACAAATGAACAGTTACACCGCTTAGATGACAGAATTGTTATATGAATTTGTATGAAAGCGCGAACAAATACGTTAGATTAGTTCTTCATAAACGTAGAATTTATCTAACGGTAAGCTGAAAAATTCTAGAAGATAAATGCAATTTTATTGTAGCATTTTACGAATAAGACTGCCTCTAGGCGTCGAATTCAAATTCGCATACCCGATGGGCGCGCCGGGACCAGCAGGTGGTGCATGATCGACGATAGCATGGTGCCCGGGACAAATATTGAAGGTTCCTGTGACATAGTGCCAGGCGCGCCGGAGCCGGCGGAAGCACGCGCGACAGCGGAGCGCGCCCCCGGCCTGGCCTCGATGCTCGCCGCGCGGGGGCTGCTTCCCGAGGAAGGACTGCAGCGCGCCTTGCTGATCGAGCGCGAGTCGGGGGAGCGCCTCGACGCCGTCGTGACCCGGCTCGGGATGCTCTCGGAGGACCGGCTCGTCACCGAGCTGGCCAGCTTTTGCGGTCTTGCCGCGATCGGTGCCGAGGCCTTTCCCGCCACGCCGATCGAAGGTCCCGAACTCTCGCTCGCCTTTCTCCGCGATATCCGGGCGCTGCCGGTCGCGATCGACGCAGATGTGGTCCACATCGTCGTGTCGAACCCGTTCGATCCGTTCGTGGTGCAGGCCTTCGCCTTCATGTTCCAGCGGCAGGTGGAGCGGGTGGTGGGACGGGCCAGCGACATCGATGCGGCGATCGAGCGGCTCTATCATGGCCAGCGGGCGAGCGCCGACGCGGTGGAAGACGCCGTCGACGACGAAGATCTCGAGCGGCTGAAGGACCTGGTAAGCGACGCGCCGGTGATTCGCGCGGTCAATCGCCTGATCGCGAACGCGGTCGACCAGCGCGCCTCCGACATCCATATCGAGCCCGGCGACGACGGGCTGGCGATCCGCTTCCGGATCGATGGGATGCTGCGCGATGCGGGGCGGCTGCCGGTGGCAATGCGCGCGCCTCTGGTCTCGCGCATCAAGGTGATGGCGCGGCTCAACATCGCCGAGCGGCGGCTCCCACAGGACGGGCGGATGCGCATTTCGGTGCGCGGCCACGAGATCGACCTGCGCGTCGCCACGGCGCCGTCGATCCATGGCGAGAGCGTCGTGATGCGGATCCTCGACCGCTCGAAGCTCGCGCTCGATTTCGCCGCGCTCGGCTTCGACGCTGCGCTGACCGGGCGGCTGCGCGAGGCGATCACGCGCCCGCATGGAATCGTATTGGTCACTGGCCCGACCGGCAGCGGCAAGACCACCACGCTCTATGCCGCATTGTCCGAACTCAATGCGCCCGAACACAAGCTGCTCACGGTCGAGGACCCGATCGAGTACCGCCTCGACGGAGTCATCCAGACCCAGGTCAATCCGGCGATCGGCTTCACCTTCGGATCGGCGCTGCGTTCGTTCCTGCGCCAAGATCCCGACGTGATGATGGTCGGCGAGATCCGCGACACCGAGACGGCACAAATCGCAGTCCAGGCGGCGCTCACCGGGCACATGATCCTTTCGACGCTGCACACCAACACCGCGGCGGGCGCGGTCTCGCGGCTGCTCGACATGGACGTCGAGCCGTTCCTGCTCGGCTCGGTGCTGACCGGGGTGCTCGCGCAGCGGCTCGTGCGCCGGCTCTGCCCCGACTGCCGGACGCCGTACGATCCGCGCGAGGACGCGCCCGAGGCGCTGCGTCCGCTGCTCGAGGCCGAGGGTATCCACCGCCTCTATCATCCGGTCGGCTGCGTCCGGTGCGGCGGCAGCGGCTATTCGGGGCGAATCGCCCTGCTCGAATTCCTGCGAGTCGACGTGGCGGTGTCGCGTCTCATCCTGCGCCGCGCGGACACCCGCGAGATCCTCGCCGCCGCGGAGCAGGGCGGCATGCGCAGCCTCGCCGCGGACGGCGTGGCCAAGGCAGGCGAGGGGCTGACGACGATCGAGGAAGTCCTGCGCGTCGCGAGCGGGGACGGGTGATGGCGACGTGGCGCTATCGCGCGATCCGCCCTGACGGATCCGCGCTGACCGGACAGATGGACGCGTTGGACCGCGACGATGCGGTGGCGAATCTGCGGCGGAACGGCGCCATCCCGTTCGAGTTGGTCGTCGTTCCGCCGCGCGCGCCGGGGCGACCACGGCGTGCCGGCGCGAAGGCGCGGGCGGCCGCATGCACCTGTATCAGCGAGCTCGCAGTGCTGATCGATGCCGGACTCCAGCTCGATCGCGCGCTCGCGCTGGCGATCGAGAATGTCGAGGACAAGAGCGTCGCGGCCCATCTGGCCGACATATTGCGCGAGGTCCGCGAAGGGGCGCCCCTGTCGCGTGCGATGGCGCGCAAGCCCGATCTCTTCTCCGCCACCGCCATCGCGATGACCGAGGCCGGCGAGGCCAATGGAAGGCTCGGCGAGGCGCTGTCGCGGCTCGCGGCGACGCTGGAGCAGGACGCCGAGCTGCGTCGCCTGATCGGATCGTCGATGATCTATCCGATCGCCTTGCTGGTTATCGCGGTCGGCGTGGTGCTGCTCATGCTGCTGTTCGTCGTGCCGCAGTTCGAAAGCATGTTCGCCAGCGCCGCAGACCGGCTTCCCGCCGCGACCGTCGTGGTGATGACCGCCAGCCGCGGACTGCGCGACTATGGCCTCGCGATGCTGCTCGCGGTCGCGGTCGCCGGGTTCGTGGCGGCGATCGCGCTTCGCCGCCCCGCGGTCCGGCTCGCCCGCGATCGGATGGTGCTGGCGTTGCCGCTGCTCGGCGAGCTCGTCCGTCGGATCGACACCGCGCGGTTCGCGCGCACGCTCGGCGCGCTGATCGAAGGCGAAGTGGCCTTGCCCGCGGCGCTGGCATTGGCGCGCCGGACGATTTCCAATCAGGTGCTGGGGGAAACCATCGCGCGCGTCGCCGACGGCGTGAAGGAAGGCGGCGGGCTCACCGCGCCGCTCGCCGCATCGGGCGCGCTGCCGCGGCTCGCGATCGGCTTCCTGCGCACCGGCGAGGAGACCTCGCAGCTCGGCATGATGCTGGGCCGCCTCGCCGACGTGCTCGATCGCGACATCCGCACGCGGATCGAGCGGCTGATCGGCATCCTGACCCCCGTGATTACCGTAGTGCTGGGAACGACGGTCGCCGCGATCATCGCCTCGATCATGTCGGCGATTCTCGGATTCAACGATCTCGCGCTGACATCATGAGCAAAAGGGTGGACGGTCATGAAAACAAGGCACGGACGCGAAGCGGGCTTCACGCTGCTCGAACTGCTGGTGGTGCTCGCCATCCTCGGGCTGCTCGCGGCGATCGTCGGCCCGCAGGTGATGAAATATCTCGACAGCTCGAAATCGCAATCGGCGCGGGTGCAGGCGAAGAACGTCGCCGCGGCGCTTAACCTCTTCAAGCTCGACGCGACCCGCTATCCGACGCAGGAGGAAGGCGTCGCGGCGCTGGTCAAGCAGCCGCCCAACGTGCCCAACTGGAACGGCCCCTATCTGGCCGAGCAGTCGGCGATCGTCGATCCGTGGGGCCGCCCCTATCTGCTGCGGATCCCGGGCGAGCACGGCGAAGTGGATGTCTATTCGCTGGGCGCGGACGGGCAGCCGGGCGGGACCGGCGAGGCCCGCGATGTCGGCGATTATTGAGCGGCCGCGCCGCCATTCCGCCGCGCCGACCTGCGGATTCACGCTGGTCGAGCTCCTCGTGATCCTCGCTATCCTGTCGCTCATGGCCGGAATCGTCTTTCCCTCGGTTGAGAAGGCGATGCGGCGACAGAGCTTCGTCGATTCGGCGCGGCGGGTGGAGCTGGGCCTCCGTTCGGCGCGCGCCGCCGCGGTGGGGGGCGGGATGGCCGTCCGCTTCGTCGCGGCGCGTGACGGCCATGGCTTTCGCTACGCCGGTCGTGAAGACCGCCTGCCGGAGACGGCTACGATCGCGTTGCCGGACCGGGGCATCCAGTTCTTCGCCGATGGAAGCGCGATCGGCGGCCCCGTCGAGGTGTCGGACGGTCGCTTCAGCCAGCGGCTTTTCGTCGATGACGCGCTCGGCCTGATCGAGCGCGCGCGATGAGCAAAGACGCTTCCGGCTTCAGTCTGGTCGAGACGCTGGTCGCGCTCGCGGTGATCGCGGCGATGTCGGCGCTGCTGTTCGAAATGGTGAGCGCGAACGCGGGTTTCGCGCAGGCGACTGCAAAACGCCGCGAGGCCGTTCTTCTCGCCGAGTCGTTGCTCGCCGCGACGACCGCGCCCAGCGACTCGCATACCGTCGCCGACACCGGCAAAGCCCGTGGCTTCAACTGGCGGATCACCCGCGCCCGACGCGGCGGCGGCGCGCGCGACACTGGCATCCCGCTCGAAGAGGTACGTATCACCGTCACCGATGGGACGACGGGCCGAAGCCTCACCAGCGTTCAGACGCTTCGGCTCGCGCACTGAGCCATGCGCCCGCATGCTT
Source organism: Sphingomonas psychrotolerans (assembly GCF_002796605.1). Taxonomy (NCBI): domain Bacteria; kingdom Pseudomonadati; phylum Pseudomonadota; class Alphaproteobacteria; order Sphingomonadales; family Sphingomonadaceae; genus Sphingomonas; species Sphingomonas psychrotolerans. The sequence continues at coordinate 4,764,053 of NZ_CP024923.1, forward strand.
CTCCCGTGAACCGTGCGAACGCGTCGGGGTTCACGCTGATCGAATTGCTCGTCGGGCTGGCGCTGATGGGAATGGCCGCGTCGATGCTTCTCGCGGTCCTGCGGATGGCGGGGCTGATCGCGTTGCATGAGCGGATGCGCGCCTCGGGCCTGGACGAAGTCATCGCCGCGCAGCGCACCTTGCGGATCGGGATAGAGCGGCTTCGGCCGGTGGCGCGCCTCGATACTGCGAGACCGGTGATCGAGTTCCGCGGAAATGAGGCGATGCTGAACTACATCGCGCCGCCACCCGATCGGCACGCGCCGCAAGCGCTCCAGCGTTTTCGGCTAATACGCACCGCCACGGGCGACCTGGTTCTCTATGCGGCGAGCACGCGCAAGTCGCGGATCGACCCGCGCGGCTACGATCTCACCGGCTGGACGCCGACGACACTGCTGCGGGACACGGCCAGTCTGTCGATCAGCTACCGCGGCGTCCCCATCACTGGCGGCGAGCGCGCCTGGCTGAACCGTTGGTGGGACCGGACAAGCCCGCCTGAGCTGATCCGTATCCGGGTCGAATTCGCCGCGGGCGACCGGCGCCAATGGCCCGATCTGCTGATCCGGCCGCACGTGGCGACCACCACCTGTTTCGTCGACCAGGTGACCGGCGGATGCGGAGCGGAGCAATGAACGCGCGGGTGCTTCTCGATGCGGACATGCAGACGATGGGTCGATGGCTGCTTCAGGGCTGGCGCTGGTGGGCCGACGAGATTCGCGGGTTGCTGCCCGCCCGATTGCCAGGGGCGCGCGCAGGCAACACGGCTAGGTTCGCAATGGAGCAGGGCGCGCTCGTCGCGCTTGCGGGCGGCAGAAGCCGCGCCCGCGCGGCACCGAAGCCGGGAACGCGCGGGACGATCGTGATCCCGCCCGCCGATTGCCTGATACGATCGATCACGCGGCCGGCGATCGGCGAACGCGATTTGCGGCGCATGGTCGCATTCGAGGCCGATGCGCTGCTGCCGATCCCAGCGGGTTCGGCGCTGGTGGCGGCGCGGGTCGCGGGCAGCGCGGAAGCGGGCAAGATCCGGATCCAGGTCGCGGGGCTGCCGATCGACAAAGCCCGCGCGATCGCCGGCGTCGCAACCGCTGCCGGACTGGTTCCGGCGGCCGTGGTGATTGAGGAAGAGGATCGCCGCGCGCCGCCGCTCGACTTCGCGCCGGCGATGCGCGAGGCCGGCCTGCTCGCGACCCGGCGGAGCGCCACCACCCTGCTATGGGGGCTGGTCGCGGTCCTGCTGTTGCTCAACCTGACCCTGTGGGTGTGGCGCGATGCCGCGCGGGTGGCGCGGTTCGAACGGCTCGTCGCGGAGCAGCAGCCCGCAGTCGCCGTCGCGCAGAAGATCGCGCGTCGCGGCGAGCAGGACCAGCGTCTCATCGCGCGGTCGCTGACGTTGCGGCGCGTGCACGATCCGTTGCGCGTCCTCGCCGCGGTCGGCGACGCGCTGCCGCAAGGCGCATGGCTCCAGCGCTTCGTCTGGGACGGCGAGACGGTTCGCCTCGCGGGCTATCGCCCGGCCAGGGCCGATGTCGCGACGGCGCTGCGCCGCTCCGGCCGCTTCTCTGACGTGCGCAACATGGGGCAGGAGACTCAGGCGACGATGCCGACCGGCGATCCTTTCGATCTTGCCGCAAGGGTCGGGCGTTGATCCGCCCCGTTTCCGCCCGCGAGCGGCGCCTGATCGCGCTGCTGATCCTCACCGCGCTGATCGCGGCCGGCTATTTCCTGATCGTCGCGCCGGTCGTGGCGGGCTTCCAGTCGCGGGCCGAGCGGTTCGACCGGCTCGCACTGACTTATACGCACAATCTTCGCACCATCGCCACGATCCCGCGGCTGCGCCGCGAGGCCGAACTGCGGCGCGCGGCCAGCGTCTCTTTCGTCGCGGCCGCAGGGAATGCCGAGGCGGGACGCGAATGGCTCAAGGACCGGTTGCAACGCGCGGTCGACAGCGCCGGCGGCGCGTTCCGCGAAGGCAGCGATGCCGAAGCGTCTCCGGGCTGGGCGCGGGCGCGCGCCTCGGCGCGGATGACGCTGCCGCAGCTCGCTGCCGCGCTGGCACATCTGCAGAATCAGCCGCCTTGGCTCATCGTCGAGACCGTCAGCATCACTGCCGGCAATGTGATCGTCCCCGGTCAAGCCCCCAGCATGGACATGGAAATTGAAGCTTCGATCCCGCTTCGCCCTGCCGCCGCTCGATAGGTCGTCGGTGCTGCCGCTGGTACTCGCGGCGCTGCTCTGTGCGGCGCTGGCGTTCCAGACGCTCGTCGGCGGCGCGTTCGACCTGCCGGTGGCGGGGCCGGTGCGGGGAGGCGCGCCGGCGGGTCTCGCCGCGACCCGGCCGTCACCAATGGTCGTCGACCCGGCGATCGGTGCGCGATCGATGTTCACGCCGATCCTCATGCCGCCCAAGGAAAGCGCCGCGGCGCAGACGCTGCTCGGCAGCTATGCCGTGGTCGGCGCCATCCGGATCGGACGCGCCGGCTATGCGATCGCCCAAGGACCCGATGGTCGGACGTTCCGCGCGGGACCCGGGGCGAGGATCGGCGAATGGCAGGTCCGCGGCGTGAGCCAGGAAGAGGTCCGGCTGGCACGCGCCGGCGAGCGCATGACCGTGCGCTTCGGCCCGTCGGGTCCGGTCACCACAGCAGCGGGCAATGGGAGTCAGTGATGGGTGCGCGTACCAAGCTTCGAGCGGGCGTGGCGGGAATGGCGCTCGCGGTCGCCGGCTGTGCCGGCAATCCGCCGCCCCGGCCCATCGCCGTCCCCGAGACGCCGGCGATCGTGCGCGAGGCGGAGCGCGCTGCGCCGCTGGTGCGCTCGACGATCGTCGGCGGCGAGAGCCCGCCACCGGCGGCGCCCGTGCCGCCGCGGCAGAGCGCGACGCCGGGCGATATCGGGATAAACCTGCCGCGGGCCGATGTCCGCACGGTTGCGGCTTCGGTACAGCAGATCACCGGAATCGCCGTCGAGGTCGAGGCGGGGGTCAGTGGGCAGGTCTCGCTCGTCACCCCGGGAAATGTCGCGCGATCGGAGATCATCCCGCTGTTCGAGACCGCGCTGCGCGCCGCCAACCTCGCGCTTGCGCCGGTGGGCAATGGCTATGTCGTGCGGACGGTGACTGCCGCCCAGGCCCCGGTCGCTCCTGACGCGGTCGGCTTCGGCACCCAAGTGGTTTCGCTGGAGTTCATCAATGCCGAGGAAGTGAAGAAGGTGCTCGACGGCGCGCTTCCGGGCGTCGTCACTGCAGTCGACGCGGCGGGCAACCGCATCACCATCGCCGGGACGACCGGCCAGCGCGCGAGCGCACGCGACCTGGTCAAGCAATTCGACGTCAACTGGCTGCGCAATATGAGCTTCGCATTGTTCGTGCCCGAACGCACCGATGCGCGGCTGATCGTCCCCGAGCTCGAAAAGCTGATTAATGCCGCCGATGCGCCGACGCGCGGCCTCGTCCGGTTGATCGCGATGGAGCGATTGAACGGCATCCTCGCAGTGAGCGCCCAGCGCCAATATCTCGACGATGTCCGTCGGTGGATCGAGGTGCTCGACCGCGAAGGCGAGAGCGCCGAGCGCCGGATTTTCGTCTATCGCGTCCAGAACGGCCGCGCACGCGATCTGGCGGGCACGCTCAACCGCGCGTTCGGCAATGGCGGCGGCGGCGATGACACGGGGAACGAAGACCCCTTCGCCGCCAACGACCAGCCCGCGGCCCGCACTGCTTCGCCCGCGCCGAAGCCGGGCGCCAATGCCGCACAGCCGGGAAGCGGCGCCGCGAATGCCGCGCCCGATGCCGGCGGTCGCGAGAGTCCCGCCACGGGCGGCAAGATCACTGCGGACGACGTCAACAACGCAGTCGTCGTCTACGGCACTCCGCGCGACTATGCGACGATCGAGGATGCGCTGCGCAAGCTCGACGTGCCTCCCGTTCAGGTGATGATCGAAGCGGCGATCACCGAAGTGACCCTGACCGACACCCTGCGCTACGGGGTCCAGTGGAACTGGCTGACCGGAGACAGCAATTTCCGCGTCACCGACGGGGCTGCCATGCCCACCGGGCCGACCCAGGCGGGCTTCTCCTATTTTCTCGCCGGGAGCAGCATCTCGGTCGCGCTCAACGCGCTCGAGCAGCGGACCAACATCAAGGTGGTGTCTGCCCCCAAATTGGTCACGCTCAACAACCAGACCGCGGCGCTGCAGGTCGGCGACCAGGTGCCGGTGTCATCGGGAAGCGCGGTCAGCGTCGACAATCCCAACGCGCCGATCGTCAATTCGATCGACTATCGCGACACCGGCGTGATCCTCAAGGTCACGCCCCGGGTGAATGCCGGGGGGCTCGTCCTGCTCGACATTTCGCAGGAAGTGAGCGACGTCAACGTCAACGCGCCCAATGCGAGCGGCGACAGGACTCCGGCATCCCCGACCATCTCGACGCGGCGGATCTCGACTTCGGTCGCGGTGCAGGACGGTCAGGTCATCGCGCTGGGCGGGCTGTTCCGAGAGTCGAAGAGCCTCGGCAAGAACGGCATTCCGATCCTGTCGCGGATCCCGGTCATCGGCGGGCTGTTCGGCAGCCACAACAATGTCCAGAACCGCACCGAACTGATCGTGTTGCTCAAGCCTCACGTGATCCGCACACCCGACGACGGCCGCGCGGTCACCGAGGAACTGCGCGCCAAGCTGCGCACGCTCGAGCCGTTCCGCACCGAGGGGCGGATCCCATGACCCCGCGCGGCGAGGAGGGTTATGCGCTGGTGGCGGCGGTAGCGAGCATCGCCGTGTTCGCGACGATCGCGCTCGCCGTGCTCAGCGCAACCCGGATGGGGATCGAGGATGCCGGGGCCGAGCAGGCGCGGATGCAGGCCGTCGCCGCCGCCGATGCGGGGGTCGCGTTCGCGCTCAGCCGCCTGCTGGCCGACGACGCGTCGCAGCGCTGGGCCGCGGACGGCCGGATCCGTTCGATGCGCTTCGCCGGCGCGGGCCTGCGGATCGCCCTCCGCGACGAGCGCGGCAAGGTTCCGCTGGGCCTGCTCGACGAACCGCAGGCGACCACTTTGCTCGAACGCGCCGGCCTTGAGGGCGAACGGCTGTTGATCGCGCGCGATTCGCTGCTCGACTGGATCGACGACGACACGATCAAACGCCCCTTCGGCGCCGAGGAGTCTTATTACCGATCCGTGGGCCTGTTCCCCGCCGATGGCCGGTTCGCTTCCATCGACGAACTCGCGCTTGTCCGCGGGCTGGACGCCGACACCGTCGCGCGCATCCGTCCCTATGTCACGACCTGGACGCTGCGCAGCGGCTTCGACGCGCAATATGCCGACCCCCGTGCACTCGCGGTCATGGACACCGGCGGCGAGGGCGGGCCGGCCGCGATCGAGCGGGCACGCGAGCTTGCTGGCCAGACCACCGCGCTGTCGTTCGCCAGTGCGCCGACGCTCGTCGACCGGCCGATCTCGATCGAGGCGGTCGCCAGCCTGCCCGGTGGCGGGCGGGCCGTGCGCACTCTGGTGGTCGAGCTCACCGGGGTTGCCGATCGGCCCTATGTCGTGCGGGCGTATGAGTGACGGCGGCAATTGGCGGAAAGTTTTGCCGAACCGAGGGCGGCGGCGTGTCTGGATAAGGGAAGCAAGGGAGCGGAAGCGGTGGCCGGTTCGAATTCTCTCTTGAAGGTCCAATATGCCCAGATGCAGGCGCTGCTGGAGCGCGGCGCGACCTTTCTCGGCAAGGGCAAGGCGGCCAATGCGTTGCGGGCGTTCGACGACGCCATCGCGATCAATCCCGGCAGCGCCGAGGCATTCTGCTGCCGCGGCAATGCCCTCGCCGATCTGGGCCAGCTGGCGGAGGCGGTCGCGAGCTATGACCGTGCGATCGCCCTCGATCCGCGGCTGTCGGAGGCGCATGATTTCCGGGGCGCCGCGTTCGCCCTCGCGGGAGAGTTCGAGCTGGCGCTGCAGAGCGTCGAGCGCGCGCTGCTGATCGCCCCCGACAATTTCAACGCGCGCAACAATCGCGCGAATCTGCTACGCGAGGTTGGCCGGTTCGACGAGGCGCTGGCCGAATTCGACCTGCTCATCGCGCGCGAGCCGGCCTTCGCCGCCGCATACAGCATGCGCGCGCGGACGCTCGCGGCGCTGAGCCGTCACGAAGAGGCGTTGCACAGCTTCGAGAAGACGCTCGCGCTCGATCCGCACAACGCCGAGGCGCTGTGCAATCGGGGGACCGCGCTGAACTTCCTCGATCGCCCCGAGGAAGCGGTCGAAGCATTCGAGCAGGCGCTCGCGCTCGATCCCGGACATGCCGAGATTCTGGGTAATCTTGGCGCCGCGCTCGCCCGCGTCGGCCGGCTGGACGCGGCGGAAAGCTGCTTTCGTCGCTGTCTCGCGGGCGAGCCCGGCCACGTCGACGCATTGCTTGGGCTCGCCGGCCTGATTTCCCGGCGTCGAGGCTTCGATGAGGCGGGGCGGGTGTATCAGCGGGTGCTGACGATCGACGTCAACAATGTCGCCGCGCTCCGGGGCTTGGCCGGGGCGCTGGAAGAGCTCGGGCAGCATCGGAGCGCACTGATATGCTATGATCATCTCCTGTCGGTCGCCCCGGACAATGCGGCGGCGCATCAGAAACGCGGCTTTCTGCTGGTTTCGCGCACCCATCACGCGGAGGCGCTCCTGTCCTTCGATCGGGCGAAAGCGCTCGACCCCGCGCTCGAGCATTCGGCGGTGCGGCTGCACGCGGCAATGCACCTTTCGAAATGGGAAGATTTCGACGCGCAGCTGGACGCCGTCCGGCACGCGGCGGCTGCGGGGGATCCGGGGGCGATGCCCTTTCCGGTGCTGGCGCTCGCCGATGATCCGGCGCTCCAGCACCGATGCGCGCAAATCCTTGCCGACAGCCATCAGCAGATCCCCGCGACGCCCCTCTCCGGCCGCTATCCGCGTCACGAGCGGATCCGGCTCGGCTATTTCTCGGCCGATTTCCATCATCATGCGACGATGCAGCTCTTCGCCGAGACGCTCGAGGCGCATGACCGGGATCGTTTCGAGCTCGCGGCATTCTGGTTCGGCGAGGATATGGGCGATCAATGGCGGTCGCGGGCAAAGGGCGCGTTCGACACGTTCGTCGACGTTCGGCTCAAGGACGATGCGGCGGCCGCGCAGATTGCGCGCGACATGGAGATCGACATCGCCATCGACCTCAAGGGCTATACCCAGAATTGCCGATTCGGCATCTTTGCCGAGCGTGCCGCGCCGATCCAGGTGAGCTATCTCGGCTATCCCGGCACCTCTGGCGCGGCGGCGATCGACTATCTCTTCGCCGACGAGGTGCTGATCCGTCCGGATGCGCGGAACGCGATATCCGAGAAGATCGTGTATCTCCCCGCATCCTATCAGGCCAATGCCAGCCTCAAGCCGGTTTCGCGGCTGGCCACGCGGCAGGCCGTCGGGCTGCCGGAGCAGGGTTTCGTGTTTTGCTGTTTCAACCAGAACTACAAGATCACCCCCGACATCTTCGCATGCTGGATGTCGATCCTGCGCCGGGCGGAAGCGAGCGTGCTGTGGCTCTGGGTGAACCACGAACCCGCGCGGCAGAATCTCGCCCGCAACGCGGCCGAACTCGGCGTGGATCCGGCGCGGATCGTCTTTGCCGGGAGCGAGCCCACCGAGCGCCATCTCGACCGGCTGCAGCTCGCCGATCTCTTCCTCGATACCTTGCCGTGCAACGCCCACACCACCGCCAGCGACGCGCTGCGCGTCGGTTTGCCGATCCTCACCTGCCCGGGGCGGAGCTTCGCCGCGCGGGTGGCGGCGAGCCTGCTCACGGCCCTGGACCTGCGCGAACTCGTAGCGGACGATCTCGCCGAATATGAGGCGCTTGCCGTCGCGCTTGCGCACGACCCCGCGCGGCTCGCGGCGATCCGCGCGCGGCTGATCGGAGGCCGCTTGCGATCGACGCTGTTCGAGCCGCCGGCAATGGCGCGTAAGCTCGAGGCCGCTTATTCGGCGATCTATGCGCGCCACCACGCGGGCGAGGCTCCTGACGACATCCGCATCACGGCGTGATCGACGCGCGTCAGGATCCCACAGGCTGGAGAATGGGCGCGGGGACTGGCGGAGCCAGCCCCCAGGGCGCGAAAGCGGGCGCGGGCGCCGTGACGGGTGCAGGCACGGCGGCCTGGCCCGCGTTCGGCGCGAAACCGGATACCGGCCGGCCGGCGAGCACCGCTATCGCCGTGCCTCGACGCCGATAGAAGATATGCGCGCCGATCTTGGTGACGCGCTCGAGGCTCGGCGCCCAATAAGGCGACACATAATCGGCGTGATAGTTCAACGCATCGCCGACCAATGGCGGCAGTCGTCCGTCGATCACCTCGCCGGCAATCTTGCGCGACTGGGCCATGACTCTTTCGGGAAGGATGCGCCGCATCGATCCGTCGCAGGTGAAAGTGAACTGGCACCCCGTCTTCAGCGTCGAGCCGGCAAAGACGACCCCGCACACCGATTTTGGGAAAGAGGGATGCCGCGCGCGGTTCAGCACGACTTCGCCGACCGCCTGCTGGCCTTCGGCGCTCTCGAACCCCGCTTCATAGGCGATGGCCAGCGTCAGGCACTCGACTGCCCGGGTCCGGTCCTCGACCGGCCGGGGCAGGGTGGATTGCGCTCGGGTGGGGAGGGCGGCCGAAGGACCGGCGACAAGGGCGGCCAGGCCGATCATTCGAAGCCGATTCGTTCCGCTTTTCTTGCGACACGCCTCGCGCGGGAAGGTCTGCGGCGGGCGTTCGAGTCGATTGTCGCCCACGCTACCCTGCCGCCCGATCGCACGCCGCTCGCGGAAGCCCTCCGCAAGCGCCTGTCGTGGATCGGATTGACGCGCGATCTCGGCCGTTCTCACGTTCATTCCCGGAATTACCAATAAAGACGGACGACTTGCGTGAACATCTCAAAAATTATGATGATATATACAAGTTACGCTGCGATGACCTGAGCTGTAACCTCTCTGTAAAATCGACGTGTCAAGTTTTGATGGCGGATATATCTACGAAGACGGCGACGGCGTCGAATCGACTTCCCGATAATTTGTCAATTATTGGTACAAAATGCGATCCAGGCGGGGTTCAGTGCCCTGCCTCTATCTAAAACGGAGCCATTTGGATGATTGCCAAGATCGCCCTCGCCGGACTGGTTTCCGCGCTGGGCCTATCCACCTTCGCCTGGTTCCAGTCCGCGCCCGAAACGTCGATGCCGGCGAAGCCTGCGGCGGACCGGTCCTCTCCCGCCCCTTCGGAGCGGACCCAAGCCGCGCCGAGAATCTCCATGCTTCCGACACGCTTGCTCGAGTGCCGGCTCGGAAGGATCACCAACTTCGATCCCTCGCGCGAACAAGCGCCATCCGAGTTCAAATATGAGGGCAGCCACCCGTTCGCATTGTTGCTCCCGTCGATTCCGGTGCGCACGACGGAGCCTCCGCGCTCGACCTTGCCCCCCGAGCCGGTCGATCCGCGCACGCGTATCGTCGCGGATCCTGACGGGATTTCGGCGGGTGCCGCGGGACGGCCGTTCGAACGCGTCGTCGATTATTGGCCGGAGCGCGTCGAAATGACCACGCCGATCGGAGGAGGGGCGGTGAACATGATCATCCTTCAGCCATCGGAGGCGCAGCCGGGACTGGTCGACATGTTCATGACCAAGGCTACCGATGCGGTCACCTGGGACCTCGATGCGCTGTATTCCGGGCGCTGCAAATTGGCATCGGGCGGGGCCGCGGCGGGGGCCGCGCGCTGACGCAAATCCGGACACCAGGATTCGTCCGGCGTCCCCGCCGAGAAAAGGTATAGTTTCCATATCTACAAGAAAGTGGATGTGCGATCCTGCAAGATGGCCGCTCTTCAGCAATTCCTATAGGAAATTCGGCAAAATAAACTTCGGGGGCAGCCCGGGGTTTACTCTCGGGTATCTAAAAACACTGATCGTCTCGACTATTGAGCGTCCCGACTTCGTCGTTGCGTAAATAATCGATAGGGGCTCTGCCAGAATCGCGCGGCCGATGTGTCTAACAAATAGGAGAGTGCTCAGGCCCTTGATGCGAGGGCGCCGGGGGAGACCTCTGGCAACGCTTGTGTGCGGCCGATAGCTTTCCTGAGTCCGACCCTGCGCCAGGGAGACAGCGATGGACGAGTATATGCCGATCGCGGATGCCGCGGCCGTTGGTCAGGAGAGTTCCGCTTCGTTCGAGCACCATTTGATGCTCGACGGCAGACTGGAGGCGCTGCCGGATCGCCCGCGTCCACGGGCGCGGGCCCATCTGGCACCGTGGCAGGTCAAACTCGCGCGCGACATGATGCTGACCCAGATGGCCGGGCGCCTCGCCCTGACCGACGTCGCCAGCCGGCTCAACATGTCGGTCAGCCATTTCATCAAGGCTTTTCGCGAGACCGAAGGCGTCGCGCCGTATCATTGGTACATGCAGCGCCGGATCGCGCAGGCGATGACCTTGCTCCTCGACGACACGATGCCGCTCTCCAAAGTCGCCGACGAATGCGGTTTCGCGGATCAGAGCCACTTCACCAAGGCGTTCACGCGGCTGCTCGGGGTTTCGCCCGGCCGCTGGCGCCGCAGCGTGCGAAGCGGCTATCCGGGCTTCGGCGGATAAGCCGCAGGCGTGAGCGTCCGGCCGTTTGTCGATAGTCGCGGTCCCCTGTGGAAACGACTAGGGTAACCGCAGCGACCCAAGGATAGACCCGCGAGACGGGACGGCGATGCGGATAGCGCAGCGGCGGCTCGCACCACGGCCGCGTCGCGGCTCAGTCTGTCGAGAGAATGCGAGCACCAGATCCCAGCGCGTGCACCGCCGCCGGCCGAGGACGACGCGATGAGGGATCGCGGCGTCGGCGCGATCGGCGTCGAGGCAGAAGATGAGCGCGCGCCTCTCGAACATCGAACGGATGCGGCAACTCTACGACCCCAATTATGTTCGCAGGGTTGACACGCTGGACGAAGCGCCGGTGCAGGTGTGCGTCGAGGATCGCATGCTGACCGCTGCCGCCGGCACGGGCGTCGCTACCTATGCACGGACACTGGCGGCCTGTCTGCCGGCCGCGGGAGCCTCCCCGCTGCTGCTCGGCGACGGTCCGGCCGGACCGGTGCGACGGGCGCGGCTGGGCCGCTGGATCGCGGCCACGCGAGCGGGGGCACGCCTGGCGGACGTCGCGGCCCCGGACGAAGCGGCGGCGCATTGGGTGGTCCGCGACCTTTTCCGAGAGGCGCATGTCTTCTTCAACCTGCATGGCCGGTTACTGCCGGTCGAATTCGATCGCCCCCCCCAGGTGATGCACTGGACCTATCCGCTGCCGCTCTATCTCCGCGGGGCGAGGAACCTTTACACTATCCACGACCTGATCCCGCTGACCCATCCCGAGCTCACCCGCGTCTCGTCGACGCGGCATGCGGCGGTGCTGCGCCAGATTGCCGCGCATGCTTATGGTCTGGTCACGGTCTCCGAAACCGTCCGCCGCCAACTGGTCGACCATCTGGGGATCCCCGAGGGCAGGGTGGTCAACACCTTGCAGGCGATCGACGCGCCGCTGCAATCGGACCCGAGCCTTCCGCCCGGCTTGCGATCAGGCGATTATTTCTTCTTCTGCGGGCGAGTCGAGCCGCGGAAGAACCTCGACCGGCTCGCTTGTGCGCACGCCGCGAGCGGGACGGCGTTGCCGCTGGTGATCGTCGGACCGCAGGTGCCGGGGGAGGAGGCGCTCGAGAAAACGCTGCGCGGGTTTGCCGGCGTGATCCGCTTGCCGTGGATGCCGCGCCGCGAGCTGCTCGGCATGATGCGACGCGCCCGCGCTTTGCTGTTTCCGTCGCTCGCCGAGGGCTTTGGCCTGCCGATTGCCGAGGCGATGACGCTCGGCTGTCCGGTGCTTACGTCCAGCGCGGGCGCGCCGGCCGAAATCGCCGGCGACGCGGCGCTGCTGGTCGATCCCCGGCAGACCGCGCAGATCGAGGTGGCGATCCGTCGGCTCGAAAGCGACGAGATACTCCGCGCCCGGTTGCGCGCCGCCGGCTTTGCCCGCGGTCTGAAGTTCACGCCGGATGTCTATGCGCGGCGGCTTCGCGCGCTCTATGCGGACGCGATCGCCACAGCACCGCGGGGCCGAACGTGACGCGCCCTTTCCGGATCGGTATCGACGGGCTGAACCTCGCCCTTCCGCACGGCACCGGCGTCGCGACCTATTCGCGCACGCTCGCCCGCACCGTCGCGGAGATGGGCCGCGCGCCCGATCTCGTATTCGGACTGCCCGTCCCGCCGCGTTCGTCGCGCGATTTGCGCGAGACCCTGTTCTTCGCCGAGCTTGGCCGCGACGATCAGCCTGAGACCTCGCCCGCCGCCGCAAAGCGCGCGCGGCTCTTTGTCGCGCCTTGGGCGCGGCGGCTGGTCGAGGTGCCGGTACAGGGCCGTGTCCGCGCCGAGGCGTTCGCCGAGCGCCTGCCGAGCTTCTCGACGCTGCACAGTTTCGGGTCTCTGTGGTCGGTCGCGGCGCGTCACTTCAAACGCTATCGCCGCTTTCTCACGGTCACGATGGCCGATCCGCCGGAGATCATGCACTGGACCTATCCGCTGCCGATCCATCTGGCCGGCGCGGTCAATATCTACACGATCCACGATCTGGTGCCGCTCCGGCTCCCGCACACCAGCCTCGAGAACAAACGCCTGCACGATCGGCTGCTGCGAAGCTGCATCGGTCGCGCCGCGCGCATCTGCACCGTCTCCGAGGCTTCGCGGCGCGATATCGTCGAATTTCTCGGCGCCGATCCCGGGCAGGTGGTCAATTGCTATCAGTCGATCGATCCGGTTCCGGCGATCGACTCCGCCGTGCTGGCCGGGCGGCTTCGCGCATTGTTCGATCTCGAGCCGCAGGGCTATTTCCTCTATTTCGGCGCGATCGAGCCCAAGAAGAATGTCGGGCGCCTGATCGAGGCCTATCTCGCGAGCGAAGTGGCGACGCCATTGGTCATCGTGGGCGGGCGCGGCTGGCGTTCGGAGAATGAACTGCGCCTGCTGGGCAGCGCCGGATCGCAAAGCCTCTCGGGCGTGGCGCGGATCCGCAAGCTCGATTATCTGCCGCGGCGGATGCTCGACGTGCTGATCGCCGGCGCGCGCGGCGTGCTATTCCCATCGCTCTACGAAGGGTTCGGTCTGCCGGTGGTGGAGGCGCTCGCGCGCGGCGTGCCGGTCATGACCTCGACCGGCGGATCGCTGCCCGAAGTTACCGGGAGCGCCGCGCTGCTGGTCGATCCCTATGACGTCGGCGCAATCGCGGCCGCCATCCGCAAACTGGACGAGGATGCCGAACTTCGCCGTGCGCTCGCGGCGATGGGGCCGGCGCAGGCCGATCGCTTCGCCCCGGCGCGGTTTCGCGCGAACCTGTCCGCACTCTACCGATCGCTTGTCGTGCCTGTGCACGACACCGTACCTGCGCAACCAGTGACCTTCGGGGCGGCAACCATATGACATCCCTGTTCGCGTTCGTGGCTGCCCGTGGCCGGGGGGCGATGCTGGCGCTTCCGCTTCTCGTCGCCGGCTGCGCCACCTTGCCGTCGAGCGGCCCGACCGCGCCCGAAGTGATCGCGGCGTCGCGCCCGACCGCCCGACTGCCTGCGAAATTGATCGACCTCGACGCCGAGGCCTTGTCCGATGTCAACACAGCACCGGCGCCCGCGGGGGCGCTCGCCGGGCTTGCGGCCGAGGGCGATATCGACCGGATCGGTCCCGGCGACGTCCTGCAGATCTCGGTATTCGAAATCGGTACCGCACTCTTCGCAGGCCCGGCGGTGACCGAGGTCCAGCCTGCCGCCACGGGGAGCACATTACCGGCGATCGTCGTCGCGCGCGACGGCACGATCCAGATCCCCTATGCCGGGGCCGTCGAGGCTGCCGGTCAGACCCCACAATCGCTCGCCCGAAGCGTCGAGGCGCGGCTGCGGGGCTATTCCGAACAGGCGCAGGTCAACATCGTCGTCCGCGAGAACATGACCAACAGCGTGTTCGTGCTGGGCGGAGTGAAGGCGCCCGGCCGGATTCCGCTGTCGCTGGCACGCGAGCATGTGCTGGATGCGATTGCGTTGGCGGGCGGCACGACCTCGGCGCCGCACGATACGATGATCCGGGTTACGCGCGCCGGACGCAGCGCCGAGATCGGTCTCGACGAATTGCTCGCGGGATCGCCGGACGATCTGCTGCTGCTGCCGGGGGATCGCATCGAGCTCCTCCGCAATCTGCAGAGCTTCACCGTCTTCGGCGCGAGCGACAAGGTGTCGGAAATTCCGTTCGAGATGCGGAGGCTCACGCTCGCGCAGGCAGTCGCGCGGGCCGGCGGCCCCTCCGACCGTCAGGCGGATCCGACTGCGGTGTTCGTCTTTCGCTGGGCCGCACCTGAGACGCCCGGCGGCGCGCCGGTGCCCGTCATCTATCGGCTCAACATGCTGCGACCCGAAAGCTATTTCGTCTCGCAGCGTTTCGCGATGCGCAACGGCGACGTGATCTACATCGCCAATGCGCGCTCCAATCAGGCGGCCAAGCTGGTCCAGATCATCAACCAACTCTTCTCGCCATTCTATGGGGTTCGAGAATTGACGCGATGAGGATCGGTGATTCAGGCGGCCAGCCGCTGAGACGCCCGGCGGCGCGCCGGTGCCCGTCATCTATCGGCTCAACATGCTGCGACCCGAAAGCTATTTCGTCTCGCAGCGTTTCGCGATGCGCAACGGCGACGTGATCTACATCGCCAATGCGCGCTCCAATCAGGCGGCCAAGCTGGTCCAGATCATCAACCAACTCTTCTCGCCATTCTATGGGGTTCGAGAATTGACGCGATGAGGATCGGTGATTCAGGCGGCCAGCCGCTGCTGGGCCTGGTGAATTTCGATCGCCTCGTCGATCGTCGGGTAGAAGGTCAGTCGTCCGTCGTGCAGCACGGCGCCCGTGCTGCAATATTCCTGCAGCGTCGTCGGGCTGTGCGAGACCATGACCAGCGTTCCGGTCGACCGACGATGGGCCAAGGCGGCGTGACAGCGTTCCGCAAAGCGCTGGTCGCCTGCGCCCGTGACTTCGTCGACCAGATAGCAATCGAAGTCGATGGCGAGGCTAACGCCAAAGGCGAGACGCGCCACCATGCCGGCCGAGTAGGTCTTCACCGGCTGGTTGAAATAGTCCCCGAGCTCGGCAAAATTCTCGACGAAAGCGAGCAGACGATCGACAGGCTGCCGATAGATCCGTGCGATGAACCGGCTATTGTCCGCCCCGGTCAAGCTCGCCTGAAAGCAATGCGTGTAGCCGATCGGCCACGAGACGCTCATTCCGCGATGTATGATTCCGCTGCTCGGATGTTCGACGCCGGCGATGAGGCGAAGCAGCGTCGACTTGCCCGCACCGTTCGCTCCGCAGATCCCCAGGGCCTGCCCCGGACGGAGGACGAAGCTGGTGTCCTCGAGTACTTTTCTGGTGAGATTGCGGCCGTGATAGATCTTGTTGACCCGCTCGAAACTGATCATGCGCCGGTCCCTCCCGTCGACATCCGATTGGCGCGAATGAGGAAGCCCGGTCAAGCGAATCCGCGTGCCATCCGGCACAGGCGGGCGCGATGATCGGAACGGCAGAAACCTCGATTTTTCAGACGGGGCCCCTCGGCTGCGAGGCACTGGTCATCGCCTTTTCGAGTCTCGGCGTGGACAGCGTCGCCAAGCCGTTCGAATTCCACAATTTGCTGGACCGCTCCGATTGCGCGGTACTGTTGCTGCGCGATCCCGACACCAGCTGGTACCATGGGGTTCCCGATCTTCCGGGCGGTCCGTCGGCTCTTGCGGATGCCCTCGCCGAACATGCGCGCGGATTCCGGCGAGTCATCTGCATCGGATACAGCATGGGAGGCTATGCCGCCTTGCTGTTCGGTCGGTTGATCGGCGCCGAGACGATCATCGCGCTTGCGCCGCAGACCATTCTTTCCCATGGCGCGCTCGACGCTTGGGGCGACCACCGCTGGGACGCGCAGGTCGAGCGCGTCCAGCGCCAGGGCGATGCCCGGCTGCTCGATCTCGCGCCGCTCTATCACGATACGCGCCACCTTTTGCCCGATCAGGCGATCACCATCTGCCTCAGTGCCAGCGGCGAGTGCCTCGATGTGCAGCATGCTTTCCATCTCAAGCGCCATGCCGCGCTGCATATGCTGGGATCGGAGCCGCTGGCGCACGGAGCGCTGGTGGTCGCGTTGCGCGAGTCCGGGCTGATGCGCATGATGATCGACGAAGCGATTGCCGGCGTCAGAACCGATCTGTCCTTGTCGGACCGCTTCGCCGGCTGGATGGCGAAAAGCCGGCATAGCCTCGCTCTGGATCCGGCTGGGACGAGAATCGATGGATCGATGCTGGGGATTTCCGGCACCTTGGCGATGCATTCTGCGTCGCAGATTGCGCGCGACGCGGCAGCTTCCCATCCGGTGCGCCTAGGTGCCCGGCTGTGGCCGGAGGGACGCTTCGGCGGCAGCCAGCGCGAGGCGCGCTTCGATTTTCCGCCGGGCGACCTGACGCCGGGAAGCGTTCACCGCTTCGCGATCACCATCGACCTCGGCAACCTTCCCCCGGGTCGACACGAGGTCGTCGTGGCCCTCGTGCGCGAGGGACGATTCTGGTTCGACGAGTTCGGCTTCAATTCCGCGCGTATCGGACTGGTCGTGGACCGGACGGGCATTTCGTGCCTCGCCGAGGGAGCGGTCATTTGACCGTCGAGATCGCGGCCGTCTTGCTCGCCTTCAACGAAGTCGAGATGCTGTCGCTCACGCTGCCGGCGATCAAGGCGGTGGTGGATCAGGTGATCGTCGTCGACATGGGCTCGACGGACGGAAGCGGCGATCTGTACGCGGACCTGCTTTCCGGCAAGGATCATGTCGCGCGCTACGATCAGGCCAATCTCTCGCAATTCGGTTTCGCGCATGCTCGCAATCATGGTGCGCGATTCACGGTCGCGCCATGGCTCTTCTCAATCGACTCCGACGAATGGATTGATCCTGCGCAGGCGCCGCTGCTCCGCGGCGAGATCGCGGCGGCGGAATGCGACGTGTTCCATGTTCATCGCCGTAACTATGCGTCCGAACCGGGCGCGAGGATCGACATCGAGCGGCTTCGAGCCAGCGGGCCTTTCGAGGAAGAGACGCAGCGCCGGATCTACCGCAATCGCCACGACATCCGCTGGGAAGGGCTGATTCACGAAGAGATTTGCGATCGTGACGGCAATACCTGGCAGCGCGCCGGGCGAAGCGCGCTCGTCCTCCACCATCTGGCGCAGTTCAAGTCTCGGCCGTTGGGAGAGGAAAAGAACCGCCTTTACGCCTATATGGTCCTGCGCGCGGCGCTCGTGCCGGGATATCGCTATGGAACCAATCCGTTCTGGCACTCGACTTTCATACGCGAGAATCTGGAGTATCTGATCCGCCAGGCCAATGCCTATGCAAGTGCGCGCGGCCTGCCGCTCTACGAGCAAGGCGCAATCGAGCGCGCGATCGCTTGATGCCGGTCAGTTCGCCGTGGGAGATGCCGGCCGGCCGAGCATAACGAAGCGCGCGCGCGCTTCCGGCGAGGTGACGAAGATCGAAACGAGTTCGTCCACGGTCATCCCCGTTTGCAGGAGCTGGCTGAAATAGGAAAAGCCATCCGGGTCAGGCGTTCGCCCGAGGATCAGCCGGTAGCAGTTCGACAGATCGTCGAGCGTCGCGCATTCGTTCACGGGGACGGCCGACGCCGGAAGGGCCTTGGCGGGCTGTGGTGGAAAAGCGGGCGGGTCGCCGTCGAGGGACGATGCCGTGGCGAGACGAAGCCGTGGGAAGCCGAGGTCGCAATACCAGAAGACCCCTTCGGCAACGAGCGAGAGCTCGATCTCGACATCGTCTTCCGCATTTGAGGGTGGTGCGGCGAATCTGATGAAGAATCCTGCCGAGGCGCCTGGTGCCAATACCGCCTGTGTCGGCATCGCGCGCGCTTCGATCGTCCATGCCGCGGTCCGACCGGTCCGGGCCCGTGCGCCGATCAGCAGGCGGTCGGGCTGGCGACGTCCGAAGTGGAGGGGCGCCTCGCCGGTGTTGGCGATCCGGCCGTGCAGGTGCAATTCGCCGGATACGGAGCGTTGGACTGAATCGGCAAGCTCGATCCCATAGCCGTGCCGTCGATGCCAGTCGGCGATCGACCCCGACAGGTCGGGCAGCGGCAGGCCATCGATCATCGCGCCGAGGATATCCGCCATCGTGCCCGACTGGCGCAATGCGATCGGCAGCGCCGCGCCGGGCAAGGGCATTCGATGCAGGTCGAGCGTCGCGACCTGTGCAAGCCATCCGACCGCTTGTTCGCTTGTGGTGATTGCGATCCCCGCGGCGCGCGCGCGCGTTTCGAGAACCCTGTGGTCGCGCGGTTCGACAGGCGCGACCAGCAGAAGCGCGGCCCCCAGCTCCGCCGCCAGCGCAGCCGCAATATTCGCGTTTGCACCGTGACCGATCATCAGCACCCGCGCTTGTTCCGGCACGCGGGCCCGAAGCAGTTCGGCCATCGCGGCCGGATCGATCGCCGCTGTATCCGGCGCCACGATCGCCACCCGGCAATCCGGCCGTTTGCCGATATGGTCGGCAACCGGGCCCGAGAATCCGGCGCGAACATCGTCGTCGGCGAACAGAATTACGAACGCCGCTTCGCCGTCGCCGCGGACGATCGACGCGACATCGGCACTGCCTGCGGCAGGCGTCGACCTCATCGGGGCTGGTTCGCCCCCGCCGAACCGGGACCGGGCCGGCCGAATGCGAGGTCGCTCAGCGTTCCGAGCGTAAGAGCCTCGATGAAGTCGAACCGGGCCTGGCGATCGTCCGCGGCACACAGGAAGAATCCCGCGACGCCGACCGAGACTTTCCGCGGGTCCCCTCCGGAGGTTATTTCGGCAAGGTCGGCGCTCGTATTGCCGTTGACTTCCAACCGTATGATTCCGGTCGGATCCGGTGTCACCGTCATGGTGATCCATTTGAACTCGCCGGGCTTCAACACTCCTTCGACGCGCGTCGCCTGGTCCGACGTATCGACCGCGAAGCGCACCTCGCGTCCCGGGATTCCATGCAGTTGCAGGCATAGCCGGATCGCCAGACCGGGAGCGCCGGTGCCGATCTCCAGCCGTCCGCCGTGCGACTTGGTCCAGCAGCCCCAATCGTCGAGGCCCCACCAGCCGTCTCCGGCGCGGAATATCTCGGCCGAGCGCATGCCGGGCCAGATGGTGGTGGCATAGTTGCGCACCAGCGGATGCCACGCCCCCAGCCTTGCGACCGGTACGTCGGCCTGCACCTGAGGTTCGTCGCCGCGCCAGCGCAGGGCGGCCGCTGCCATGTCGGTCGCGATGTCGCTCCACGCACGCGGCCGAAATCCGGCGGCGATCTTTTGCTGCAATGCTTCGCGGTAACCGTCCTCGCGGATCAGCCGCTCCAGCGCGGTGGCGAACGCTTCGACATCGCCTGAACGAAAATAGACTGCGTGATCGCCGCCCGCTTCAGGCAGCGAGGAGGCGTCCGAGATCAACGCCACCTTGCCGTGGCACAACGCTTCGGTCACCGGCAGGCCCCAGCCTTCGTATCGGCTCGGATAGATGGTGAAGAGGCAGGTCCGGTACAGCAGCGTGAGCTCGGCGTCCGACAGACCCGACAGCATCACCACGTGCTCGCGCAACCCCGCATGGCTATCGAGCCGCGCATAGACTGCGTCGTTGAGCCAGCCGCGATTGCCGACGCACACCAGTTTGGGGACCGCGCCGGCACCGTAACGCTTCAGCAGCGTGACCCAGGCCTCGAAAGCGACGAGGTGGTTCTTTCGCGATTCGATGGTCGAGACGAACAGCACGAAGCCGTTCGGCTTCAATCCCCAGTGCGACAGCTGGCGCGGGTGCGCGGGGACCAGGTCCGGCTTGCGGCAATCGGCATCGAGACGAACCACTGCGATGTCGACCGGATCGATTTCGTGGCCCAGCATCGAAGCGACGTGCAAAAGGTCGGTTCTGGTCGATTCCGAATTCACGAGGAAATGGTCGGCATGCTCGAAGGCACCGACCGCCCAGCTCACGAAATCCTGCGTAAGCTCCTTGACGCAATGCTCGGCGGCCATAACCGGGATGAGGTCATGGACGAAGGGGACATAGCGCACGCCGCGGAGCGCCTTGGCCTGCCGGACGAAGAGAAAGTAATTCTGCAGCCACCACGAGGTGCCGAGATTGATCAGATAGGCGCCGCGCGGCATCTCGATCGGCTCGGACGTAGCAAGCCGCAAGTGCAGTCTCGCCAGTGCGCCGATCCATTCGGGTGCGCCGCGATCATTGCCGGCAAGGCTGAGCCTGGCAAGCGAATGGAAGCTGGCGGCGGGTATCTCGAGCCAGTCGTCCCGCGATTCGATGAACGCGCAAATCTGCACGTCGAAATCGCCCAGAGCGAGCGCAGCGCCGATCGTTTCGATCTGGACGCGCTGGATGCCGGTGGGAAGTCGGGCGTTGCGGAAATAAGAGATCAGATCCGAGACGTCGAAGACGAGGACCGGCCGATCCTGGGCGTCCGGGCCTGGAGCGGCCGGGCTGGATGACCGCACGCTCCGGACGAGACCGGACAGCGCCTCTACCCGCAGCCGCGCGGCGCCGCGGGTCTCCTCGAGCAGCCGGGGAAGCAGCGCCTCGATCTGCCGCAGCGCCTCCGCCGCCTCCCCCGGGGCCGGCGCGGCGTCGGGTTCCGCTTCCTCGCGGCCGATCAGCGCAAGCAACTCACGCATCTGTGCACCGTCGCCACTGTCGAGCAGATACGCCATTTCCTGCAACACGTCCGGATTGTCGGGAGCGTGCTTGAGTGCGCGCATATAGTTCCGGTTCGCAGCCGCGCGATCGCCGCGTTGCTTGTGGAGATGCCCCAGGTGCAACCACGGCTCGGCCTCTGCAGGCGCGGATTCCGCGGCCGTACGATAGGCGGTCTCCGCCGCGCCGAAATCCGCCTGTTCCTTGAGCGCGTGGCCGAGCTGGACCCAGATGTGCGTCAGCGACGGATCGGTCTCGAGCGCGGAGCGGTACGCAGCCGCGGCGGCTTGCCAGTTCCTTTCGTCGCGGGCCTGATTGCCGAGCGCGATCGTCCGGTGCATCTGCGGCGTGACCGCGACGCCGGCCGAGCGGCGAAGCTTGAGCGGAAGGTTCATCAGCAGGTCGGTCATCACGCGGCGTGTTCCTTGATGCCTGCAAGGATCAGCCAGCCGATCGCATAGGTCAGCAACAGCGCGAAAAAGACAGTGGCGACCAGCTTGAGGCGCTTCGGATACAGGGCTTTGCCGGGCAGGTTGGGCTCCACGACCCGGACGAGGAAGAGTTGCTGGCGCACGGCCTGCTCGCGCGCGGCGTCGAGTGCCGCTGTCGCAGCCTCGAAACGCTTGGCGGCGAATGCCTGGCGGAGCCGCAAGGTTTCGAACTGGCCGAGTCCCGCCGCCGTCGCACGATGCGAGCCGGTGAGGCTGCCTTCTGCCGCTGCTACCTGTTGTTCGAGCCCGCGGACCCGTGCTGCCATGGTGACATATTGCGGACTGTCGCGGCGGAGCGCGCTCGCCATGCTGGAAAGCCGCGCGCGCGCCTGTGCAAGCTCCGCCTGCATTTGCGTCACCATGGTGATGCGCGCGGTGCTGGTGCGCTCGGGATCGATGTCCCGGCCCGACTGGCGGAAGCCGGTCAACGCGGTCTGGGTTTCGCCGACTCCCCGCTCGGCGGTCATCAGCGATTCCCGCGCGCCGGTGAGCCGGTTCTCCAGAAGCCGCTTGTTGAATTCATTGACCCGCTGTTCGCCGATCTTGAGCAATTCCTGGGCGACCCGCTCGGCATCCGCCGGCCGGAACGCGCGTACGCTGATCCGGGTGATGCCGGTCTCACGCCCGACATCGACATTCACCATCTCGCGATAATAGCGCAGCAGCGTTTCCGGCGGGGCATCGCGCTCGAGCCGCGAGAAAATATCCGCTTCCGGCCGAAGGAAAATCGACGCGAGCCCCACGCTTCGCTGCAGGTTCGCGACGGCATCATGCGACAGGAGATAATCGACGACGGTCTGGTTGTCGGCCGCGGTCGGGTTGGTTTCGAGGCCCAGCAACTGCCCGAGGCCCGAGCCGGCGGACCCGCTCTGGCCCGATGTCCGGACGACGAAATGCGTCTCCGATTCATACTGGTTGGCGATCACGCAATATTGGAAGATCGCGACCAACGCCGTCGGCAGCAGCACCACCAGCGCAAGATTCCGAAGCCAGCCGAGCCGCCTGCGACCTGGGTCGGAGGCGCCCGGCGGATATTGTTCCAGTCGATGCGGGTGAGGTTCGTCTTGCTGCCGCGCGCGGGAGACGGGCTCCGGCGCCGGCTGTGCCTGCAGCTCCACGAAATCGGGTTCGGGCTCGGGCGGATGAAGGGGGACAGTTGCCATCGGATCAACTCAGATGCACGTGTTTGCGGACGATGCGGAGCGAGACCAGGCCCAGAAAGGTGAGGCCCAGACACCAGAAGGTGACGTACATCACGTCGAAATAGGGACTCCGCACCGATGCGAATTGGCCGGTGTGAAACATTTCGAAGATCTGATTGAGCGGGAACCAGTACAGCATGCCGCGATAGGGTTCCGGTACCCACGCGAGCAGGAAGAACGTTCCCGAGATCGGCATGGCGAGATAGGTCAAGGGATGGACGAACTTGCCCACCGCCTTGCTGAAATAGGAGGCGGCGCAGATCGGCATCGACAGCGCGAAGGAAAACCAGACCATATAGCCGAAGCCGGCAAGCATTACGAGCGGAGACGCCGGCACGCCGCCATAGCCCAGGGTCCAGGACAGGCCGAGCAGCACGACGAGCGCGAGCAATGTCGATGCGGCCTCGAGCAGCGCGCGGGCGACCAGCATGTCGAAGATCGTCACCATGCGGTGAAACAGCAGGGGCTTGTTGGCTTCGAGCGTCGACTCGGCGCGCCCGATCACCGACCGGAACACCATGAACATGCAATAGCCGCCGAGCGCGAACGGAATGGGCAGCAGGTCTTCCCCGCCATGCGCGCCGGCATTCCCGTGCAGTACCGCCACCGAAGTGGCGAGGAGCATCGGTTCGACGAGCAGCCACGCATAGCCGATATTCTCGCGTCCATAGCGTGTGTGCAGCTCGCGCATGATCAGCGCTCCCACCACCGAGCGCTGGACGTCGAGGCCATCGAGATAGTGCGCCAGGCCGCCAAAGGCGTTCCGCGCAATCACGATGCGGAAGCCTCGACGAACGCGAGCACGCGATCGATATGATCGTCCCATGTCGGCAGCACTGTCTCACCGAGGCGCGCAAGCTGTGCGCGCCGTCGTGGGGAAGCGGGGTCCGCATAATCGAGGATCGCCCGACGCCAGCCCGGTCCGTCCAGCGGATCGAGATATTCGGGAACGTCGCGGCCGGCCTCGCGATGCGCGGCTATGTCGCTCGCGATCACCGGCGTTCCTGTGGCGAGCGCTTCGATTACCGGGAGTCCGAACCCTTCTGCGAAGGAGGGCATCAGCAAAGCGGCTGCACCGGCGAGCCAGCCCGTCAGCGCCTGATCGGCAACCCGTCCGAGTTCGCGGACGTGCGGGCGAAGCCGCGAGCGATCGAGCAGATTGAACACATTCTGATTTTCCCAGCCGCGCCGCCCGATGAGGACGAGCTTGGGGATCTCGCGGTCGCCCGCATTCTCCGCGAGCTGGTGCCACAGCTGGAGCAGCAGGAGGTGATTCTTGCGCGGCTCGATCGTGCCGACGCACAGGAAATAGGGCTGGTCGATCGCTGGCGTGGCCGGCGCCGGGGGCCGGGGCGTGACGGCCCCGAACGGCGCCACGGCGAGCTTCGGCACGGACTGGCCGACTGCACCCAAATAAGCTGCGAACGCGTCCGCGGTCGCGCTGGAGTTGGCGATCACGCCGTGTGCGTGGCGTGCTACGCTGACCATCCGCCGGGCGTGGCGGCGCGGGGCGTCGGCACGGGCGAATGCCGGGTGGGTGAGGGGTATCAGGTCGTGGACGAGACATACCAGCCGGGCATTCTCGCGCCGCAGACGCGCCGCGACACGCTGTTCGTCTTCGAGCGCGCTGGGCGAGACATGCAGCACGATCCGCGTGCGGATCGCCGGCGTCACCGGCTGTGGCCACAAACCGGCAAGCGATGCGAGGAGATGCCGCCATGCGGCGCGCGCGGTTTCGTCTCCACCGGTCTCGCTCCAGCGCAATTCGGTCGCATCGAGAAAGCGCAGAACCGCGGCGGGCGTGAGCCGGCCATACCCACCCAGCGGATGCGTTGCGGCGAACTGAAGTCGTTCCGGCACGCGGGCCAGCAATGCGCGGGCATAAAGCAGCTCGATGCGATCGATTCCCGTCGGAGTCGCGTGACGCACTCGCGACAGGAGGCGAGTGAGATCGAGCACGATCTCGGGCCCGGTCGCCGCCTGGGGAGACGCCTTGATCCGAAAGGTCGATGCGTCGTGAAGGAGGCGTTCCGGCTTCACGCAATCGCCTCCAGCGTGCGCGCCGATCCGGGGTGCCGCGTCGCATTTCTCGCCGCGAGCATGCGCGTGACTGCGGGCTCGATCAGCAGCGTGCGTCCTTCCAGGCTGCTGAAGCCGCCGCGAAGCAGGCAGCGATGCGCGAGCACTCTGCGGAAGGCGTGGAACAGCTCGATCTGGGGGCATCCGGGGGCTTGCCAGAAGCCATCGAGCGGCCCCCGATGCGCGATGCCGGGGACGTCATAGACCGCGCGCCCGAGAACCTTGACCGGAACGCCCGCGGCAAGTGCGAGCGTCCCCGTGGTGCTGTTGACGGTCACCACACCCTGCGCATGGGCGACGAGTTTCGCGATGTCCGCGCATTCGAGATAACGGACTCGATCGACCATTCCGAGCGTGGTCGCCGCGTCCTCGATCAGCTTGCGCCAGTTGCGCAGGCCATTGTCGAGCGGATGGCCTTTGAACAGCAACACCGGTCCTTCCGGGGCATGCGCGGCGAACGAGCTGAGGATCTCCCGGATGGCTTTTTCCATATTGCCGAAGGCCGAATGGACGCGCAGTTGATGATCCGAGTCGAGTTGCAGGGGCACGACGAAATAAGGCGAGTCGAGCGCGCGAAGCACTGCCTTGCTTCGCCACGCGACGAAGGGATGCCGACCAAGGCGGCGTAGCCAGCCGGCTGTCTCCGCGGTCAGCGAGGACGGGCGGTGCGACCGGAAATACCTGAACGCTGGCGACATCAGCGCGGATGCGCCGTAATAAGCGATTGCCTCGCCCGCGCGCTGGGCAAAACTGGCGGGAACCGCGGGTAGGTTTGGGATCGGCGCGAGGCCCTCCGCCATCCGGCAATAATATTCCGCGTCCTGCGGCAGCGACGAATGGCCGTTCACGCCGTTCTGCTCGAGCGTGACCCAGTCCGGACGGACATAGCCTTCTTCGAAGACGTGCACGACGACATTACACGTGCAACCAACGGAGACCGCGGCGCGGTGCAACGGCCGGCAATCACCGAACAGCACGATATCGGTGACGGCGTGCCGTTCGACGAGGCCAGCGAGCGCCGCCGGCCAAGTGTCCGCTCGCCCCCGGAAATCGAATGCGGTCCCGCGCCAGTCGAAGCGGTCGCCCCCATTGAAGTTGACGCGAAGAACATTGCTCCCGGCGCAGCGCAACGCCTCGCCGAGCTGCCGGAAGAAGGGCCCCGGAGGGCCCTGGAGGAAGAGAAAGGTTCGCGTCATGCCGTCGCGGGCCGGAGTGCGCGGCGGATCAGGCCCTCGAATAGCCGCAGCCGGTTCACCAGCGAAGGGCGCGGGGTGGCGCCTGCCAGACGGGCGACGAGCCGTTCGGCGGAGCAGGGCAGGCCGGTGTCCGGGTCGAGATAGAGCGGGTAGAGCAGCAGCGCTCCCGCCACCAGCTGATCCAGAGTCAGCCGGCGCTTGCGGCGCGGCACTGACACCAGATCATGAGTAAGGCCCCATCCGGCATAGAAGGGCGCGCCGTGACACATCACGTCGCAGCCGCGCAGCAACGCCTCAAACCCGGCGAGCGAGGTCAGTACATGGACTTCATCTACAACTTTCAGCAGCGGCGCCAGGCCGCACGGCCTGTTGAGAATATGGTCCGCGAGGTGGTGCGTTTCGCGGCGTAGTCCAGCGCGCCGATGCCCGGAAAGCACATCGGGGTGCGGCTTGTAGAGGAGAAAGGCATCCGGCGCGTGCGCACGGGCCCGTTCGAGCAGCCCCGCGTTTCCGCCTCCCGCAACGTCGCCCATCAGGACCGACCGATCATCAGCGACCTGGCCGATCACGAGGATGCTGCGCCGATCGGGCGGCAAGACGATCGCGGGCGGTTTGCCGCCGCTTCCATATTTGCCCAGCCCGGCGGACACGATGGTCATGCGCAGCGCGACGGCGCGGCACAGCAGTTCGGGCGGAAACCGGTGTTCGGCGAGCAGTCTCTCGAGGTCGCTTGGCCGCGCGGGATCATAGTGAATTCCCTCGCGATCGACGATGATCGATTGCGGCGGCACCAGATGGACACCGAGCCCGGGCGAGCGCAGAAACCCGTCCTCGACCCGAGCGACCGGGACGCCACTCGCGGCGGCGCGCGCCTCGAATTCGAGGGGAACGCGCGATGGCCAGATGGCGACGGCGGCTTGCTTCGTGCCGGCGACCTCCAGCGCAGCTCTCGTCGTCCGCGCGTGCCGCGGCACCCCCGACACACCGGTGAGGAAGCGGTCGATCTGCGAGCGCTTCCAGCCGCGCATCCCGAACTGGACGCCGATTCCACCGACCGTGTCGAGATGGCGTCTCCATTCGCCGAGCAGATCGATGGCGGCTTCGGGCGGTATCTCCGATCCGGTGAACGGTTCGCGATAGGTCGGCGCTTCGAGCACCTGCCATGCGAGCGACCGGCGCGCGCGCAGATCATGCGCCAACGGTTTTCCGGTGACGGAATCGATGACGGGGATGCCGAGCAGTCGTGCGATGATCGCCAGAGCGTCATCCGCCGGTGCGACGACTTGCGCGACCTGGTCGAGCAAATGCCACGGATCGAGCTCACCGGTCAGGAGCCCCGGCAAATGCCCGGACGCTCCCACCGCAGGATCTTCGTCGACCCACAGGAAGATCGGGTTGCCGGCAGCCGGGCAAAAGGCCGCGGCATCGCCCCGGCGGGGCTCCCACACCGTGCAGCCTTTGGCGAGTTCGGGGCGTCCGCCCCAGAAGCTGCCGCCGACACGGGCGTTTTTCAGCCGCCGGATCAGATTGTCCGCACGTTCGCGTGCTGTGTCGGTCAGCGGCATCGGACTCGCTGCATCTTTGCGGATTGCGAGTGGCGCGCGCGATCGCGTGGCGAAGATTGCGGGCGCTCTCAAGAGCGGTGGGCTGGCCGCACAGCGAAATTCCGCGACAGCGCGCGTGGAAGGGGCGGAGACGGTTATGGCCATTGGCAAATCTGCGATCGCGACGCTCGGCCGCTGCTATCGCAGGCCCGGTGCGCCGTCGGGCTGGGGATTTCCCGAGCCGCGGCGATAAAATCAGGCCCGCCGAAGCCCGCGCCACCACGTTGCGTCGATTCGAGCATCGATCGGGATATCCGCCCGGTTTGGCCAGCCCGGGACACATTGCTCGTTGGCGGTCAGGGGGGCCGTCCCGGATCTGACTGACGGAGTCGCGATCAACATTGCGGCATTCGAACGCACCTCCGCGACCCGCAGCGTTTGCGCAGGGTCACTGCATCGAGTGGCTCTCGCGCGAACCTCCGAAACGCCAGCAGGCGCGAGAGCGCTCGCCGAGGATCGCGAAGCGCCAGATCGAGCACGACAAAGATTGGCCGTGCAGGATACCCATGCCCGCAGCGATGCCGATGCGCCGGGTTACGCTTCGTTCAAGGGGAAATTGCTCTTGAATGTCGACGACATTGTCCACCCATTCGAAATGCAAAAATGCATTTCGCTGCAAGTCAGTCATCAGGTGAACTAAACGTTCATGCAGGATCCCAGGAAGTCTGTTTGCGCCCCTTGGATCTAACGTTCCGGACCTGCAAAAAGGGCTTGTAGGCAACGCCCTCCCCTTGACCCCGCCCTTCCTGGAACCAGGATGCGTATTTCTCTTCTGTGAAGTGATACGGTCCCGGAAGTTTCGGCGAAGACACGGAGTTCATCCTCCTGCAGCATTCGCATCAAGGGGCAATAGTACATATTATGGGAAGCGTGTCTTCAAGCGCCTCGGCCCCGGCGGGAGTATCAGGAACTCGCCGCAAGGCGTTCAATCTATTAAATCATCGCCGTGTAGCCGGATAGGGCATTTTGGAATAGCCAAGAGCAACTTGAGCTTGGTGTCAAAACTTTCACCGCAAAGTCGCGCGTTGCAACGAGGGCAAAGTGTCAGAACTTAGATGAAAGATGCCACGACTTGGGGTCGGGAAACAAAAGCTGAGTCCGAAATAAATAGCTGAGTCTCGTAGCGATGTACGAGGCAGGGTAACCGTGTCTTGTTGGGATGAGATGTTTAACGGCGCGCCCGCTCAAGCTTACGCGACGGGCGAAACTCGGTCCCGCTGCTATGCTCCCTTCGTTATCTCCTGCGGGGGATGACTCCGCCGTCTTAAGACGCGCCGACAACTCTCCCCGGCAACCGCAAGCGCGTACCTCGGTCACGCGGCGAATATCTGCGATCTTCATGAACCCGAGATGCGTACTAACTTAGGTTGCTTTCCATTGCGCAAGGTCCCGAGAGGCACGGGGCGCCGTACCGCTTCGCATTCGGGCGCTTTCCGCTTCCCTGGCCAGCGAGGCGCACTATCATGCTTGCGCTCGGTACTTCAGGCAGTGGGATCAGACACATGACGGGCCGGAGAGTGCGCGGCGAGTCGGAAAGACGGGAGTCGCGGCAGATTGCGCTGGATGAGCGGACGTGTCGCCTGATCTGCCCGGTTGCCGCTGCACTGGTCGGCGTCTGTCTTACCGGCATCGGACTGCTCAGGGTGGTGGCCGTCGTCCACGGGCACGAGACGCTCGCCGACGACATCCTCTCGGTGGATGCCGTGCTGTTCCTCATAGCCACCCTCGCTTCGTATGTCGCGATCCGCAGGCAAGCTTCCGGCCGCGTCCATTGGCTCGAGCAAATCGCCGACCGCGCCTTCATCGCAGCGATGCTTTTGCTCACCTTTGCCTGCTTCGTGATCACCTATGCCGTGAGCAAGTGAAGGCGAGGCGCTCGCGAGCGACTATGGCCAGGCCAGCTTTCAAGATGAACTATAGTTCATTCACTCGCCACGATCTCGACAGACAGGATGGGGCAGTATCGATGCATGGCACAGTCCACGAACCCCCGTTCTAGTGCGCGCTGGCTTCCAAGGACCGGGCTCGGCTGGTTGTGCGTCGTGCTCGCGATGGCGGGCGCCGTTCTGCTGGGCCTGTACGCGGTTGCCGGTTTTTTCGACCGTGATCCTGTCCACCTGTTCGGCGCGGGGACCCGCGGCAAACCCGTAGCGGCAGTGTTCTTCTCCGGGGACATGGGACTGCGGTTCGGAATGGGCCCTTATATCTCCGACGGGCTCGTCAAGGCGGGCATTCCGGTTCTCGGCGTTTCTTCCTCCACTGCGTTCGCATCGCGCCGCACGCGGGCCGAGACCGACGCGATCGTCGCGAATGCGATCCGGCAGACCCTGCGGCAGACGGGAGCCAGCCGCATCGTCGTGCTTGGACAATCCTTTGGCGCCGATATCGTTCGCGTCGGCTTGGCCGATCTGCCGCAAGATCTGCGCGGCCGGGTCGCCGCTGCCGTGCTGGTGGTGCCGGGTGCGACCGCCTATTTTCGCGCCGATCCGTCAGGGCTGAGCTATCGCGGCACCCCCGATGCCGATGGTTCCGAAGCGTCGCGTCTCGACTGGCTGCCGCTCACCTGTATCCAGGGCGTGACCGAGACCGACACATTGTGCCCAGCGCTCACGATGACGAATGCCCGGCGGATTGCGCTGCCTGGCGGACATTTCCTGCGCAACGATCATCGTCTGCTCGTGCAGACAATCCTGCGCGAGCTGGGTCCTGTGCTGAAGTTTCAGGAGCGTTTCTGATGCGGCTCTTCCTTCCCTTGACGTTGGCGCTGTGCGTAGCGGCTGCAATGCCTGCTCAAGCCTCCGGGCCTGTGCGCCCGTCCACAGCGTCGGCTTCGCGCGATCCGATCTTCGGCACCTGGACCAACCCCGGGCGCACTATCGTCGTGAAGACCTTGCTTTGCGGCGCCGAGCTGTGCGGCGAGATCGTCGCCGCCGGTGCCGAAGCGCAGAACGACGCACGCGAGGCGGGGGTGGAGCGCCTCGTCGGCACCGAGTTGCTGCAAAATTATCGGAAGACCGGGAGCGGCCGATGGACGGGGACGGTCTTCGTTCCCGATATGGCCCGAAGTTTCTCGTCGCGCATCGTTCAGCGCTCACCCGATGTGCTCCGCATTTCCGGATGTATTTTCGGGGGCCTGATCTGCAAGTCGCAAGACTGGACGCGCATCTGAGTGCGATGGTCGCCCCGTTGCGCGTCTGCGATCTGGTGTGGGGGCGACGCCGTCAGCTGCTCGCCCTCGCCGTGCTCGTGATCGCCATTCTGGCATTCGAGGCGATCCGGGGAATTCTCGCCGAGGTTCGTTATCACGAGATCCGCGAGGTAATCGCCTCGATGGAGATCTGGCGGCTCGCTTTGGCCTGCTTCCTCACCGCGGGCAGCTATCTGGCGCTGACCTTCTATGACTGGGCCGCCTTGCGCGCCATCGGTCGCGACTTGCCCTGGCGGACCGCCGCCATCGCTTCGTTCACCAGCTATACGCTCAGCTACAATCTGGGCTTCGCGCTTTTGACCGGAGGAGCGGCGCGGCTTCGTGCCTATGGCGCGGCTGGCCTCGACTTCGCGGACGTCGCCCGGATCACAGTGATCACCTCCATGGCATTCTGGTCCGGCCTCGCCGCAGTGGCTTCGGTTGCCCTGCTGTTTGCGGGGACGAGTGTTCCCATCGCAAGCCTCCACATCGGGCCGGTGACGCAGCATCTGCTCGGGGCCAGCCTGCTGGTCGGGCTCATCTCGGCGCTGGTGCTGCGAGGTCGCGGCGTTGCCGAGCTTCGGATCGGCGGCAATGCCATCCCGCTTCCGCCGGTCCGCCTCCTGTCCGCTCAGATCGTCGTGTCCGTGATGGACCTGGCCTGTGCTTCCGCGGCGCTCTACATCTTGCTGCCCGGAGCACCGCCTGCGCTCTTCGGCACCTTCCTTCTCGCTTATGCCCTTGCGATCATCGCCGGGTTCATCTCGCATGTGCCCGGTGGGCTAGGGGTATTCGAAGCCACGATCCTCGCTCTGGTTCCGCTGGGTCACGCTGAGCTGTTCGCCGCGTTGCTGCTGTACCGCATAATCTATTATCTGCTGCCGCTCGGAATAGCCGGAGCCATTCTGGTCGCGCTCGAGGGGCACCGGCTTCGCAAGCGGATGCAGGTCGGGCTGGGTGTCGCAGCGCGTATCGGCCAGGTGCTCGCGCCGCCGCTCCTGTCGATGCTCGTGTTCGCAGGCGGGCTCGTCCTGCTCGTGTCCGGCGCGCTGCCGCCGCTTCATGGGCGCATAGCCGTGCTGCGGGACGTCGTGCCGCTCCCTTTCATCGAGGCCTCGCACTTCGCGGCGAGCCTCGCAGGCACTGCGTTGCTGCTCGTTGCACCGGCGATCCAGGCGCGGCTGAAGAGCGGCTTCCATGTTGCGCGTGCGCTCCTCCTGATCGGCGCGCTGTTCTCGTTGTTCAAGGGGATCGACTTCGAGGAGGCGGGCGTGCTGCTCGCGGTGGCGGGGCTCCTTCAATATAGCCGGCCGGCCTTTTATCGTCGCTCGGGCATCGGATCCGCGCCCGTGGAGAGCTGGTGGTGGGCGGCTGCGATGATCGCGCTTGCACTCAGCGCTTGGGCAGGCTTCTTCGCCTACAAGCACATTCCCTATTCGGGCGATCTCTGGTGGGACTTTGCCTGGCGTGGAGACGCGCCGCGTTTCCTGCGAGCGACACTGGGCGCGACCATGTTCGTCGCGGGCTGGGCCTTCTGGCGGATCCTGTCGGTCGCACCCGCGACGAGTGAGCCCTCGGAGCTTCCTGCGGAAGTGGCGGTGGCGGCGCTGGCGTCGACGCAGCGGACCGACTCCATGCTGGCGTTTACGGGAGACAAGAGCTTTCTGATTTCGGCGGCCGGCGATGCGTTCCTCATGTACCGCGTCCAGGGCCGGACCTGGATTACGATGGGCGATCCGGTGGGGTCTGCCGCTGCCTGGCCCGAGTTGATCTGGGAGTTCCGCCGTCGATGTGACGCCGCGCGCGGGCGATTATGCCTCTACGAGGTGAGCGCAGACATGCTTCCCCTCATCGTGGAGCTGGGGCTTCAGCCGATGAAGTATGGCGAGGAGGCCCTTGTAGATCTCACGCAGGGCTATGCGCTTCAGGGTAGCCAATACAAATCGCTGCGTCACTCCACCAACAAGGCGGCTGCAGCGGGGCTCGTGTTCGATGTCATTCGAGCCGAGGAGGTTCTGGCGCATGAAGGGCCGCTGCGTCGCGTCTCCGGCGCCTGGCTTGCGGGCAAGGCAGGACCGGAGAAGGGATTCAGCCTCGGCCGTTTCGACATGGGCTATCTGTCGCGTTTCGATTGCGCGATACTGCGCCTCGAGGACGAGATCGTCGCATTCGCCAATATCTGGGAAACACCAAATCGCGAGGAAATGTCGATCGATCTGATGCGGCATCTGCCGGGTACGCCTTACGGCGCGATGGATCTGTTGTTCGTGCGGCTGCTGCAATTGGCGGCGGCGCGCGGGTTTCATCGTTTCAATCTCGGCATGGCACCGCTTTCCGGCCTCCAGGGTGGCACGCTTGCGCCAATCTGGTCGCGATTGGGTGCCGCAGTATATGGGCATGGCGAACGGCTATATGGCTTCTCGGGCCTGCGCGCGTTCAAGAGCAAGTTCGCGCCCCGCTGGATTCCGCGCTATGTAGGAATATCTCCCGGCGTATCGGTGCCCGCTGCGATCGTGGACCTCGCGCATGTCGTTGGTGGCTAACCCGCCAGCGCTGAGCCGCTCTGAAGCCGCCACCATATCCGGGAGTTCCTGGCTAGCCTGAGCAACCGTTCGGCAGCTGTGCGCCCGAAGTCTGTCATTCAGCATCGCCGCGTCGCTGACCGGAAGCGGACGCACGTTCAGGTCCGTTGCGGCCCGCGCTGCCGTTCGGCGGCCGCACCGTTTGGCTGCGCGGCTCCGCGGGGTGGCAGCATTGCGTTCGGCGATCGCGTGCCGCGGGTGCCGATGATGATCGACGGGGCGCGGTTCGAAAGCAGGTCTGCCGATAGCGGAGGACAATGTGGTCGGCGATCTCGGGATCGTCGCGGCGCTCGGCTCGAAGCTGGCGTTCGATCTCAGCTATCGCGGAATCGTTTCGCAGCGCAATCAGGACCACATGGCGAGCGCCGCGCTTGGCTTGCGCTTTTGATCCTCGTGAGAGCGCATCGTCGCTGCGGAAAGGCCCGCCGGATCAGCGTCGCTTCAGCGCCGTAATCGGCCGCGATGCCACCGCCGCCACACGCGACAACACGCCGCTGATCTTCCACGGGAGCGAACCTTCGGCGAATTTACGGAAGGCCCTCGGGATCGGCTGTGGAAAGACGGTGTTGCTCCACGGAACGACGTAAAACTCGCGCTCGATCACATCACCTCCGGTTGAAGGGTCCACCTGCATCAAGGTCCCGTCATAACCGAAGAAATAGCGATAACCGCGGTTCGCACCGAGATCCTGCAAGGTGAGGGTCCGGAATTGCCCGTTGTTGAAGGCGCGATCGGCGAAAATGAGATTGCAGTGCGTGGCTGCGACCAGCTCATAGTCTTGCGACGTCGCGAATTCGTAGATCGACAGGGGAGAATTGCCGCGATTTTTGCCAGGCGCATTCTTGTAGCGAACGTCGATGGGAATTGTCGGATTAAACTCGATGATGACAACCTTGGCGCGATGCCGTTGCACCGATTCCCAGATCGCGAGATCGTCGGAATCGATGTCGATCGAAAGCAGGTCCAGCGGAGTCCCCGAGGGCAGGGAGCGATCGAGGATGTTGTCGAGTGTGTCTTCCCCCGAAGCGCGGACAAAGGCGCACACAAGAGCCATCTCTTCGCGGGTTATATTTCGCTTCAGGTCTTCGAAACGCTCCGCCAGCCCTTCAATGTAACAGCCGGACCAGCCGTTCTCATACATGGCATATGTATTTGACAGGTGCTGGCCGTCCCACGCGCCGAACTCGCAGAAATAGCCGTGTTTGATGCCCTTCCGCTCGAAAAGTTCTCGCAGAATGCCATCCTCGCCATATTGGGAATGCGCACGACGCACAAACAGGCCAAGGTCGACCGGCTCGTCGTTCGTTACAGGCTTGGATGACACCTTAGTCTCCTGAATGGGCAGGCGCCCCTAGCATCGGCTGGCGATTTGCCCAAGGTTATTTGATCAGATCCGGCCCTGATACCGGCCGGCAAGTCGTCCGACAGAAATGCCATCCGTCGACGTCGTTCCGACCTGCCGCCGTCGCACGATGCCGGGCATGGCGAAGCCGTCAGGAACAAGTTCTTTCATGCTGCGCGTTCTGACCGCGCCGCACTGCACTCGTCAAGCGCCGCTGGCCAGCGATGGTGCACATCACTCCGGGCAATGCGCGGACTATGTCGCCGTCAGCAACATGAGCACCGCGTCGATATCGGCCTCGCGATAGGGCTTCTCGATCAGCGGCAGTCTCTCGAAGCCTTCGGGCGCGGCACCGTACCCGCTGGCAAAGGCCACGGGAATACCGCGTCGAAGCAGTGCCGCGGCGATCGGCGTACTGCGCTCGCCCGCGAGATTGATGTCGAGGATCGCGGCGCCCAGTATCTCGTGTTCGGCCAGCGCGAGTCCCTCGGTCAGCCGGCCGGCGGGACCCACGGTCTCGCAGCCCAGCCCCTGCAATATGTCCTCCAGGAACATCGCCACGACCGGTTCGTCCTCCACCACGAGCACGCGCAATCCTCGATAGCCGCTCATTGGGCGCCCCCCTCCGGCAAGGGCGCATCGACCGTGCAGATCAGTCCCTCCCGGCGGAAGTCGATCTTGACCGTGCCGCCCAGTTCGGCCGCAAGGCCGCGTTCGATCATCCGCGTTCCAAAGCCGCGGCGCGCCGGGGTGACGACATCGGGGCCGTCGCGTTCCTGCCAGACGAGCGAAAGCCGCGGGCCGCTGCCGGCCTCGATCTTCGCCCAATGGATGCGCACGCGCCCTTCGGACTGCGACAGCGCGCCGTGCTTGACGGCATTGGTGGCGAGTTCGTGGATCGCGAGCGCGAGGCTGATCGCGGTCTTGGGGAGAATCGGGAGATCGGGTCCGTCGAGTTCGAACCGGCCGGCATCGCGGCCGTGCGGCGCGACGGCGTCGCCGATGATCTGCGCCATCGAAACCGGCCCCCAATGCTCGCGGGTGAGCAGGTTATGCGCCTCGGAAAGTGCGGCGAGCCGGCCTTCGAACGCCTTGCGCGCGATCGCGGGGTCGGTGGCATCCTTGAAGCTCTGCTGGGCGATCCCCTGGACGATCGCCAGCGTGTTCTTGACCCGGTGATTGAGCTCGTCGACCAGCAGCCGCAGATGCGTCTCGGCGCGCTTGGCCTCGGTCATGTCGCGCCCGATCGCGTGGAGCCCGGTCGGCTTGCCGTCGGCGTCGGTGGTCAGGCGCGAGTTGATTTCCCAGATCAGCGGCCGCCCGTCACGGGCACGCACGGTCACCGTCAGCCGGGTGGTGCCGCCCTCGCGCATCTTGCGCTCGAACGCCTCCATGCTGAGCGCGACCTGATCGGGGTCCATGAATTGGCCGATCGTCGCGCCGATTACTTCCTCCTCGGCATAGCCGAGCGACGCGAGCACCGCGGGGTTCACCGAAGTGATCACCTGGTGGAGCGTGGTGGTGATCAGGAAATCGTTCGCCTGCTCGAAGATGGTGCGGAACCGCACTTCGCTCTCGCGAAGCTCCTCCTCGGCGCGCTTGCGCGTAGTTATGTCCAGCGAAACGCCGACGAAGCGGCTGGGGCGGTGGTCGGCATAATCGATCCGGCTGCCATGGCTCTGCAACCAGCGCTCCTCGCCATTGTCGGCGCGGCACACCCGATATTCGATCGTATAGGACTGGCCCGTCGCGAAGCAGCGCTGCGCGGCGCTGCCCGCCATCTCGCGGTCTTCGGGATGGATGCGCTCGATCCAGTCGGCGAAGGTCCCCCGGCTGTCGGGTCGCCGCGGCATGCCGAACAGGTCGAAGCGGTTGGGCGACCATTCGCCGTCCATGGTCTCGAGATCGAGTTCCCAGGTGGCCATGCCGGCGCTTTCGGTGGCGAGGCGCAGGCTCTCCTCGTTCTTGCGCAATTGCGCCTCGGCCTCGCGGCGGCGGGTGACGTCGAGCGTTACCGCGAGCACCCCGAACGGCTCGCCGTCGGGGCGCCGGATCACCGAAACCGAATTGTTGACCCAGACCACGCCGCCGTCCTTGCGGATATAGCGCTTCTCGTGGGTGTAGGGCGTGCCCTCCGCCACGGCGCGATCGAACAGCGGCCGGTTATGAATACGGTCGTCGGGATGGGTGATGTCGAGCATCCGCATCCCCATCAGTTCGTCGCCGCTCCAGCCGGCGATCTGGCAGAAGCGGTCGTTGACCAGAGTGAAGCGCCCATCGAGATCGACTTGCGCAAACCCCGCGGTCGATTGCGCGATGAAGGCCGAAAGTTGCGCCTCGCTGTCGCGCAGCGAGCGCTCGGCCTCCTTGGCTTCGGTCACGTCGTGCGCAACACCAATGAAGCCGATATGCCGCCCATGCGTGTCGCGGCGCGGCGAAGAGGTCGAGCGCAGCCAGCGCCATTCGCCTCTGGCGTTGCGATAGCGGCCTTCGAGCTCGAAGGTCTCCATGCTGGCCTCGCCTGCGATCGATTGCGCCAGCACGCGCGCTGCGTCGTCGGGGTGGATGATCTTGCGCCAGTCGAATGCCAGCGCCTCCTCATAGGGCACGTCGAGAAACGCGACATAGGCGCGGTTGACGAAGCTCCGCGTGCGGTCGAGCCGCGTCACCCACACCACCACCGGCGCGCTGTCCGCGATCATGCGGAACTCGTCCTCGCCAACCGGCAGTGGTTCGTGCCCGGGCTCGGCCTCGCTCATCCTGTGGTACGCGCCCTTCACCTGCTGTCCTGTCTTCGTAGGGGTAACCTTCGGATAATCCAATCGAAACGCTCAGTTTCTCGGCATTGCGAGCACGGCCCGGGCGCGCTTCAGATGCGGCATGTCGAGCATCGCGCCGTCGAGCCCGATCGTGCCCGCGCCCGGGTTCGCCGCGAATGCCGCGACGATCCGCCCGGCGCGCTCGATCTCGGCTTCGGAGGGCGAGAAGGCGCGGTTGATCACCGGGACCTGATCAGGATGGATCGCCATCATCCCGCGGAAGCCGGCGCGGCGCGCTTTGGCGGCCACCTTGGCGAGGCCGTCGAGGTCGCGAAAGTCGCCATGGATCGTCTCGATCGGCGTAACACCGGCGGCAGCGGCGCCCGCCAGCGCCAGCGCGCGGAACAGCTGATAGGGAAAGTCGTATTCGCCATTCTCGTCGCGATTGTCGGTCGCCCCCAATGCCGTGGCACTGTCTTCCGCGCCCCAGGTGAGCGCGGCGAGGCGCGGGCAGCCGGCATAATCGCCGAGCCCGAACAAGGCAGGGGCGGTCTCGGTCGCGACGACGATCGTGCGGATGCCGCCGATCGTCAGGCCGGCGGCGGCCTCGAGCGCAGTGAGATAATGATGCAGCCTTTCGGCGTCGGCGCGGGTCGCCTTGGGGAGCATGATCCCGTCGGGCCGCCCCGGCACGATCGCGGCGAGATCGGCGAGGGCATGCGCGCTGTCGAGCGGGTTGACTCGCACCCATTGCGGCTGCGCCCGCTCCGCACTCCGCAAATGCCCGGCGACCAGCGCGCGCGCCGCCGCCTTGTTCGACGGGGCGACGGCGTCCTCGAGGTCGAGCAGCACCAGATCGGCGCCGCTCGCGCCGGCCTTGGCCAGCTTGCGCTCGGAATCGCCCGGCGCGAACAACAGCGAGCGTGCAATCAGCGGGTCGGCCATGGATCCTCCGGGTTGAGGTTGAAGACCTAGAGCGCGGTGGGGTCCGGGTAAACCGGGGGGAGCTCGAGCCGAAGCCGCAGAGGGGGATCCATCGGCTTCGGCTCGCTCCCGGACAGCGCCGCTCCAGGGGGAGGAGGCACGGCACGCATTACAGGCGAAGCCGCTGGGAGGCGGCGGCATCCGCGGCGTCTCTCTACGCAATCTGCCGCCGCGCGTCCGTTCGGGAAAAATCCGATACGGGCTTCTACCGCGCGCCGGGGGGACGGCACGCGGCGCCAAGGTGCGGATTTTACGCCGCGTTAACCTTGTTCGGTTACCGTGTTCGGACATATTTCGGGGGGAATAGGCTTGCTTCGCATTCTGATCGTGGACGACGAGCCGGCGATGCACGATTCCTATCGCCAGTGCTTCGCCGTGCCCGATGGCGGTGCCGAGGCGCTCGGCGCGATGGCGGCCGAATTGTTCGGCGCCGAAACCCCCGCCGAGCCCGCACTCCGCTTCGTCTGCGACCACCGGATGCAGGGCCTCGACGCCGTCGCCGCGGTCGAGGAATCGCTGCGCACCGGCGAACGCTATTCGGTCGCCTTCATCGACGTCCGCATGCCCCCCGGCATCGACGGCAAGGAAACCGCGAAGCGCATCCGCGCGCTCGATCCCGACATCAACCTCGTCATCGTCACCGGCTATTCGGACTTCTCGCCGATCGAAATCAGCCGCGCCGCCGGCCCCGCCGACAAGATCTTCTACATCGCCAAGCCCTTCCAGGCCGAGGAGGTCCTCCAGACCGCGACTGCGCTCGCGCACCGCTGGACCGTGGATCTCGACCTCAAAAAGGCGATTCTCCTGCTCGAGGAACAGAAGCTCGAGCTCGCCGCCAACGAATCGCGCGCGATCCACATGGCCAATCACGATTCGCTCACCGACGCGCCCAATCGCCTCGCCTTCCTCCACGCGCTCGGCCAGGCCGTCAAAGGCGACCAGTGCTTCGCGATGGCGATGCTGGATCTCGATCGATTCAAGCTGGTCAACGACACGCTCGGTCATCTCGCCGGCGACGAATTGCTCCGCATGGTATGCGAGATCCTCCAGACCAGCCTCCGCGACGGATTCGTCGCCCGGCTCGGCGGCGATGAATTCGCGATGCTGATCCATGTCGCGGGCGAGGACGATGCGGTGATGCGCTGCGAGCGCTTGCTCAAAGCCGTCAGCACCAGCTTCAAGGTGTTCGGCCATTCGGTCCAGGGCGGCGCCTCGATCGGGCTGATCGTGGTCGAGCCCGGCCGGATCGGCGATCCGGTGGACGTGATGCGCCGCGCCGATCTCGCGCTCAACGAAGCCAAGCGCCAGGGCCGCGGCTGCGTCCGCGTGTTCGACGAGAGCATGGACGAATCGATCCGCTTCCGCCGCCAGATCGAGGGCGGGCTGTCCGAAGCGATCGCCAAGAACGAACTCAAGCTGGTCTTCCAGCCGATCGTCGGCCGCGATCTCGACATCACCGGCTTCGAGGCGCTGATCCGCTGGTGCAGCCCCGAATATGGCATGGTCCCGCCGGCGATGTTCATCCCGATCGCCGAGGAATCAAACCTGATCCACGAACTCGGCGACTGGGTGATCGACGAAGCGATCGACGTGCTGAAAAGCTGGCCCGGCCAATATGTCTCGGTCAATTTCAGCCCGCGTCAGTTCCGCCGGCACAATTTCGTCGCGCATGTCGTCGAGCGCGTCGCCAGCGCCGGAGTCGAGCCCGGCCGCTTCCAGATCGAGATCACCGAGACCGCGATCTTCGACAATGTCGAGCGCGCCGCCGAGATCCTGTTCAAGCTGCGCCAGATGGGCTTCCGCATCGCGCTCGACGATTTCGGCACCGGCTATTCGTCGCTCTACAATATCCGCCGCTTCGCGCTCGATTGCCTCAAGATCGATCGCAGCTTCGTCGACGGCATGGGCCGCGAGCGCGAATCCGCCGCGATCGTCCATTCGGTGATCCATCTCGGCCGCGCGCTCGGCATGGAAGTCGTCGCCGAGGGCGTCGAGACCGCAGCCCAGCTGGAAGCATTGCGCATCGCCGGTTGCAGCCACATGCAGGGCTATCATCTCTCGCGTCCGGTCGATGCCGAGGACGCGCTGGTGCTCGCCGAAAAGGGCAGCCTCGCGCCCCAGCCCGAATTTGAGGTCGCAGGCACCGGGACTCACGGCTGATGGGCGGCATGGCGCGGTTGCGTTTGCCGCGCTCGCTCGGCGCCAAGCTCGTATTGATATTGACCGGGGTCGGGCTGCTCGGCGCGACGGCGCTGACTCTGCTGCTCGCCACCGTCATCACGCCGAACTTCAATCGGCTCGAACGCGATGCCGTTGCCGCGCATGTCGCGCGCACCCGGGCCGTGGTCGAGGATCTCGCCGCCAAGGTCGAGAATGCAGTGCGCGATTATGGCGACTGGAATGCGTCGTGGGACTATATGGCCAATCCCGGGCGGGCCTTCGAGGAAGAGAGCTTCTCGACTCTCGCGATGGCCAATCTCGACGTCAACGGTATGGCCTATGTCCGCCCCGATCGCTCGGTGGTGATCGCCCGCTGGATCGATGTTGCCCACGAAGTCGAATTGCCCGCGATGCGCGGTGCGCTCACCGCGGCGATCGGACGGCTCGATTTCGAAGCCGCACTGCACGGCCGCAGCTCGGCCGGATTCTACCTCAAGCTGGGTGACACGCTAGCCGCGATCGGCATCGCCCGGGTGCGCCGCAGCGACGGCAGCGGCAGTCCGCGCGGCTATGTGCTGATGGCGCGCACGGTCACGTCGCAACAACTCGGCACCTTGCTCCAGATCGAGGCGACCCTCGCCGCGCCCGCCGATGCGGTGACCATCGCGTCGAGCGCCGCGCGCACCCGCATCGCGGTGCCGATACCGGGGGCCGACGGACGCGCCGTCGCCACTGCCGCCTACGTTGTCCCGCGCGATCTCTCGACCCTCGGCAAGCGCATGCTGATGCTCGCGGTGCTCGGCTCGTCGCTGTTGCTGGTCGTGGTGCTGCTGGTGCTGCGCCGGATGATCGGCCGGCTGGTGCTCCGCCCGCTTCACCGCGTCGAACGCCACATGGGCGTGGTGCGCAATTCGGGCGATCTCGGCCTGCTCACCGAACGTGCCCGCGACGACGAGATCGGCAGTCTGGTCACCAGCTTCAATTCGATGCTGCGCCAGCTGAAGGATCTGCGCGAGCGGCTCGAGGTCCAGAGCTTCAGCCTCGGCCGCAGCGAAAGCGCTGTCGC
This sequence comes from Sphingomonas psychrotolerans, assembly GCF_002796605.1. NCBI lineage: Bacteria > Pseudomonadati > Pseudomonadota > Alphaproteobacteria > Sphingomonadales > Sphingomonadaceae > Sphingomonas > Sphingomonas psychrotolerans. Next base: position 4,805,579 of record NZ_CP024923.1, read on the forward strand.
GGTGATGCACAATGTCCGCAACGCGCTGAACCCGGTCACCATGGTGCTGAGCCAAAGCGCGGATCGGCCGGCCACGGTCGATCGGGCGACGATCGATCGGGCGCTCGCCGAGATCGCCGACCCGGCATTGCCCGCCGAACGCCGGCAGAAGCTCCTCGCCTTCCTCGCCGCGGCGTTCGAGGCGATCGAACGCGAGCGCGCGGATCGCCGCGAACAGTTCGGCGTCGGCCGCGCGGCGCTTCGCCAGGTGCTCGAGATCATCGGCGAGCAGCAGCAGGCGGCCAATGCGCGCCCTGCGCTGGCCATTTGCGACATCAGCGAAATCGTCGCCCAGAACGCCACGATCGCGCGTTATTCGGGCGAGAATTCGATCGCGTTCAGCTTCCCGTCGAAGTCGCATCCCGTGCGCGCCAACCGGGTGATCCTGAGCCAGGTGATCGGCAATCTCTTCGCCAACGCCGCCGAGGCGATCGCCGCCACGGGCAGGCACGGGGGCAGCATCGCCGTCTCGGTCCACCAAAAGGGCGAGCGCACCGAGATCGTCATCCGCGACGATGGCGAAGGCTTCGATCCCGCGCAGACGCCGACCTTGTTCCAGCGCGGCTTCTCGACTCGCGCGCACAAATCCGGCGGGCTCGGGCTGCATTGGTGCGCCAATTCGATGCTGGCGATGGAGGGCGCGCTCGAATTGCGCAGCGAGGGCAGAGGAATGGGCGCGCGGGCGGTGCTGACACTAAACGCCGCGATTACCGCCGAAGACCTCGCCGCCTGACCAACAGTGTTCCTGCGAAAGCAGGAACCCGGAGTCACAAAGGTAACCGCTCGATCATCCTGGGCTCCTGCTTGCGCAGGAGCACGGCACCGCTACCCGGCAGCCCGCTTCCCACCCACATCATCCCGCCGCCGCAGATACGGCGCCACCAGGTTCCGCGCGCGAAACCACTCCTGTCGCTCGGCGTCGAGCGACTCGAAATTGCCGATCACCCGCCGGCATTCGGGCGCCTTGCACTTGCACAGCATGTGCCAGTTGGATTCGCGCAGCGTCGTCGAATAGTCCCAGCTGATCTCCTCGCCCGCCGCGATCGCGCGGACCGCGACGAGGAATACCCCCTCATCGGTGAAGCGCAGCCCGGCATTGGGCGCGCAGCTGTGGTTGACCAGATCGTCGAGCTGGCCCGAAGGCCCCATATAATGATCGGGGGTCACCTGGACGAACCGGTCGCTGCGCCCTTGCATCAGGCTGGGCAGCTGGTGTGCGGGCAGCCGGCGCCCGGTGAATTCGAGCAATATGGCGCCCTCGGCGAAGGGCGCCGCGGCGAACACGGCCTTGCCGAGGTGGTTGTCGCCGACTCTGAAGAGATTGTTCGAAGCCCGGTAGCGCTCGAAGATACGCAGGCCGCCGCGGCGGACGCCGAACGCGCGCAGCGGGTTGATCGTCGTCAGCCCGATCAGGAACCAGACGCTGGCATGGCAGAGCAGTTCGACGAGGATATAACCGAGCTCGGCGAGGCCGAGTTCGGCCCCCCGTACCGCGATCAGCAAGGTCGCCAGATCGCCGAAGGTCCACAGCCCCCAGGCCGGCGATCGTTCGCGCGAACGATCGGCCCATGCGCTCGCCCAGGTCGGCCAGAAGCTCACCGGAACCGCCGCCACCACCAGCATGTGCGCCCAGAAGGCTTCGCGAAATACGAGCCACAGCACCAGCGCGGTCAGGCAGGTGGCGATGCAAAAGGTCTCGGTGGGTGAGGGCGGTGCCCAGGACGAGCGCCGCCAGATGCTGATCGTCACGGCGACGCAGGCTATCGCGGAAAGCGCGAACACCCAGCCTTGCGGTGCGCCGGGGTTCACCGCGGCATAGGTCAGCGCTTCGAGCGAGGTCGCCGCGGCCCAGATCAGCCACGAGGCGCGATTGGGCCGGACCGTCTGGTGCCGCAGCCCGAGCAGATACACGGCATAGCCTGCAAAGCTCAGCCCGATCGCCAGCACGAACCAGATGTCGAGCCCCAACAAACGCCCCTCCCGAAGGCGGCGTTTACCATGTCGGTTGACTCTCGTCCACGCGCGACTCGCGGTGAATCCGCGAGTCGCGCCTTTCCATGCGTCATCCCGGCGAAGGCCGGGATCTCGAGCGAAGGCACGACGGGCATGAGATCCCGGCTTCCGCCGGGATGACGTTCAGCGCCCGCACTCCCTCACCGCCGCCAGCACCGTCTCGGCCCATTCCTTCCGGCAGATCAGGAGATCGGGGATCTCCGTCGCACGCCCGTTATACACGATCGGCGATCCGTCGATCCGCGACGCGTGCAGCCCCGCAGCCAACGCCACGGCGACCGGCGCGCAATTGTCCCATTGGTGCTGGCCGCCGCTGTGCAGATAGATCTCGGCCGCGCCGCGCACCACTGCCATCGCCTTGGCCCCGGCCGATCCCATGCCCACCGACACTGCGCCGATCCGCCCGGCGACGTCGACGCACAAAGCGCTCGGTCGCGATCGGCTGACCAGTAGCCGCGGGGGCGTCTGCGGTTCGGCCAGCATCTGCGGTGCGTCGCTCGATAGAGTCACGCCCAGACGCGGCAGCGCCACCGCGCCGGCCTCGGCCCGCCCGTCGACCGCCAGCGCGACGTGCACTGCCCAATCATCGCGCCGTTCGGCGAATTCGCGCGTGCCGTCCAGCGGATCGACGATCCACACCCGGCTTCGCGCCAGTCGCGTCGGATCGTCGACCGATTCCTCCGACAGGATCGCATCCTCGGGCCGCGCCGCGCGCAGCCGTTCGAGGATCAGCACATTCGCCTCGCGGTCGCCGCGATCGCCGCCGGCGCATTCGTCCTGAATGCGCAGCAGCAGCGCCCCCGCCTCGGTTGCAATATCGCGGGCAAGTTCGGCGTCGGTCAAATCACCGGGCTCCACGTTCCCATGATCGTCTCGACGATCCGTTCGGCCGCGGCCTCGGGCGTCTCCTTCGTCGTGTCGATCCGGATTTCCGGCCGTTCGGGGGCTTCATAGGGGCTCGATATGCCGGTGAAGTTGGCGATCTCGCCGGCCCTGGCCTTGCGATACAGCCCCTTGGGGTCGCGCCGCTCGGCTTCGGCGATCGGCGTGTCGATGAATATCTCGAAGAAGTCGCCTGGTGGAAGCATTGCGCGCACCATCTCGCGCTCGGCGCGGAACGGCGAGATGAACGCAGTCAGCACGATCAGCCCGGCATCGGTCATCAATCTGGCGACTTCGCCGACGCGGCGGATATTCTCGACCCGGTCGGCATCGGTGAAGCTGAGGTCGCGGTTGAGCCCGTGGCGGACATTGTCGCCGTCGAGCAGGAAGCTGTGCTTGCCCATCGCGTGCAGCTTCTTCTCGACCAGATTGGCGATGGTCGACTTGCCCGAGCCCGAAAGCCCGGTGAACCACAACAGACGTGCCTGCTGGCCCTTTTGCGCCGCATGCGCCTCGCGAGTGATCTCGATCGCCTGCCAATGGACGTTCTGCGCGCGCCGCAGTGCATGGTGGAGCATCCCGGCGGCGACGGTGGCGTTGGTCGCCTTGTCGATCAGGATGAACCCGCCGAGATCGTGGCTGTCGGCATAGGGCGCGAACACGATTCCGCGGTCGGCGGCGATCTCGGCCACGCCGATGTCGTTGAGCTTGAGCGTCTTGGCTGGCGCATTGGCCAGCGTGTTCACATCGATCGTGTACTCCGGCTCGCGCACGGTGACGCTCACTGTCTGGGTGCCGAGCTTGAGCCAATAGGCGCGGCCGGGCAGCAATTCGGCCTGGTCCATCCAGACGATCGTCGCCTTGAACTGGTCCGCCACCTGTGGCGGGGCGTCGGCAGCGGCGATGACGTCGCCGCGCGAGCAATCGACTTCGTCGGCGAGCGTCAGCGTCACCGATTCTCCGGCGCCGGCTTCGTCGCGGTCGCCGTCCATCGCCACGATCCGCGCCACACTGGTGGTCCGTCCCGAGGGCAGGATTCTCACTGCGTCACCGGGTTTGACCACACCGCTGGCGATCAGTCCGGCAAAGCCGCGGAAGTCGAGGTTCGGCCGGTTCACCCATTGCACCGGAAGGCGGAACGGCCTGGTGCGGTCGGTGTCAACTTCGACGTCTACTTGTTCCAGATGTTCCAGCAGCGCCGGCCCGGCGTACCAAGGCGTATTCGCCGACGGCCCGGTGACGTTGTCGCCCTTGAATCCCGAGAGCGGGATCGGCGTAAAGTCCTGAATTCCAATCGATTTCGCGAACTCGCGATAGTCGTCGACGATCGCCTGATACGCGGCCTGATCGTACCCGATCAGATCCATCTTGTTCACCGCGACGACAATGTGCCTGATTCCAAGCAGATGCGCCAGATAAGAGTGCCGCCGTGTCTGGGTAAGCACGCCTTTTCGGGCATCTATCAAGATAATGGCAAGATCGGCGGTCGATGCGCCCGTGACCATGTTGCGGGTATATTGCTCATGACCCGGCGTGTCGGCGACGATGAACTTGCGCTTTTCGGTGGAAAAGAACCGATAGGCGACATCAATAGTGATGCCCTGCTCGCGCTCGGCTGCGAGTCCGTCGACGAGGAGCGCGAAGTCTATCTCCTGGCCCTGCGTCCCGACACGCTTGCTGTCGGCTTCGAGGCTCGCCAGCTGGTCCTCGAAGATCATCTTCGAATCGTAGAGCAAGCGTCCGATAAGCGTGGATTTTCCGTCGTCCACGCTGCCGCAGGTGATGAACCGCAGCAGCGACTTGTTCTGGTGCAGCGTGAGGTATGCGGAGATGTCGGACGCGATCAGCGCGTCGGGGCGATAGGAGTTCAAAAATACCCCTCCTGCTTCTTCTTCTCCATGCTTGCCGCCTGATCGTGATCGATCGCGCGGCCCTGGCGTTCGGAGGTGGTGGTGAGCAGCATTTCCTGGATGACGTCCTCGAGACTGGCGGCCTCGCTCTCGACGGCGCCCGTGAGCGGGTAGCAACCCAGCGTGCGGAAGCGCACCGACCGCTCGACCGGCGTCTCGCCAGCCTCCAGTCGAAAGCGTTCGTCGTCGACCATCAGGATCAGCCCGTCGCGCTCCACCGTCGGGCGCGGCGCGGCGAAATAGAGCGGCACGATCTCGATCCCCTCGGCGCGGATATATTGCCAGATGTCGAGCTCGGTCCAGTTTGAGATCGGGAACACCCGCATGCTCTCGCCCTTGGCCTTGCGGGCATTGTAGAGGTGCCAGAGCTCGGGGCGCTGGCTCTTCGGGTCCCAGCGATGACTGGCGGTGCGGAACGAGAAGACACGCTCCTTGGCGCGGCTCTTCTCCTCGTCGCGTCGCGCGCCGCCGAACGCCGCGTCGAAGCCATGAAGATCAAGCGCCTGCTTCAACCCTTCGGTCTTCCAAAGATCGGTGTGCAGGCTGCCATGATCGAACGGATTGACCCCCTGCGCCAGCGCGTCGGGATTGCGGTGGACGATCAGTTCCATCCCCGCGGCCCGCGCGGCCCGGTCGCGCAACTCGTACATCGCCTTGAACTTCCACGTCGTGTCGACATGGAGCAGCGGGAAGGGTGGTGGCGCGGGGTAAAAGGCTTTCTTGGCGAGGTGGAGCATCACCGCGCTGTCCTTGCCGATTGAATAGAGCATCACTGGCCGTTCGGCCTCGGCGACCACTTCGCGCAGGATGTGGATGCTCTCGGCCTCGAGGCGCTGAAGATGGGTGAGGGGGGAGGAAGGCAATTCGGATCCCATTGGCACGCTGTGCACGGCTAAAGCTTCGTGAACCTTCTACCGCTATTCGACAATCTGGATGTAGGGGGCAGGGGGCCTTGCTTGCGAGGCGTTCCTAATTCGGAGCGGAGAAGAAAAATTGTCAGCCCATTTTCGCCGTTGCGGTGATTGCTAGGCGTTTCTCGCGGTGCCCTGCGGCGCGGTCCCCGACGACAATACCCACGGCGACGCGATGTGCGCGAAGGGACATATGGCCGCACCGGCTTCTACGGTCGCCGACGAACTGCTATCGGCGACAGCGTGAGACCTTCGACCCCGCCTCGCGCAAACGATCGACTGGTATCTCGCCCCCCCCCTCGCGGTGGGAGCCGATCCGTGCGTCGACCTATGCCGGCGAGCGGCTAGGCAAGATCGCCTGACGATCAGTTCGCTTTGGGCTTGCCCACACCCACCAGCCTGAGCCCGGCGCGCTCGGCCTCCGCCGCAGGATAGATATTGCGCAGGTCGACGAGCAAGGGGGTCCGCAGCGTCTTGGCCATCCGGCCCAGATCGAGCGCGCGGAACTCGTCCCATTCCGTGACGATCACCAGCGCGTCGGCGCCTTCGGCCGCGGCATAGGGATTGGGGCAGAAGTCGACGCCGGGCAGCATCGGGCGCGCCTGCTCGACACCCTCGGGGTCATAGGCCCGCACGGTCGCGCCGGCGTCCTGCAGCGCCGCGATTACCGACAGACTGGGCGCGTCGCGCATGTCGTCGGTGTTCGGCTTGAAGGTGAGGCCGAGCACCGCGACGGTCTTGCCATGCGCGTCGCCGCCCATCGCCTTGATCACCTTGCGGCCCATCGCGCGCTTGCGATTGTCGTTCACTTGCACCGTCGCCTCGACGATGCGTAGCGGCGTCTCGTTGTCGGCCGCGGTCTTGAGCAGCGCCAGCGTGTCCTTGGGGAAGCACGAGCCACCATAACCGGGGCCTGCGTGCAGGAACTTGGCGCCGATGCGATTGTCGAGCCCGATCCCGCGCGACACTTCCTGGACGTCGGCGCCGACAGTCTCGCACAGGTCGGCGATCTCGTTGATGAAGGTGATCTTGACCGCGAGGAACGCGTTTGCAGCGTATTTGATCAGTTCGGAGGTGCGGCGTCCGGTGAACAGCAGCGGCGCGCCCTGGTTGAGCGACAGCGGCCGGTAGATCTCGCGCATCACCTGGCGGGCATCTTCGTCGTCGGTGCCTATGACCACGCGATCGGGGCGCTTGAAGTCCTCGATCGCCGCGCCCTCGCGCAGGAATTCGGGATTGGAGACGACCTTGGCGCCGCTGTCCGGCGCCATCTCGGCGACGATCCGCTCGACTTCGTCGCCGGTGCCCACCGGCACCGTCGATTTGGTGACGATCACACTCGGCCGGGTCAGGTGCTCGGCGATCTCACGCGCTGCCGCATAGACATAGGAGAGATCGGCATGACCGTCGCCCCGGCGGCTGGGTGTCCCGACGGCGATGAACACGGCGTCCGCGTCCTTGACGCCCTCGGCAAGATCGGTGGTGAAGGTCAGGCGGCCCGCCTTCACGTTCGACGCGACCAATTCGGCCAACCCCGGCTCATAGATCGGCATGACGTTCTGGTGGAGCAGTTCGATCTTGCGCGCGTCCTTGTCGACGCAGACGACTTCGTGCCCGAAGTCCGAGAAACAGGCCCCGGAGACAAGGCCTACATAGCCCGTGCCGATCATCGCGATGCGCAAGGTCTGACTCTCTTTGTAATGAAGATCATAGCGCCCTTAACCAAAGGGCGCCGGAGGGCAAGTGCAGCGACACTAGAGCCCCAAGGGCCGTTCTGCAGGCACAAAAAAAGCGGCCAGGTCCGGGCCGCTTGTCGGTAGTCGTCCGGGCCGGTCAGCGCGCCTTCACCGCTGAAGTCGCTTCACCGCCGGCCCGGAAGTGACGAAAAGTCAGAACGGACGAATATCTTCGCCAGTCGTCTTTTCGCGGAAAAGAAGGCCAAACGCGAACATCATTGATCTCCCATCGTGCGCAGTGACGCGCAACTCGCGTGGTTAAGGCGAGATTAACGACTAGGCAATCAGGGATTCTGCGGAGCCAGTGGGAGGTGGGAACCTTCTGTCGGCCCCGCGGCTTAACCGTTCCTTCAACGGTCAGCCCCTAGGAAGAGGCAGATGTCGGGTGGGCCTCAACCTTCGGTGCCCAAGGGGGACGCTACGCCATGTGCGGCGGTCCGAGCCTTGGAAGCCAATGGAATCGATGCGAAAATGTCTTCGCAGCCGGGGGCTGACGCGTGCGTGCGCCACCCGGCCGAGGCGGTGCGCGCGAGTCCCGGCGACCAGATCCCGACCTCGTCCGAACACGAAATGATTCCGCAGCCGCGTTGGGGTTATTGGCGGATTCTGTCCCAATGTGAGATCGTGAACTTCGCAACGCTGCGCCGTCATCTCGGTCGCCCACGCGCCGATGCCCTGGTTATGGACGTGGCGGCGCGAATCGCCGAACTGCTTCCGGATGTACGAATTCTGACAGCGGGCCGCGCGCTGATCGAGATCGGCTTCGAACGCGAGGCCCCTGAAGCAGGTGCCGCGGACATCGAGCGGCTGCGCAAGGCGCTCGCCTGTCCTTTCAACCTCGACGGCGAATCATATCATCTCCAGGTGCAATTCGGCGTCGCCGTGGCACCGAGCGAGGATTGCGATGACGTTCGCCTTGCCGAAGCGGCGGAGTCCGCGCTCGAACAGGCGCGCAGCGAAAAGCGGGTCGTCATGGTCGATCTGTCGCGTGAGGACCTTGCCTTCGATCGCTTGACACTGATGCGTGAGCTTCCCCGCGCGATCGCCCAAGGCGAGATGTTCCTGCAATATCAGCCCAAGGTTCATGTGCGCCGCCAGGAGATCGCCAGTGCCGAGGCATTGGTTCGCTGGCAGCACCCGCAGCGCGGGCTCATCCTGCCCGGCGACTTCATCTCGGTTGCCGAGGAAGCTGGCGAGATCGGTGCGCTGACGATGTGGACGTTGCGTCAGGTGATCGCCGATCAGAAGCGGCTCGCTGCCGAAGGGCACGACCTCACGCTGTTCCTCAACATCTCCGGCATGCTTCTCGCTGACGCCGAATTCGTGAAGGAGGCCTGCGCGATCGTCTCGATCAGCGGTGCCAAACTGGGCTTCGAGATCACCGAGACCGCAGTGATCCGCGATCCCGACAGCGCGATCCAGCATCTGCAGACCTTCGCTGATATCGGAGTCCAGCTCGCGATCGACGATTATGGCGCCGGACTCTCGTCGCTCGCTTATCTCAAGCGGCTGCCGGCGAACGAGCTCAAGATCGACAAGATGTTCATCATGCAGCTGACCTCCAGCAATCGCGATCCACTCATCGTCCGCTCTACGATCGATCTAGCGCACGCGCTGGAGATGGAAGTCACCGCCGAAGGCGTCGAGACGCCGTCGGCGCTGGCGCTGCTCAGCGTCATGGGGTGCGACATGGTGCAGGGCTTCCTGCTTTCGCGTCCGCTCGGCTTCGATGCGTTTCGGAAATACCTCGCCGACGAGGCACATCTCGCCAGCTCGGCCAACGTGCAGTCGTTTATCCGGCCCGAAAGTTTCTGGAAGCGCGCGTGACGCGCATCCTGCTTCGCGCGCTCGTTCTGGCCTTCGCCTTGATCGCGAGCCAGGCCGCATCGGCGCGCGACCCGGATTTCCCCAAACCGCTCGCAGCACAGATTCAGGCGGCCAAGGAAAGCATGATGGCCGATCAGGCGCAAACGCTGCGCCATGTCGCGTTGGTAGATGCGATGGCGCGCCGGATCCCGGACCGGCGCCAGCGGATCCTCGCGCTCGCCACCGCGCGCTGGCTGGGCGCCGAGGCGCATCTGCGCAGCAACGGCGCGGACCGTGCTGCGCCAATGCTGGACGATGCGCTCCGGCTCATCGGCAACATCTCCACTCCCACCAAGCTGCGCGGGGACCTGCTGATGTCGCAGGGCGTGCTGCACATGCAGCGCAACGCGCCGGTCGCGGCGCTGTCCAATTACCAAGAGGCGTTTCGCGTCTTCGCCGCCGTCAACGAGCCGCGCAGCCAGGCCATAGCGCTTCAGAATATCGGCGCGCTCTACAGCATGGCGACCGACGATCGCCGCGCCGAACAATATTATCGGCAAGCGGCAGAAATATACGATGGCGATCCGGCGCTGTTGCTGTCGCTTCGAAACCGGCGCGGCAACATTCTCGCGACGCTCGGCCGGTTCGATGAGGCCGGCAAGGAATATGAGGCGGCGCTGGCGATCGCCCGCCAGCTCGACGGCCCCCTGCTCGAAGCGCGCGTTCTGGTGAATCTCGCCCGCAACCAGGTGAAGCTCAGGCATTTCGACGCCGCGGATCGCACTCTCGCGCGCGGCTTCAAGCTCGTCGGGGATGCAGATTCCGATCTCTTGCGCCGTCACCTGCTCGCGACCGCCGCCGGACTGGCTGCCGAGCGGGGCGACAAGGCCAAAGCGGTGCGCCTGATCGCCGAATGCTTCGCCGGCGTAGATCTGACCACGACGACGGGCGATTATCGCATCGCCCACGCCTTTGCCTACGGGATCCTGCGCGATGCAGGGTCGACCCGGCTGGCGCTGGCGCATCTCGAGGCGATGAAGCGGCTCGACGACGAAGCCACCAAGGTCGCCACGTCCACCGGCGCGGCGCTCATGGCCGCGCGCTTCAACTATGCCGAGCAACAGGCGCGCATCCAGACGCTCAAGGCCGAGGAGGCCCGGCGCACCGCGGCATTCCAGCGCACCTTGTTCTTCGGCATCGGCGGCGCCACGCTCGTCATCATTGCATTGCTCAGCTTCGGCCTGATCACGCTGCGCCGCAGCCGCAACCAGATCCGCGCGACCAACATCGTTCTCGCCGACACCAATGTTGCGCTCGAAAAGGCGCTGAAGGCCAAGACCGAGTTCCTCGCCACCACCAGCCACGAGATCCGCACGCCCTTGAACGGCATTCTCGGCATGACCCAGGTGATGCTCGCCGATCCGAAGCTCGGGCCCGAACTGCGCGACCGTATCGGCATCGTTCACGGCGCCGGGGTGACGATGCGCAGCCTCGTCGACGACATTCTCGACGTCGCCAAGATGGAGACCGGCAACCTCACCGTCGATGCCGCGCCGATGGACCTGTGCGCGACCCTGCGCGAAGTGACGCGACTGTGGGACGAGCAGGCACGCAGCAAGGGGCTGAGCTTCCGCCTCGAGCTCAGCCACGCCCCCGGCTGGATCGTCAGCGACGCGGGGCGCCTGCGCCAGATCGTGTTCAATCTGCTGTCCAACGCGATCAAGTTCACCGAACGCGGCGGCGTCACGCTGCGCGCGCTGGCCGAAGGCGAGGGCGAGGCACGCCGCCTTCGGCTCGTCGTCAGCGATACCGGCATCGGCATTCCGCCCGAGAAGTTCGAGGAAGTCTTCGAATCCTTCCGTCAGGTCGATGCCGGCACCACGCGGAAGTTCGGCGGCACCGGGCTCGGTCTCACCATCTGTCGTAATCTCGCCCGCGCATTGGGGGGCGATATCTCGGTGGACAGCATCGAGGGGCAGGGCACTGTCTTCACCACGGATCTGCCGCTCACGCTCGCCGAGGCTCCGGCCGAAGACGGATCGGGCATCGTCCGCAGCGGCGCCGCGATGGTCATCCTCGATCGCAATCCGATCGCGCGCAGCACGCTCCGCACCCTGCTGGAGCCGCGGCTGACCTCGCTGCGCTTCGCCGTGACGGCGGACGAAGCGCACGCACTGATCGCCGAGGCCACCACTACCCACCTGCTCGTCGACGAGGCAACGCTCAAGGCAGGCGAGGATGACCCGATGGAAATACTCGGGAAACTCACCGCCGCCATCGCGCCGGGCAACAGCGCCGTCCTGTGGGGGAAGCCCGACGCCTCGATCCGGGCACAGCTTCTCGCCGCGGGCGTCGGTGCCATCGTTGAAAAGCCGATCTCGGGCGCGGCATTGATCGCCGCACTCGTTCCGGATCCGGAAGAAAATTTGAAGGCGGGCCGCGGCGACCGTCTTGTGTCCCAGGCGGCTTAGCGCGATAGCACAGTTTATATGATAAAAACGGTCGCAAAGCTCCACTCCGTCCTACGCGGCGGTACCCCATGAACATCCTGTTCATCGAGGATGACCCGATGAACCGTCGGGTCGTGAAGGACATGCTCGACGTGGCCGGCGCGACCATGGCCGAGGCGAGCTGGGCGGAGGAAGGTCTCGAAAGGATCGACGCCGAGAATTTCGACGTCATTCTCGTCGATCTGCGAATGCCCGGGACCGACGGCTTCGAGACGATCCGCCGCATCCGCGCGCGCGGCGACGTCAAGGCCGAGTTGCCGATCATCGTCGTCACTGCGGACACCGCGATCGACTTGCGCGAACGCTGCCTCGCACTCGGCGCCGACGACGTGTTGTTCAAGCCGGTGGCGATGGACGCGCTGTTCGATTCGATCGGCCGGGTGCTGGCCAGCCGCAGCGGCGGCATCCTCGCCTGATCAATCCTCCAATATCCGCGAATGCTTCGCAGTGTCGCGCATTTTGAGATAGGTTATCAGCGAAATCCCGATCATCGCGGTGACGTACCAATAGAAGCCGCGCTCCCAGCCCGCGCCCTTGAACCACAAGGCGACATATTCCGCCGTCCCGCCGAACAGCGCATTGGCCAGCGCATAAGGCAGTGCCACACCAAGTGTGCGGATGTGCGCGGGGAACAGTTCCGCCTTCACCACTGCGTTGATCGACGTATAGCCGGTGACGATCACCAGCGCACCGAGCATGATCCCGAACGCCGCGAACGGGTTGCGCACGCTCTCCAGCGTCGTGAAGATCGGCCAGGTCAGCAGCACACCCAGCACTCCGAACGCCACCATCAGCGGCTTGCGTCCGATCCGGTCCGAGAGCGCCCCCGCCAGTGGCTGGATCGCCATGAAGCAGAACAGCGCCGCCGCGTTGATCTGCGAAGCGGTCGTGCGATCGAAGCCCGCGGTGTTGACGAGGAATTTCTGCAGGTAGATCGAATAGGCATAGAAAGCGAGCGTGCCGCCCGCGGTGAGCAGCATCACCACCGCCGCCTCGCGCGGGTGCTCGCGGAACAAGGCGAACAGCCCCGATCGCCGGCCCTCACCGCGCGCATTTTCGAAGCTTTCGGTCTCGGCCAGCCGCCGCCGCAGCCAGAACACCACCACCGCCAGCGCCCCGCCGATCGCGAACGGGATCCGCCAGCCCCACGCATCGAGAGCGGCCGCGCTCAGGCTCGCCTGCAGCACCAGCAGCACCAGCAAGGCGACCAGCTGCCCCGAGATCAATGTCACATATTGGAAGCTCGAGAAGAAGCCGCGGTGCTTCTTGCCCGCCATCTCGGAGAGATAGGTCGCGCTCGCGCCATATTCGCCGCCGACCGACAGCCCCTGCATCAGCCGCGCGATCACCAGCAGCGTCGGCGCGGCCGCGCCGATCGTCTCATATCCCGGCGTCAGTGCGATGATCAGCGAGCCCGCGCACATCAGGGTCACCGACAAGGTCAGCCCCGCCTTGCGTCCGTGGCGGTCGCCATAGACCCCCATCAGCCAGCCGCCGATCGGCCGCATCAGAAAGCCTACCGCGAACACCGCGGCAGCGTTCAGCAACTGCGCGGTCTGGTCGCCCTTCGGAAAGAAATGCGGCGCGAAATAGAGCGTGAACGCCGAATAGGCGTACCAGTCATACCATTCGACGAGATTGCCCGCCGACCCGCCGAGGATCGATCGCAGGCGGGACGTGCGAGCAGGTGCCAGGGATGCCATCGCCGCACACTATAACGGCGCCCCGCCTGCCGGGAAGTGGTGCAGAGGGAAACCACGTCAGCCGGGACGCTTCGACTGGCGCAGGGTGCCGGCCGCGCCACCTCGTGGAGATCGTAGATTTCTGCCGTGCTCCTGCGAAAGCAGGAGCCCAGGGCCACAGATGCTGTCCTTCGTGACACTGGGCTCCTGCTTTCGCAGGAGCACGGGGCAGGGGTTATAGGGCCAGCCCGATCACCGCCGTCGCGGTATAGCCAACTGCCGCGCTGCCGCTCATCGCCGGCGTCTGCTGCGCGATCTGCGCGCTCGCATTGTCGCCGAAGACATTGTCCCCCGACAGCGATACGCCCCCCAGGTTGCGCAGGCTGGTGCCATAGCCGCCGGCATTGTTATAGACCTCGCTGCACGCCGCCGCCGGCATCGCCAGCTGCGAGACGAGCGCCGCATAGCGCCCGCTGGTCGCATTGCTCAGGCTCGAAAAGACTTCGAAATGAATGTGCGGCCAGCGCCCGGCATAGCAGCCTGGGAAGATCGTCGTGAAGCTTACCTGTCCGTTGGCATCGGTCACCCCCACGCCGCGCAAATAGCTCTCGTTGGGAAGATCGTAGAGCGAATATTTCCCGTCGCGGTCGCAGTGCCACAGATAGACGGCATAGCCTGCCAGCGGCGCGCATGCCGAATTGACGTTCACCACGGTCAGGGTGAGCGTCACCTGCACCCCCGCGGCCACCGCGGCTGAGCTGCCGATGAAGCTCGGCCGGATGTCGCTGCGAACCACATTGGCGGCAGTCAGCGCATTCGAAGTGAGCCCGCTGGACGTATTGGTGCCGTCGGCAGGGTAGGGGCCGTTGGTCTCGCTCGGGTCGGCGACGCAGCCCGCAGTCGGAGTCGGCGTCGAAGTCGGACCTGGTGTCGGAGTGGCGCTGGCGCCGGGCGAAGGCGTGGGCGTCACCACGGCGCCGGCGCTATCGCTGCCGTCGCACGCCGTCAGCAAAGCCCCCGCGCCGGCCCCCGCGAACCAGCGCAGCGCCCGGCGGCGGCTGGCGAGGGCGTTGATCGCCTGAAGATCATGCGCGAGGCCGAAATCGTGTTCGTGAATGTCTTGATGCAATGCGATGCTCCCGCTGGTCGATGGCAGGAATGGGGCGCCGGTCGCACCGCGCGATTTCGCGGGATGGCGGAATGTTTCAACGCGTCTCAATCCTCCCTCGCGCAGCGGGGGAGGGGACCGGCGAAGCTGATGGAGGGAGCTTGGCCGCGGGCGATCCTCTCGTGGAGAGGCACCTACGCATCGTTTTCGACGGCAATCGGTTCACATGCCGACGCAGGAGAAGGAATGGGAGGACCGCGTGAAGCGCCTCCTGCAAGCAGAGCTGCCCGGAAGGGTATCATCTAGGCGCAGCTGGTCGGAAAGCTGGCCGACATCGGCGTCATAGACTCCGAACCCAATATCAGGAACAAGGTCAGCCGGGGCAAATTCACGGCGGTGTTTCTACTGCAATGTCTGGAAGCGATTGGAACAAGCGACTTACGCCTGTAGCGGCCGCGGGGTTTTGCCTGACGCTTATATTGGGCTGCGCTGTTCTCCTCTATGTATTGGGCGCCCTAAATGGTGAACAGTCCGAGCGCCGCCACGCCAGTCCCCACCAGCATGCCAAGATAGCCAAGATTGGCGCG
The DNA here is from genome assembly GCF_002796605.1 of Sphingomonas psychrotolerans. NCBI lineage: Bacteria > Pseudomonadati > Pseudomonadota > Alphaproteobacteria > Sphingomonadales > Sphingomonadaceae > Sphingomonas > Sphingomonas psychrotolerans. The sequence goes on from NZ_CP024923.1 coordinate 4,820,763, forward strand.
CAGGAACGCTGCGCTAAATCCGATCCTGTCGACGTTTTCGAATGCGTGTATGATGCTATAGAGGCCAGCGAGGAAACAGCACGCGCCGAACAGGATTTGACCGCCCAACAGCGCGCCGCGATGGCGGGAATGATAGCCGCGGGTGTTGCGTTCGTGTCGGTTCCGATAGGCATCGGTGGGCTGTTCGCGCTGCTCAAAACGATCCGGCAGGGTGAGGCGAATCTTGATCTCGCGCGACAGGCTTACCAAGCCGGGTTCAAACCTTGGCTTATCCCCAAAGTTGGCGGCGCCTTCACGGCTCCCGAGCATATCGCTTCCCTGAGGCCTGACGAACCAAGCCGCCACATTCCACTTACGCCGGAGATTAGCCTTACGAACGTGGGAGAGATGCCCGCCACCGTGACCAACATTGTTATGCGCGTCTACGGCGGCGGCAGGGTCAGTCTCGAAGAGCGAGAGGTTTACGCCGTCCTTGCTAAAGGCGAGTCGGTATCTCCCGAAGAGTTTGGGCAGCCCGGCGTCTTCAAGCTTGTTGGATTCGAAGGCGTGGTGGCGTTTCGGATGAAACCCCCTCCTATCATCTGCCAAGTATTTTATGAAGACCCTCTCGGGATAGAGCGATGCCTCGGCTTCGCATTTCAAGCTAAAGTCGCTTTTGGAAATACCTACCGCCGCTGGGGCGGGAAAAGGCACAACTTCGATCGCGAGATAAATTAAAGACACGCTCTTTGCCCTTCATTGGGCGGCATATGTATCGCACCTGATGGCGTTCGCCGCCGCCTTGGCACATTTCTACATAATGCCGGTCGCGCTGCGCGCGCCACCTCCGCGCCGCGAGAGAGGACTGAAAATCACTCCGCCGGCAGCCGCACCCGGACCCGCCCGCCGCCCGCATCGCGGTTCGTCAGCAATACCTCCCCGCCATGCGCCTCGGCGATCGACCGCACGATCGCCAGCCCCAGCCCGGTGCCGCCGGTCGCCCGGTTGCGCGAAGCCTCGCCGCGCACGAACGGCGCGAACAGGGCCTCGGCGCGGCCGGCGGGAAAGCCCGGCCCTTCGTCCTCGACCAGCACCTCGGCCCAGCCGGCGGATACCGACCAGCACAGTCGCGCGCGATCGCCATAGCGCACGGCATTCTCGACCAGATTGGTGAACAGCCGGCGCAGCGCCACCGGATCGCCCTCGATGATCACCCGCGGGCCGAGATCGACGTCGACTAGCACTCCCGCCGCGGCGAGATCGTCGCCAAGGCTCTCGATCAGGCTGCCCAGATCGAGCCGCGCATGCTGCTCGCGGCTGCGGTCGTCGCGGGTGAAGCGCAGCACCGCGCCCAGCATCGCCCGCATCTCGTCGATATCGGCGGATGCGCGGTCGCGCGCTGCCTCGGGGAGCTGCTCGACCCAGAAAGCGATGCGCGAGAGCGGCGTGCCGAGATCGTGCGCGATCGCCGCGAGCATCGCCGTGCGGCCCTCGGCCTGCTGGAGGATGCGGTCCTGCATCGCCTCGACCGCCTCGGCGAGTTCGCGCACTTCCCTCGGGCCGCCATGCGGGATCGTCGGCCGCGCGCCGAGCCGCGCCCGCGTGGCGGCATGGGCGAGCTCGCGGATCGGCCGCGAGATCCGCCGCGCGACATACCAGGCGAGCACCGACAACACTGCCAGCGTGATCAGCATCCCCGCCAGTCGCCGGAAATGCCAGCTGGTGAACGTCGGCGGCGGCGCGGTCGAGACGAGGATCCAGCCGTCGCCGTCGCGCAGACCCACGGTGAAGCTGCCAAAGATGTCGCTGTCGGGGTCGCGCGGCGGGAACTCGTAAAAGCCCTGCATCCGGTTCGCGGGGGCGGGGATCAGTGCGGCGATCGCGGCGTCGCGCGCGGGCGAGGACCGTTCCTCGCTGCGGCCGAACCGGTCCTCGCTGATGCGGGTGACCTCGATCCCGCGGGCGTTGTCGGGCACTCGGCCGGTGCGCAGCGCCTCCGCCACGCGCGCGATCGGCGTCGGCCGAAACCACGGCGGCGGGCCGCTGAACATCGATGTGAACTGCACCGTCGTCGCGATCAGTGCCGCCGCGATCACCAGCAACACGATCGGAAGAGTGATCGAGCGCGGGCGCCTCACTTCGCCGAAACTTCGGCGACGAACATATAGCCTTCGTTGCGGATCGTCCGGATCAGCTCCTCGCGCCCGGGCCGGGTGAGCTTCTTTCTCAGGCGGCTCATCTGCACGTCGATCGCGCGGTCGAAATGCTCGGCGGTGGGCCCGCGTGACAGATCGAGCAGCATGTCGCGGGTCATCACCCGTCTCGGGCGCTCGGCGAGAGCGAGCAGCAGCCGAAACTCACCGTCGGAAAGATTGATGATCACGTTTTCGGGATCGTAGAGCTGCCGCGCCACCGGATCGAGCCGCCACCCGGCGAAGCGGAGGAACCGGCGATCGGGTATCTTCGCCGCCGCGCGCTCGCCGCTGCCGCTGCGCCGCAGCACCGAGCGGATCCGCGCGAGCAGCTCGCGCGGATTGGCCGGCTTGGCGACATAATCGTCCGCGCCCATCTCGAGCCCGACGATACGATCGACGTCCTCGCCGATCACCGAATGCAGGATCACCGCCGGACCGGTCTCGCGGTCCATCGCGCGCAGGATGGTGAGCCCGTCCTCGCCCGGCATCATCAGATCGAGCACCACGAGGGCATATTCCTGTGCCGCCATCGCTTCGCGCATCTCTGCGCCGCCGGCGGCGGTATCGACGACATAGCCGTGCTGCGACAGGAACCCCGCGGTCAGTTCGCGGATTCCGGGATCGTCGTCGACGATGAGGATGCGGGTCTCGAGGTCCAGGGCGTGGGCTAACTGCATGCGTGTCGAATGGCAGGCGAACCTATCGGCCGCGTTGCAGCGCTGCAACGCGGTGTAATGTGATCGCACCGTTGCATCGCGGCCACATGCTCCGCAATCGAAGTAAATTCAGCGGATTTCAACCGCGCTGCTAAGGTCCAGGACTCAAGGCAGTGTGATTGGGACGGTGATGCCACCCGTCAATCCGGTCGCGCGGGGAGAGCCGACGCGGGTCAGTTTGATGGTTTCCTGCTCACGCTCAGCGGGGGTGTGCGGTCGGAATTGATTGGTCCAGGTGGAGAATCGCACGGTATAGCTATTCTCATCGAAAATATTGGTAAGCAGGTTGTAGTCGAAAGACATTTGGGAATTGAATATCGCATTCGAGCCATGCGTGGCTGCCGCAAGGCTGGGGAATACTTCGAATCCGACGAACGGATACAACCCCTCGGCGCTCAGCGGGTAGTAGATCTTGAAATGTACTTGGCCGTTGGCATCGGTGACCTGCATGCCGCGATTGTAGCTCTCGTTGGCATCCACCCGCGTCGGGTAATAGGAATAGGCACCCTTCTGGTTCACATGCCAGATGTAGATGGCGTAGCCCACGAGCGGTGCGCAATTCGCGTTGTAGTTTACCAGCGTGATCGTGAAGTCGATCGGAACGGGCGCTTCCGTCACCGGAGTTGCGGTCGAACCGTTGAGGAAGCTCGCCCGGATATCGCTTCGCACAATTCCGGGCTGTGTCAGGATGTTGGGATTGAGGCCGGCCTCGTTGGTCGTGCCGTCCGCAGGCCAGTTGTTCGGGCCGGTGCGCGGAAACGCCGCGGCAGCACAGGTCGGGGTCGGTGTGGGTGTCGGCGTGGGGGTTGGCGTCGGTGTCGGGGTCGGTGTCGGGGTTGGCGTCGGTGTCGGGATGGGAGTCGGCGTGGTGCCGTTGTCGCAGCCTGCCAGCGCGAGCATGCCGAACGCCAGTGCGCAGGCGCCGCGTGCGTAGGGGTTGCGAGGCTTCGGCTTCACGGACATCGCAATATTTCCCTCTAATCGTCTCGCCGCGATCACGCTGGCAATAACGCCTGTATCCTTTTTTGCTCACTTTTCTATGAGCTTCTCGCTTCTTTCGCGCAAGCCGGGGCATGCAAAAGAGCGCCGCCGTCGGGATACGGCGAGGCTTTCTTCCCTTGAAAAATAGGAATCGCCCTGATAGGTGGCCCCGATAACGCCGCAGCCTGCGCTCCGGCGAACCATAATCTATTGTATCGAGATCGGAGCTGTACGGCCTTATGCAAATCATCGTTCGCGACAATAACGTCGACCAGGCGCTGCGGGCGCTCAAGAAGAAGCTGCAGCGTGAGGGCGTCTATCGCGAGATGAAGCTTCGCCGTCACTATGAGAAGCCCAGCGAGAAGCGCGCCCGCGAGCGTGCCGCTGCGGTTCGCCGTGCGCGCAAGCTCGAGCGCAAGCGCGTGGAGCGTGACAGCGCACGGTAAGAATCCTGCGCTTCAGCGCGGCTTTCTTTCACTATATGCGTGAAGATCGCGAAGTTAAGCGGCGGAACGCCGATCTGGGGATGACTCGATGTCCGTGACCGCCGTTCCGCTTCAGCCCGTCAAGCGGGCTTATAAGGTCTGGCTGTGGATCGGTGGGCTGCTGGCGATTTCGCTGGCGGCCGGACTCGCTTGGCTGGGCACGCGCGAGCAAGTCGCCGCGAAGGGCACCGACGCGCAGTATCTGGCCTGGAACAAGAGCCGTTCGGGCGTGAAGACGACCGCGTCAGGCCTTCAGTATCAGGTGCTGGAGGCCGGTGAGGGCGCCAAGGCGGGCGAGGGCGACTATGTCGTCGCCAACTACGAAGGCCGCTTCCGCGACGGCAGCGTGTTCGACAAGAGTGAGCGCGCGGTGCCCTTCCCGGTCCAGCAGGGTAGCGCGATACCGGGCTTCCTCGAAGGCCTCAAGCTGATGCAGAAGGGCGGCAAGTACCGCCTGTGGATCCCGGCCAATCTCGCTTACGGTGCGCCAGGCGTGCAGAGCCCGGATCCCGAGCGCGTTCCGCCCGATGCGATGCTGGTCTTCACTGTCAGCCCCGAGCGCATCCTTCCTGCCGCTGTCGTCCAGCAGATGATGATGCAGCAGATGATGCAACAGCAACAACAGGGCGGTGCTCCGGGCGGTCCCGCCGGCCCGGCCCCGGGTGGCCCGCAGCAGCAGCAGTAACGCTACGCCGCGTTACGCGGCCGCGGGGGCCTCCGTCTGGAGGATCCAGCGTTCGGTGCCCTCGAAGCCCATCGCCGAGAGCTTCCCGCTCAAATACGCACCCGTGTCGAGGCCGACGCGGTGCGCGAGCGATTCGACGTCTTCGGTGATAGTGTGACCGTGGACGATGATCTTCTCGAAGTCGCCGCTGTGGCCGAGGAACTCGTCACGAATCCAGCGTAGGTCGCTCGCCTTTTGGCTGTCCAGCGGTCTGTCTGGCCGGACGCCGGCGTGAACAAACGCGTAATCGCCGAAGACGAGCAGGTCCTCGCAGCGGTTGAGAAACTCGATATGCGCAGGGGGTACGTTGGCACGCCAGAGCTCCAGCAGTTCCGGGAACCCGGCGTTACGATAATCGGCGTCGGCGATGCCATAGCTGAGGATCGTCTCTTTGCCGCCAATCCGCGTGAAGAATGCCAACGCCTTCAGATCCCCGCCGATCGCCTTGAGGAACACTTCCTCGTGATTGCCCAGCAGGAAATGGGTGCGTGCGCGCGTGCGCTCGAGCTCGATGGCGCGCTGCACGACGTCTGCCGATTGCGGGCCGCGATCGATCAGGTCTCCCAGCAGGATGAGGTGGCTTTCGGCCGCACCGCGCGCCCGGTCGTCCTGCGCGATGCGGTCGAGCATCAGATTCAGCAGGTCGAGCCGGCCGTGGATGTCGCCGATGGCATAGATACGCTGGCCGGCTGGCACCGTCGCGGAAGATGCCGAATCGGATTTCGTACGAGCACGGAACAATTTCGAGAACATGGATGATCAGGCTTTCATTCATCGCCAAGATCGAATGCTTTACGGGAACGGCTCGCGACATCGTCGCATTTTGCCGCCGCGCTGCGATGGCGTCTCGTTATCCAACGAAGCTGGCGCGCACAAGATGCAGGCAGACCGGCGCTGCGCTATCCCTGCCGATCGGGTGCGATCCTCCCGGTCTGGAACGGCGCCTGACGGGCAATCCACCGCTGAAAGCGGCGTGCGAAGATGCCCAGAGCCGTGATTGGACCCGGCTGCTTCGCCTGTACCGGAAGCGCGAACCCGGCATCGGTGAGTTTGCCTGCCGCCCAGGATAGATCGCGCAGATAGGGCTGGTAGAGGCCGCGCGCGTAGGATGCCGGGATCGTGTAGCCGCGCGACAGCAGGACGCGTCCGCCCGCGAGCAGCCTCAGTCCGTGGAAATGATAGACTCGAGACCGCGCAAACGGAAACCGGGTTGCGCCCCAAGGTCCGAGGATCAGCTCTGGATCCCGTAACACGTGAACCTCGTTCGGGAAGCGCTCCTCCCAGTCGTCGAGATACTTCTGATCACCGAACTTGCCGTCCTCGAAGCGCGCGTAGCACCATTCGAGGCAGCGCGCGGACCACCAGTCGATCACCGCCTCGGCGCCTGAGCGCGCGAAGGTCATGAACTGGACGCAGAAGCGGCCGGTGCGGTCCGACTGGTCGTGATCCGGGGCATAGTTGTGATCAGTGATCAGGACTGTTTTGCCGCTCTGCTCGAGCTCGGCGAAGAGTGGGCGGGGAGAGCCGCGGAACCATAGATCGGCGTCGAGATAGGTCACGCGCTGCACCGACGGATCCGCATCGAACACGATGCGCGGCGAAAACGGCGTCAGCGTCCAGCAAAACTCGCCCGTATGGCGCTCGGCCCGCGCAGCCGCGAGCGCGGGCGTCTCAACGCGCGTACTGCGGATAACCTTCATGCGGTCGCCCAGCGCGAGCGACTCGAGCATGTCCGCAGCGGCATCATCGACGGTCAGCACCCACAAAACGAAGGGCTCGCAATGCCGCTCCATCGAGCGAAACAGCGCGAGCACCTGCGGGAGGAAGTTGCGATCGCAGATCGATACGAAATGCTCCATCGCTCATTGCCCGAACATGTTGACCGCGGCCACGACGCGCGAAACCGCCTCTTCATCGAGGCCGGGATGAATGGGCAACGAGAGACAGGTTGCGGCGTGCTGACGCGCATGCGGAACAGCATCGCTATCCTGCGCGGCGCAAGGCGGCTGATCCGGTACGATTATCGGGTAGTGGATATGAGTCTGGATGCCAGCCTGCTCCAGATGCGCCTGAAGTGCATCGCGCGTTTCGCATGCGATCACGTAGAGGTGGTAGACATGAGCATCGCGCTCGGTGGGCGGGGCCAGCAAGCGAATCGCGGGGTTCGAAATTTCGGCGGAATACCGGGCCGCGATCTCGCGCCTGCGGTCGGTCTGGGTGTGCAGCCAGCCGAGCCGGACATCGAGGATCGCCGCCTGAACCTCGTCCAGTCGACTGTTCTGACCGAGGTCTGGATGATGGTAGCGAAGGCTTTGCCCATAGTTGCGGAAACGCGCGGCTTTGTCCGCAAGCTCGAGATCGTCCGTGACCAGCGCGCCGGCGTCGCCAAGAGCTCCGAGGTTCTTGGTAGGATAGAAACTATACGCACCCGCCTTGCCGAAGCTTCCGGCGATGCGGCCTCCCACCGAAGCGAGGTGCGCCTGTGCGCAGTCTTCGATTAGCTCCAGTCCGTGCTGGTCGCAGAGCTCCACCCACGCCTCGGGTTCGCGTAACTGCCCGTATAGATAGACCGGGATGATCGCGCGTGTTTTGGGGCCGATCAACGCGCGTGCGGAGGCGACCGAGAGCAGGGCAGTGTCGGGATCGATGTCGGCGAAGCGCGGTGTCGCGCCTACCCGAAGGACCGCGAGCGCGGTGGCGAACGCCGTCATCGGCGTCGTGATGACTTCGTCGCCCGGACCGATGCCGCATACGCGCAGGGCGATTTCGATCGCATCAAGGCCGTTCGCAACGCCGACACAGCGCGCGACACCGCATTCCTGCGCCCATTTCTCCTCGAACCTTTCGAGGCGCTTTCCCAAGATGTACCAGCCCGATTCCAGCACCTCGTCGAACGCCGCGCGCATGGCCCGCTTGAGCCTCTCGGGCTCTGCTCGAAAGTCATTCATTAAGATCTGGGACATCGTCTTCTTCTGGCGTTCAGAGATAAGCAGGAAGGTGCTGACGGTAAAAAGCCAGCGTGGACTGCAGGCCTTTATCAAGCGAGGTGCGTGGAAGCCAGTCAGAGGCGCCACGGAAGGCGCTATCGTCGGCCCAATAGTCGCCGATGTCGATCGCCTTGCGGTCCGCGGGAAATGGTATGTGCGCGACTTCGCCGCCGCCATTGGCTGCCATCATGCGACGTGCGAGCTCGGTCAGCGACACCGGCCCGTCGCCACCCAGATTGTAGGTGGCTCCGACATGGGCGTCCCCGGCGGCGGCGAGAAAGGCTTCGGCGCAATCGTCGACATAGGTGAAATCGCGGCGCTGCTGGCCATCGCCGAAAATCGAGATCGGCCGGCCTTCAATCAGCAGCTTGAACCACAGACCGACAAAGGTCTGCCGGGCATCGCGCACACGCATACCGGGGCCGTAGATGTTGGTCAGGCGCAATGTGGTGGAGCGCAGGCCATAAACTTCGTTGTAAAGGCGATGATAGTCTTCGGCCGCCACCTTGTGGATACCATTGATATCCGGGGGTCGGAGCCGGTGCTGTTCGTCGACCGGGAGATATTGCGGCGTCCCATAGATTTGGCGCGTGCTGGCGAAAACGACCCTAATCTCGGGAGCGAGCCTCCGGCAGAGTTCCAGCAGGCCGAGCGTTCCCGCGCAGTTGATCGCCAGGTCGCGCTGCGGGTTATGCATCGAATCCATATGGCTGATCTGGGCGGCGAGTTCGAAAATATGAGTCTTGCCGCGCACCAGACGCGCCATCAGGTCGGTGTCGCCGATGTCGCCGATATGAACCTCGACTTGGTTCTCGATTGAGGCGATGTTGTTGCGATTACCGCCGAACAGCGGCTCGAGGCTGTCCACGATCGTGACCCGCGCTCCCGCATGCACCAGATGCCGCGCGATCGCTGAGCCGAGCAACCCCAAGCCGCCGGTGACGAGCACCGGCTTGCCTTGAAAGTCAGTCATGCGCGGTTCGCCAACACGACATTGTCGAGGTAAAGATCGAGGTTGTTCGGGAGAATGGCACCCAAGAGCCACCCGACCAACGAGGAGGGTGCGATCAGTGCTCCCATTGCCAGGGCTCTCGCCACAGTGCCGTGCTTCCATGCGATCTTGTAGAAATAGGCGCCCGCCAGCTGACCGAGTAGCCCTAGATTGGGAAGAGTCTTGCGGTGGGTCGCGACATCCAACCCTTGCCTGCTCAGCAGATCGCGCAGGCCGAACGAGGAATAGCGCGCGAAATCATAGGGCTGTTCATGCTCGTCCCACACGAAAGGTACCGTGAGCAGCAACTTTCCGCCGGGCTTGAGCACGCGTGCGATCTCCCGGACGAATTCTTCTGGATTGAACACATGTTCCAGCACCTGATTGCAGAGCACGGTTTCGAAGCTGGCGTCGTCGAACGGGAAGCGATGGCCATCATAAAAGGCGTCGGCAAAGCCCCGTGTGCGCGTCATCGGGGAGTCGATTTCCAGGCCGATATAGTCTGGTGTCGAGAACAGGCTGCGATACGGCTTGCTGCCGCAGCCGACGTCGAGCAGGCGACCCGAGCATTGCGCAGCCAGTGTCGCAATCTCGCGGCGCAGCGCGCGCCTGGCGAGGAAGAAGGGATTCACCAGCGCGCCCAGCGGACCGGGGTCGAACTGCTGGCTTCGAATCCATGTCCGGGCGTTCTGAGCGATCATTCAAATACCGTGCGACAGATTGAGCGGTCATGTCGGTGGTTGCCGACATCCGGCCCACGTGCCGCGCTTTGTCAGTTCCGTCCAGTGCCGTTGCGATTCGCGCCGATGGAATATCTGTCGTCGTGCGCAAAGGCTCGACGCGCCTCGACCCCGGGAACCTCAGGCCCTGCCGGAAAATCGATCGCCATCGAAAGTGTTCTTGCTTCCTGTGAAGACGGGGGCGCCGCAGCGTAGCAAAACGTGATTGAGTGATTGCCGCACAGTAAGATCGGTGCGACTGCATTCGCGGTGTAACAGGGAGCCGAGGGTGTTGATGGTTGCAGGGCGTTCGGTTCGAGCGGGCGGCTCTCTGCTGGTCTCGCTGCGCGTGCAAGCGTTGGTGAGTCTTGTGCTGGCCGTGGTGTTGCCGGCGGTCGTGCGGTACCAGGATCTGGTGCAGGACGGGCTGGGCAACGCCGCCTCGCGCAACAGCATCATCGCCGCAGTGGTGGGCGTTGTATTCGGCCTCTTTCTGCTTCGTAGAGTGACCGAATTTCCAGGGACGCGTGCCTACGACCTGATTTTGCCGTCTTATGCGACATCCTACGGCTTGGTATTGGCGTTCCTGTTCGCCTCACGGTTCGAATATGCTCGCATCTATATGGCGAGCAGTTTCGGAATGGCCATCGTGACCTCGTTCATCATCGGCTATTGGCTCGACCGCTACGGCGTCCGGCGCTTTTATGTCGTTCCCGCGGGCAACGTCGAGACGCTCCTCGCCAATGAGGGCGTTGACTGGGTGATAATGCGCACCCCCGAGGTGCCGGCCGAGCGATTTGCACCAATTGTCGCCGACCTGCACCACGACCATGACGGCGAATGGGAAAGGACCTTGGCCGAAGCTGCGGTGCGTGGGCATCCGGTCTATCATACCAAGTTGCTCGGCGAATCGCTTACGGGCAAGTCGTCCATCGATCATTTGTCGGAAAACAGCTTCGGGTCGCTCGTGCCGAACCTCGCATATCGCAAGGTCAAGCGCGTGGCGGATGTCGTCGGCTGCATCGTCGCGATCCCGATATTGATACCCGTGCTGCTCGGGATCGCGCTGATAATCCGTCTCGACTCCGCCGGGCCGGTGCTCTTCTTGCAGGAGCGGATGGGGTATCGCGGCCAACCATTCCGCATGTTCAAGTTTCGGACAATGCGGCCGCGCCCTCCAATCGAGGATGAAGAGGATGCCCGGGCCGACGCGATGACGCGGACCGATGACGATCGCGTCACCCAGGTCGGTCGCTTCTTGCGCAGGAGCCGTCTCGACGAGCTGCCGCAAGTGTGGAACGTATTGCGGGGTGAGATGAGCTGGATTGGCCCACGGCCCGAGGCTGTTTCCCTTTCGCAATGGTATGACGGGGAACTGCCATTCTATCTATATCGGCACATCGTGCGTCCTGGCATCACGGGCTGGGCCCAGGTGAATCTGGGCCACGTGACATCGCTGGAAGATGTCAACGACAAGCTCAAGTACGACTTCTACTATATCAAGAACCTATCGGCGGGTCTGGATATCCTCATCGTGCTGCGGACCGTTCAGACCATCTTGTCGGGGTTCGGCTCGAAGTAACGGACGGGCGGACGGCGGGCCCGTTGCTGGCTTCGACCCGCTCCGGCGCGCCGCGCAGTTGCACGGGTGCCGAAACAGGATTGCAGCGAAGTCGTCGTCTGGCGACGCTCGCGCTTTGCGCCGCGGGGCCCGGACGTCGTCAGATGTGGCACATTCGGCGCCTGCTAGGCGTGATGTTCGAGGAACCATCCATAGGTTGACTGCACACCCTCGCGGAGTTCGATCCGTGGCGCCCAGCAGGTTGCACGCAATTTGGAGGAGTCCATCAGCTTGCGCGGGGTTCCGTCGGGCTTGCTGGCATCGCAGATGATATCGCCTTCGAAGCCGACGACTTCGGCAATCAAGCGGGCGAGCTCGAGAATGGTGACGTCGGATCCAAAGCCGACATTGACCTGCTCGGCGCCGGAATAGGTTTTGAGGAGGTGGACGCACGCGTCGGCGCAATCGTCAACGTGCAGGAATTCCCGATAGGGCGTTCCAGACCCCCAGATCGTCATGCTCGTCTCGCCAGCCAGTTTGGCCTCGTGCGCCTTGCGCATCAGCGCGGGCAGAACGTGGCTGGACTGGAGATCGAAATTGTCGCCAGGACCGTAGAGGTTCGTCGGCATGGCTGCGATGAAGTCGCTGCCGTGTTGACGCCTGTACGCTTGCGCAAGTTTGATACCCGCGATCTTGGCGATCGCGTACCATTCGTTGGTGGGCTCCAGCGGGCCCGTCAGCAGGGCATCCTCGGTGATCGGCTGCGGCGCGAACTTGGGATAGATACAGCTCGAGCCGAGGAATAGCAGCTTGTTCACGCCGATCCGATGCGAGGCCTCGATTAGGTTCGCCTCGATCATTAGATTGTCGTAGAGGAAATCGGCGGGCAGGCTGTCGTTCGCGAGGATGCCGCCAACCTTGGCGGCGGCGACCAGCACGGTATCCGGGCGGCATTGCGCCATCCACTCGCGGACAGCTGCCTGATCGCGCAGATCCATCTCCGCACGCGAGGCCGTGATGACCTCACAGCCCTCGTTCTGCAGCCTGCGTACGAGCCCGCCGCCGACCATCCCGCGATGGCCGGCGACGAAGACGCGGCGCCCTTCCAGCGCGTACATCAGTTCCCCTTGGCGATCGGCGCGTCGCGCATGATCTTCAAATCCTCGCGAACCATTTCGCTGGCGAGTTCGCGCGCGCTGGTTTCATGCGTCCAGCCGAGTTTCTCTGCGGCTTTCGAAGCATCACCGATCAGGAGTTCGACCTCGGTGGGGCGGAAGTAACGTGGGTCGACCTCGACGAGACATTTCCCGGTCTGCCGGCAATAGCCCTTCTCTTCCTCTCCGCTTCCTCGCCATTCGAGCTCGATGCCCGCGTCAGCGAAGGCCCATTCGACAAAGGTTCTGACCTCGGTCGTCTTGCCGGTGGCGAGGACGTAATCGTCCGGCGTGTCCTGCTGCATCATCAGCCACATGCCGCGGACATATTCACGCGCGTGTCCCCAATCCCGCTTGGCGCCGAGATTGCCCAGATATAGCTTTTCCTGACGTCCCAGGCTGATCGCTGCGGCAGCGCGCGTGATCTTGCGGGTCACGAAGGTTTCACCGCGCAGCGGGCTCTCATGGTTGAAAAGGATGCCGTTCGACGCGTGGATGCCATAGGCCTCGCGGTAATTGACCACGATCCAATATGCGTAGAGTTTCGCTGCTGCATAGGGCGATCGCGGATAGAACGGAGTGGTCTCGCGCTGCGGAACCTCCTGGACGAGCCCATAGAGTTCGGAGGTGGATGCCTGGTAGAAGCGGCAGGTCTTCTCCATGCCGAGGATGCGCATCGCCTCCAACAACCGCAGCGTGCCGATCGCGTCAGCATTGGCTGTATATTCTGGTGTTTCGAAGCTGACTTGTACATGGCTTTGCGCGGCGAGATTGTAAATCTCGGTGGGCCGGGTTTCTTGCACGATCCGGATGATATTCGTGCTGTCGGTCATGTCGCCGTAATGCAGCGTGAACTGCGGATTTTCGATGTGCGGATCCTCGTAGATCCCTTCAATACGGCCGGTGTTGAAGGAGGAAGACCGGCGCTTTACGCCATGTACCCGATACCCCTTCTCGAGAAGGAGCTTCGCCAGATAGGCACCATCCTGTCCGGTGACGCCAGTAATGAGTGCAATGCGTTCCTGAACCAATCTCGCTTCCTTCGACGATTTCGCAATGGGATGCAGATGAGAACGGCGGCGGGCCACTATTCCCCTTGAACACGGCGCTGTCGTGTAGCACGCCGTCTCGGGCTTTCAATCGCGGATGACGCGTTTACCTCTCGGCGGCGATCTGCACGTCGTCTACCCAAAATGCTCGCTGGCTGGACTCGCCGTTGGCGTCGATGGCCAGCAACAACCACTGGCTCTCGCAGTTCGTTGCTGGCACTTCGAATGTCGAGCGTTGCGCTTGCCACTGGAAGGCCTTCCCGGCCTGGATTCCGGAGCGCATTAGCTCGGTTCCAGCTTGTCCATTGCAGCGAACCAGCCAGGCAACACCTTGCGAGTTTCCGACTTCCATCGACGAAGCAGCGCGGAAGCGATAGCGGCCCGGCTTCAATGCAAGCAGCTGTCGCGCGGCCAAGGCGGCGCCAGTGGTATAGAGTTCGGCGCGAACGGCATTTCCCTTGCTGTCGTCGCGCGGGATACGCACCACGTTGACGTTGGGTTCTTCGGTCAGCTCCCAGTTGAATGGCACCACACCGGGCGCGCCGCCAAAGCCGCCATCATAAACCAAAGTTCTCTTGGGCGCAGAGGCGGGAAGGAAGTCCAGCCAGGCCGCTCGCCATCTCGGCACGTCGGGCAAGTTGGCGGAGCGGACGAAGAAGGGGCGCAGTTCCTCATCGGTGGGGGAGGCGCCGAGCGCCGCCTGACGCCGCAATGCGGCTATGGCGACGTTCGGATCCGCCGTTGTGCCGACCTCATACAGGAAAGGTGTCCGCCACTCCGGGCGAAGCACCATTCGCCGCGACACTGCTTCGAACAAGGGAGGCCGGCTCATCATCGGCACCGTCGTCTTGAACGCAGCGTCCCGCGCACCGCGCGTCACGCGAAGGAGAGAGTCGAAATGCAGCGCGGCTTCTTGCGGTCGATTGAGACGGTAGGCGCGCTCGATCAACCATGCTTCGGTGCCACGGTCACGCCGCGATGCCCGGCCGGCGAGCACGATCAAATCCTCGCTACGACTATAATCCCCTGAGAGGGCCGTGGCCATTGCCAGCGTACGCAGCGCACGCACGAGTAGCGGGGCGCCCTGAAGCGAGCGTATCGCCGTCCGCTTCGCTTCATTGAGGATCGCAGGGTCGACATTGGTGGAGCCGGCCACACCGATGCCGCGGACCAACAGCGTCTGCTCCGCGTACACGGCCTCGCCGAGGGGCCTTGCCGGGCCCCAGCCGGGCAGTTCGTCGCGTTGCTGGTCAGCCCGTGCGAAGCCCATGCTCGTCACGATCGCGAGCCCGGCCAAGCCTAGGCCCGCGGCGCCCGCGGCGACATAGCGTGCGAAGTCGCCGAGGGATCGGCCAGTCATGCTTTCTCTGCGCGGTCAGTATCACCGCCATAGGTGTAGGCCTGCTCATAGCTGTAGCCATAGCCATAGCCAGCCTTCTTGACGTTGAACTTGGTGAGAGCGCCGCCAACGACGTGGCCGTTGGCATCCTGCAGGCGGCGAAGGGCCTGGCGGGCCATCGCCACACGGGTAGAACCGGCCTCGATCACGAATACCGTGCCTTCGGTCGAGTTGGCGATCAGCGGCGCATCGGCCAGGCCCAGTACCGGCGGACCGTCGATCACGACATAGGTCGCACGCTCGAGGAGCTTCTGCAGCACCTGTTTCATATGGTCGCCGTAGAGCAATTCTGCGGGGCTAGGGGGCAGCGGGCCCGACGTCACTACCATCAGACCAGGCACGCCGCTGTCCTGAATGACGTCGGCGACTTCCTTGTCGTTGGAGAGCAGGTTGCTCAGCCCGGCATTGTTCGGAAGCTGCAGCGAGCGGTGCACCGACGGTTTGCGCATATCGGCATCGACGAGAATGGTCGCTGCGCCGAGGTGGGCAAGGTTCCGTGCGATCGACAGCGCCGTCGTCGACTTGCCTTCCGATGCGCGCGAACTGGTGACCAGAAGTGTTTTCGGAGCCCCGCCATTCGTCGTGAACTGAAGATTCGTGAGCAGCGAGTAATAGGCTTCGGAAACCGCTGACTTCTTGTCCGCGAGTTCATCGAGCACGCTACCCGAAGCGAGCGGGACGCTGCCGAGCAGCGGAATCCCTATCTTCTGCTCATATTCTTGCGGGGCGATGACCGAACTGTCGAGCTGGTCGAGGCCGAAGGCGAGGCCGATGCCCAGCGCAGTGCCGACAAGCAGTCCGACGAGCACATTGAAAATGGGCCGCGGACGATAAGGTGACTTGGTGATCTGGGCTTGGTCGACAACCGATACGTTGTTCGTGCCAATGCCGCCGGCGACGCCGATCTCCTTGTAACGCTGAAGAAGGCCATCGTAGAGCGCGCGGTTGGTATCGATCTCGCGCTGGTAGATCGCGTATTGGATGCTTCGGCTACGCAGGTCGAGGACCGACGCTTTGAGCATCTCCACTCGGGCCTTGAGCAGGTTCTCGCGCTTGAGCGCAGATTGATATTCGACGGACACCGAACGGGTGAGCTGCTCGGCAGTCGCGCGAAGCTGCTTGTCGAGCTCGCCGATCTGCGAGCGCAGCGACATCATTTCCGGATAGTCTGGCTTGAACGTCTCCAGGCCGCGCGAATACTCGGCGCTGAGATTGGCCCGATTGCGCATCAGTTCAGAGATCGCGGTGTTGGCCAGAACCTCGGGCCGGGTGAGGGGTGCGCTGCGGACCGAGGTTAATTTGCTTTCCGCGGCGATCCGGTTGCCGGTCGCCACAGCGAGCTCGCTGTTCAATGCGGTCAGGTCCGCGGCAACGATCGAGCGATCGCTGGTGCCACTGGCCGAACTCGCGCTGCCGGTACCCTTGTCGTCAATGGTGATGATGCCCTGCTGGCTTGCATAGGCGACAAGGTCGCGCTCGGACTTTTCGAGCTTGGCGCGGACTTGCTGGAGACGCGATTCAAGAAAATCGCGAGCATAGGCCGATGCCTGGAAACGGCGGTCCAGATTGGACTGGATGAAGGCTTCGCCGATGGTGTTGGCAACCCGGGCGGCGAGATCTGGATCAGGGTTGTTGAAGTGAATGCGAACAAGGCTCGAACCGCGAATTGGCTCGATCGTCAGGTTGGCCTGCACCCGCCCGATGGCGGCATCCTCTCGCGCCTGATTCTCGCGCTGCCTCGATCGCGCATCCCGTTGCGCGGTTTCCGGCACGGCAGTCTCGTCAAGAAATTTGTCGTTCCGGGCAAGGCCTAGCGTGCGCACCACGCGCTCCGCGAGGCCGCGACTTCCCAGCAGGCCATATTGGGTCTGATAAAATTCCTGATCGAGCGCGAAGCTGTTCTGCTCGACACCCGCGATGCCAAGGGGATTGGTGTTGTTGCGTGAAATCTCGACCGTGGTGGTGCTGCGATAGATCGGAGTGGACAGCAGCGTTACGAGCACGGCGATCGCGACGCAGGCGACGATGGTGCCCATTACGAGCCAGCGCCACTTGAGCACGGTGCGCCAATAATTGAGCACGGTCTCGGTGTCGAAACGTGCACCAGTTTGGCCGCTCGCGGCCGGCGCGACCGGCACGAGTTCGCGCGAATTGAAGTTCACGGCGATATCCTGTTAGCCGAAGGGACGGAAAATCGCCACGAGCGGCAGAGTGGTGATGAGGTCGCGGAACAACCTGCGGTTGTTCGCCGAACCAACTATGATGATATCGCTACCGAATATCTCGGGATCCGGCTGCGCACCACGATATATCTTCTTGAGACTGAATACGGCGGCCTGGCGCTGGCTGTTGATCGTCCGGAAGACGGCGATCTCGTCCAGCTGAGCGTCCTCGTTGGTTCCCTTGGCCAAGGCCACGGCGCCCATCAGGGTCATTCGGCCGGTGACCGGGAAAACCCCCGGTTCGCGCACCGCGCCGTCCACCGTGACGAGCTGGCTCTTGGTTTCGAGCACGTTCACGGTAACCTGCGGATTGCGCAGATATCGGGTGCCAAGCTGAAGGGTGATGTCGGAGGCGACTTGATCAGGCGTCTTTCCCGCGGCGCGCACGAAACCGATCAAGGGCATCGAGAAGTCGCCATTGGCATTCACTTCGCTCTCGCGGCCGAGATCCTTGACGCCCAGCACGATGACCTGGAGCTTGTCGAATGGGCCGATCACATAAGCGCGGCTCGGCTGGCTCGCGATGGAATCGGGCGCGGGGAAGTTCGCGGGCGAGCTCTGCGCCGGAATGCTGGCGCCGGAATAGCAACCCGAAAGCAACGCAAACAAAGGGGTCACGAACAGCGCGCAGCGGCGAGAGATCATATTAACGCCCATGGATATTTCATATTCCAATTGCCTGACATAGCTGCCGCAGGCCCCTTTTTCGCGTAAGCGCCTCTATCTCCCAAGTCAATCCGATAGGGCCCCGCGGCGGGCTCTGCGAGCCACCGGGGGAAGCAGCAATCCGGTTGCGAGTGCCAGCACGCATGCGAGTGCCGGCGTCCGCAGCGGATAGTCGAAGATCGAGTGCGCGAACAGGATTGCGACGGCGAGAAGCGCGGCGACGGCCAGCTCCGCCTCGGGGCGCTTCTGACGGCGCGCCGCCGCCGCTCGAACGGCCGTGCGCGCATACCAGATCAGGGCAGCGAGGAGGAGCAGGAATGCGGGAAGTCCTCCCTCGATGATCAACTCTATCAGGTCGTTGTGCGCATGGTTCAGATAGGTGGGGCGAAGGATGTCGACGTTCTCGTAACCGCGATACACGACGTCGAAAGTGCCGAAACCCGAACCGGCGGGGAAAACGGCGCGCGCCATGCCGGCGAGGTCGTTCAGCACGAGAAAGCGCAGGTCTTCCGCAGGCGACGCTTCTGCGAAACGCGAGAGCACGAGCGGGAAGAGGCCGAGCGCAATGACGGTGAGCAGCACGGCCCCGACAATTACCCCGACACGCACGCGCCAGCTCAAACGTCGCAGCCGGCCACCGTGATAGGCAAGGATCGAAACCAGCGTCGCTCCCAGTGCAAGCACGATGCCCGAGCGTGAGGCGGTTGCCGCGATGCTGATGAACAATATGCAAACCGCGCCGGCGGCCAAAAGACCTCGACTCGATCCCGGCAACTTGGCGGACGGGGTGGCGGCCCACCATAATAGGAAAGGGATCGCGCAGGCCATCAGGCTGGCACTGTGATTTCGATTGGCAAACAGGCCCACCGCCGAATCGCGATTGGTGACAGCATAAAGGCGCAGCGGACTCTCTTCGCCCATCGCTAGCTGCAGCATCCCGAAGACGCCGTTTATCAAGGCGATCGCAATCAGTAGATAGATCAGCCGGCGGCGCCAGGTCAAACCGACCAGCGGCAAGGACATCAGCAAGGCCAGCGGGGGAAGCAGAGACAGCAACGTGTTGAATGTGCCAGGCGGGTGCATCGACAGCGGCATCCATGGGTGTGGATTGGGAAGCTGGCTGAAGATGTCGACTTCGAGCTGTCTGCCGGGCAAGGAACTCCAGACGCCGAACGGCAAAGGTACGAGCTGGAGCGCCACCAGAGCCACGAGGATGAAAGCGGGCCAATGCCGCCCGAGGGATCTGAATGAGTCCTGCCGCGCGACCAGCACGACCAAAACCCCGATCGCTACGAGGCGGACGAGAAGCGTGGACAGAACCTCGAGGCGCGCAGCGCCACCAAGGATGAGGGCTACGGCGAGCAGCCCTCCGGCAATGGGTCCGAATTCAAGTCCGGATTTTGTATCGGCGGATTTCGACATGGTTCCTCTTCCCACCTGACAGTCGCAATCCGCCGCGCAGCCGATCATGGCTTGGCGACGGTTAGCAGTTTTCGCATGGGGATTTCGCGCGACCGGAATAGGTCCGTGAATTCCGACAGGTGCGTGTCGCGAGTCGATAGTTGATCTCGCAATAAGGGCAAAGCGCTAATCTGCGCTGTTCGTCGCGCGCTTATTTGGCAGGGGAAGGCTCGAAGCCGAAGAGCGCGATGGTAACAGACAGACCGCGCGGGATACGACGCATCTGGTCCGTCGGATTGTGTGCCTGCACCACGACATGCCCGTCGCGGCCCACAGACGCGCTGAAGATCAGCGCCTCCAGTGCGTGGTCGGGCGTGGCGATCGCAACACAGGGCCCATTCGGGGCAGTCAGCGATACGGTCGCGACAGAGGCTGCGGCGCGCGCAGGAATCGCGATGTCTCGAGCGATCAGGGTTTGCGCGCCGTCGATGGCGTGGAGCGCCGCGGTCTTATTTCCCGGCGGGGAGAGTGCCAAGGACATGCCTGCGATCCGCTCGCCATGCGTCTCAGCGCCCAAGGTCGATCGGCTAAATCTCTGTTTGCGGCTGGTGATGCGCGTTCGCGGGGACGCGATGTCGCTATCTTCCACAACCACACTCTGGCCGACGCCCCCGGTTGCGACGAAGGCGTCGCTTGGGGACGCGCCGGTGACCTGACGGAGCGTCGTACTCGACCAGTCCGCTCCGACGTCGATCCCGCCGGTGCCCGACATGAAACAACCGTCTATCGTGGCGTCGCATTGCGACATGCGGAGCAACGGGATCTGCGGCGCCCCCTCGCCATAGAGCATCTCTATGCGCAAAGGTCGGATTTTCTTGAGGAGAGCCTGTTCGGTTGTACCGCGGGCGTTCTGGATCGCGGTTCCGCGGCCGATGAACAGGTTTGCCGACTTCTTCGGGGGATCGATGCAGAGATTGCGCCGATTGTCCGCGATCATGCAGCCCTCGATGCTACCGTCGTTGAAATAGCCGCTGTCGCTATCGGCGGTGAAGTCTGCGCCGTCGTAGAGGAGGCCTTCGCCGCCTGCCGACAGGATGCTGTCGCGGAGCGACCATTGATAGCAATTTGAAATCAGGATATTGGTCTCGAAGCCGTGAATGCGAACGCCCTCGACGCGCATATGGCCACTGAAGGTCGCGCGCTTGTCGGCGCGCAGCGCGAGCCCGGCGGTGGGCGCGGTGCCGCGGGCCATGAGCGTCAGGTCGGCGATCAGGCGATAACTGCCGAGCGTGAAAACCGGACCGTGATGGCCGACAACGTCGCAAAGGAGCGTCGACGATAGCAAACCTGCGCCACGCATATCGCAATCCAGGGTCAGGCTTCCACGCCCGGCGGGGCGAAGCAGAAAGCTTCCACTCGTAATCATCAGCACCGCCCCATGGCGGGTGCAATGCGCTATCGCGGCCTTGAAGGCCGGCCAAGTGTCCGTCTGACCGTCGGCGACGGCACCGAACATCTCGGGCGTGGGGAAGGCCTCCGCAAGTCGAAAAAGTCGTTTGCCCGCGCGAAACACCGACGCCGGGCGGGTCGCGAGGGCATCGTCATCCAGCGCGGGGTCGGCAATGTACATCGCGGATCCCAGCCCGGCCCGCGCGAAGCCGGCGGTGCGCACAGCCTGTACGCCTGCCGCTAATGCAACCTCTTGGCCCAGAGGAAAGGTCGACAGCGTCGGGATCAGGCCTTCGATGATCTGGACCGGCGGCGCCGGCTCCGGAGGTCTGGACGCGCCGATAGCGGCCAGCGGCGCGCCAATGCCGGCGAGAGCGAGTAATCCGGCACGGCGCGAGACCATTAACCGCCGCAATTCGTCTGAGATATCGGACATTCGTTACTCACCTCGACGATGGATCGCGGCGGCGATCGTAGGCGGTCACCCGTCGATCAGCGACCGCAAATAGGTCCCATAGCCGCTGTTGCGGTATCGCGCAGCGGCAGCCGCGACTTGTTCCGCATCGATCCATCCTGCCCGATAGGAAATCTCCTCCAGGCAGCCGACCTGCAGCCCCTGTCGTGCCTCGAGCATGGCGATGAACTGGCCCGCTGCGAGCAAGCTCTCAGGCGTCCCGGTGTCGAGCCACGCATAGCCCCGCCCCAACGTCTCGACATGCAGTCGGCCCTGAGCGAGATAATGCGCGATCACGGATGTGATCTCCAGCTCGCCGCGCGGAGAGGGCTTCACCGCGGCGGCGACGTCGGGCACGTCGGAGGGGAAGAAATACAGACCCGTCGCTGCGAAATTGCTCTTCGGGACCGTGGGCTTCTCTTCGATGCTGATGACCTTGTTATCGGCATCGAACTCGACCACGCCATATTGGCTGGGCTCAGCGACATGATAGGCAAATATCGATGCCGCGTCGCGCCTTCCATCTGATCGCTGGCCCATCTCCTGAAGGTTGTCGCCATAGAAGATGTTGTCGCCAAGGATCAGCGCCGCGGGAGCGCCATTGAGGAACTCACGTCCCAGAATGAAGGCCTGCGCCAATCCATCGGGGCGCGGTTGCGCGACATACTCGATCCGTATCCCCAGCGCGGAGCCATTTCCAAGCAGGGCACGAAAGCTGGGGAGCTGATCCGGGGTGGAGATGATCAAGATCTCGCTCAGGCCAGACAGCATCAGCACGCTGAGCGGA
Source organism: Sphingomonas psychrotolerans (assembly GCF_002796605.1). NCBI lineage: Bacteria > Pseudomonadati > Pseudomonadota > Alphaproteobacteria > Sphingomonadales > Sphingomonadaceae > Sphingomonas > Sphingomonas psychrotolerans. The sequence goes on from NZ_CP024923.1 coordinate 4,842,682, forward strand.
TAGAAGATCATGGGCTTGTCGTAGACGGGAAGCAGTTGCTTCGACACCGTCAGCGTAAGAGGATGGAGCCTGCTGCCGGTGCCACCGGCAAGAATGATGCCCTTGCGCGTTTTCATGCGGGATTCTCGCCCTCTCTATATTGCTGGTCCAGCCAGGCCTCATGCGCTTCCGACCGCACCGCGTTTAGCCATTGCGAATTGGCCAGATACCACTCGATGGTGGCGCGGATGCCGCTTTCCACCGTGTGCCGGGGCGACCAGCCGAGTTGGCTGGTAATCTTGCGGTTGTCGATCGCGTAGCGTCGGTCGTGTCCGGGCCGATCCTTCACGAAGGTGATCAGTTCGGCATATGAGCCGGCTGCACGGGGCTGCAGTTCGTCAAGCGCGGTGCAGATCGCGCGCACCAGATCGATATTCGCGCGTTCGTTATTGCCGCCCACATTGTACGTCTCGCCAAGCGTACCGCTGGCAAGAACGCAACGAAGCGCGTCGCAATGGTCGGAGACGTGGAGCCAATCACGTACGTTCCGGCCATCGCCGTATATCGGAAGCGGCTTTTCGGCCAGCGCGTTGGTGATCACCAGAGGAATCAGCTTCTCTGGAAACTGGCGAGGTCCGTAGTTATTGGAGCATTGCGTGGTGAGGGTAGGCAGGCCGAAGCTATGGTGCCAGGCCCGGACGAAATGGTCCGACGCGGCCTTGCTCGCCGAATAGGGACTGTTCGGGCGATAGGCATTGCTTTCGCTGAACGCAGGTTCGTCCGCTGACAGGCTTCCATATACCTCGTCGGTGCTGACGTGCAGAAAGCGGAAACTGGCTGCCTCGTTCGACGGTAGCTGCCTGAAGAAAGTGAGAGCGCAACGGAGCAGGTTGAAAGTCCCGTCGATGTTCGTCCGCAGGAAGACGCCGGGATCGTCGAGACTGCGATCGACATGGCTCTCCGCGGCAAAATGGACCACCGCGCGCGGCCGATGCTCGACGAGAAGGTCAGACACCGCACGCTCGTCGCAGATGTCGGCGACGATCAGTTGATGGCGATCATCTCCGTCGATCGGCAGGAGCGACGCTCGCGAGCCAGCATAGGTAAGTTTGTCGAGGTTGACGATACGCTCGTCGCTCTGGGTCAGCCAGTCGAGGACGAAGTTGCTGCCAATGAAGCCGGCACCGCCGGTGACGAGAATGGTCATGCGCGCTCCACGCGATTGGTTTCAGGTAATGCCGTTCCCGATGGGGATGGCAAGAGGTGCCGTGTCGCCGCGATCGCCTCCTGCTAGCCCCAGCAGGATGTCGCGAAATTCGAAGCGGAAGAGACGCCGGGTCCAGGTGCGGCCTTCTGGCGACGAGGTGTCGGAAACCAACGTCCAGCCTGAAAGGCGCGAAAGGATACGCTGCCTGCTCAGCAGCCACAGCGGATAGCTCGCCGGATAGATGCGGCGGGGCACGACTTGCACCGCGGCCCGGTGGTCCGGGGCTTTGGTCACGGGCGTACGTTCCAGCAGAAGGTAGGCCGATGAAAGGCTGGCCAGCCGGTCGAGCAAGGCATCGGGATCATCGATATATTGCAGCACGCTGGAAAGCAGGATCACGTCGGGCTGCAACTGCGTGGTGGCCGCCTCTATCGTCTCCTCGAAACGGAGCGTCTCGTCGGCAAATTCCGCGGCGCCTATTCGCGCGAGCACGGGCTGCTCGACGATCGTCCATATCGCTCCTGCCGGCAGGAAGGGTCGGCAGCGACGGAAGCTGGTGCCCAACGCCCCGCCAAAGTCGAGAACGTGCAGGTGGCCACGCCTGCGCCATGCATCAAGTAAAATCGCGACAAGCGGAAACGGCGGAGGCATATCTCTGAGCAGCACTGCGTCCTGATCGATCAAAGCGGGGTCGTCGCGCGACGCCCTGGCGGCGCGCGCGACGTTGTCGATCAGGACGGGGTCGTCATACTGACCCGCATGTCGGCGCGCGGCGTTCCAGTCCGAAAAGGGGCCGACATAAGTGTTCGTTCCCGGATGCAGGACCCGAAGGAATTCGCTCGCCAGCGGAGGCAGGAGATCGCGGATGTTCATCGTCGCGCCTTGCGCCGCAACCAGCGTGCGGCGCGCCGCAGCGGGCTGGAGCGCAGGCTCTCTGCCATGGCGTGCCGCCCGACATCGGATTCCTCGATGGCGATGCCGCCGACAGGCAGTATCCCCTCGAAAAGCGCGGTGTCATACCGGTTTTGCTTGAGGCTATGCGTGCCGGACCCGTCATTGCCTATATTGTGAACGAGGCTCCGGCCCGGGTGCAGGGTCAGGCGGTCGGCGAGGAAGCAGGCTGCGTGCCACCGCACGGCCCAGGAATTGTTCCGCCCGGCGATCTGGTCACGGAGCATGGCGGTGAAAGGGTAGCTGCCGTCGAGGTCGAATGCGCGCGTCAGGCGACGCTCCTCCAGCTGCGCCAGAAGCTTCGAGCCATCGGGTTCATAAAGTGGCCATGCGCGGCGCCAGGTTGCCCAGCCCCAGCAATCGGCACCGCGGATGAAAAAGGTGTCAGGCAGCGCGCGGCGGGTCGGAAAGCGCCAGCCGTGGATGCTCGCGACCCGTTCCTCCTCGGCATATTCATCGAGGGCGTCGTTCATGTACCGCAGGAAATGTGGGGCAACCTGAAGATCATCCTCTACCACGATCACTCGATCTGAGCGCTCGAGCGCTTCTCCCACCCCGGCGACGACCGAACCGGCGAGCCCCATATTGGCGTCTCGCGAAACCGTGCGGACTTCGCGGAACCCGGTTGCCTTTGCTGCCGCCTCACGCACTGCGGCTACACCCGCTTCATCCTCGGAACCCCGCGCACCATCGCAATAAATCGTCAGAGACGATGCCGATGCCTCCGCATTACTTGCAAGTGACGCGAGCGTGCGTTGCAGGTGGTCCGCCCGTTTGAAAGCGAACAGAATGATATCGGCGGTCACGGTTTGCAAAAAATCCCCGGAAGGCGCGGGTGAGTAACCGACCGTTGGATGTGATACAAGGCCGCAGCCGACTCTGGCGCAGGCGCAGAAATTCGCCTACGGCGCCTCATCTCCTATTTCGCTAGAGTATGTTTCCCGATGATTGCCCGTAAATTGGTCTTCGGCTTTGATATCGTGCAGGCCGATGCAGACGAGCTTGCCCGGGCATTGCTGGACCAGGCGCAAGAGCGTCGCGGGACACGGGTCGTCTGCATCAATCCGCATTCGATAGAGACTGCCCAGAACGACGCCGAGTTCGATTCCGCGCTGCGTAATGCGGATGTCCGGCTTTGCGACGGCGTCGGCATTGTCGTCGCAGCAGGTCTCTTCTTGCGCCAGCGACTGAAGCGGCTTACCGGTCCGGCTCTTTTCACAGCCGTAAATACCGAACTGGGCCGTCGCGGCGGATCCGTGCTGCTTTTGGGTGGCGTCGGCGAATGGAACGAACGGTTGCTCGCCCAACTGGTCGAGCAGAACCCGGGGCTTCGCGCGACAGCCTACGCGCCCCCGTTCAAATCGCGCTTCGAGCCGGAAGACATCAACGCGATGCAGGACGAGATAGACCGTTGCAAGCCGGATGTCTTGTGGGTCGGGGTCGGATCGCCCAAACAGGAAAAGTTGATGGCGATGCTGGATGGTCCCAGTTTCGGGGTTGCGGGCGCAGTGGGGGCGGCCTTCGATTTCTCCTCGGGGCGCGTCAAACGCGCTCCCTCGATCGTTCGCAATCTCGGGTTGGAATGGGCCTATCGGCTCATGCAGCAGCCCCGGCGGCTCGGTGCCCGGACGTTCCGCTCCGCTCCGCGGTTCCTTGCTCTCGCGTACAAGCTGCGGGGAGCGCGAGAGTGAGGTCCACCATTGCGGTTGTGCTGACTGTCCACAATCGCCGTGACAAGACGGAGGCAATGCTCCGGACGCTCATCGAGCAGCCGAACTCCGCGTTTCCGCTGCACTTCTATATTACGGACGACGGTTCTAACGACGGGTCGGCGGAAGCGGTCCTCGCAGTGACCCCAAATGCCAAGATCTTGCCCGGGGATGGAAGCTTGTTCTGGGCGGGCGGGATGCGCCTCGCCCTCGATGCCGCCCGGCAAGACGGGCACGCCCTCTACTTGCTGGTAAACGACGATGTCGTGTTCGATCGCGACATGCTTGACCGCATGATCGCCGCGACCGATGCGACGCCGGCCCGACCTTGCATCATGGTCGGTTCGGTTCGCGGGGAAGATGGCGCGACAAGCTATGGCGGGTTCATGCGCGAGACCGGCTTGGGCGTGCGGCTGGCGCGCGTCGAGCCAGACGCTCACAGCAGCGTGCCGATTGCCACCTTCAATGCCAATTGCGTGCTCCTCGACGCGGCGGCGGTTGAGCGCCTCGACGGACTCGATCCAATATTTACCCATGCGCTGGCCGACATCGATCTCGGACTTCGCGCACGTTCGGCGGGCATTCCTGTGTGGCTCGCACCTGGCCATGTCGGTGCCTGCGCTCTCAATACGGGAACATTGATACCAGCGGTGCCGGTCGGCTGGCGCGCCTTTGTCCGGCGCGTTCTCTCGCCGAAGGGGCTGCCGTCGCGCGAGTGGATGCTGTATAACCGGCGCCACGCGGGGGCCTCTTGGCCGATTCCTTTCCTTGGCGCCTATGTGAAGCTAGCCGCTCGCTACGCCTTGTCACGATGGAAAAGTTTGACGTGAATTCACCGGCCCTCGCAAATCCCTCGGATATCCTGCTGAGGACGCGCCCGCTGTGGCTTGCGGGTTTCGCGTTGATATGCATCTCGCTGCTGTGGGCGTCGGTGCTGGGCGGAATGCTCATGCTCACTTTGATTGCAACGGCGCTGGCCGCCCCATCGCGGCGTGCCGAGATGCTCGCGCTCCTGGGAACGCTGACAGTCGTTGCATTTACGCTGTTCAAGCGGCCCGAGGGCGACGAATATTACTATCTGCTCTATATTGATCGCGTTCGCGGATATGGCGCCGGGTGGCTGACCCAAGACTCTATTTTCTCAGTGCGTGACACCGAGCCGCTGTTCAAATTATTCGTGTTCGTGGTGTCGAAGCTTGAATACGGAAAGCTGATTTTCATCGTGGTGCTGATCGGCGTCGTTTATTATCTTGCGACACGCAGCTTGGTCGCGGTTGCCAAGATCCTGAATGCCAATGCCGTACCGCTGCTGCTGGTAACGTTTCTCATCTCGATCAACGTGTTCGGTGCCGCCCAGCTAATGCGGCAGTATCTCGCGATGTCCATCGCTTGCGTGAGCATTGTCTTCATTTTTCAGGGCCGCGACCGGTGGGCGGTGATCGTCGTGCTGCTGAGTGCGACCGTGCACAATGCCAACGCGATCATCTTGCTTCCCGTGCTTGCCGCACTCGCGATCGAACGCTGGCCGCGGCTAACGCTGCTCGGTCTCGCCGCGGTCACATTGTTGGGATATTTTTATCTCAGCCGCACGCAAATTCTTATAGTCGGCGGCGCGACCGATGCAGAGCGGTGGCTGGCAGCGTTCGCCAAGGACGATGGCTCGATTCCGATCTGGCTGATCGCGTTGGACGGCGCGATGCTGGTCATGCTGACCTTCCTTTGGGCGACTGCACGTGGAACGGACCCGTATCTCCAGCGCTTCATCGGCTTCGCGCTTGGGTTGGCGGGCGCGGTCATCATCGTTTCCTCCCAAAGCCTGCTGTTCCTGCGGACCTATGTGGCGATCGAGTTCTTTCGGCCGTTCATGCTCCTCATGCTGCTGCGGCAGTTGCGCCTCGAGCGGGATGCGCTCGTAGGTACGGTGCTCGCACTGCTCGCCGTGGGATATTTCGTCTACCGCCTGAACAATGTGGTGTTCGACTACGGTGGCACCACGGAGGATATCGTCGGCATCGGCGTCGAGGATCTGCTCGCCAGGCTCCAGCTTTTCGACCTCAGATAGATTCAGCATTTTGGCGGGCGCAGCTTCGCTCGTCGGTTTTGGGCTGGTGGCATCCGCTCCGCAGGAAGGCCTGGGCGGAGATAGAGCCGCATCTTCCTGAAAGCCGCGCGTGGATGATCGCTGGGTGATCTCGGGTATCTTGCATGTACTCAAGACCGGCTGCCTATGGCCTGCCGACGACGAGCTACAGTTGCTGGGCCGGGCAGGGCATCTGGCAAAGATTGTTCGAGAAGATCGCAGCGGCTGGGCCGGTGCCGACGAACTGTCGATCGACAGCAGTCACGTCAAGGCACACCGCTCGGCAGCAGGCTCAAAAAGGGGGAGTGGCAAGAAGCGATCGGCCACTCGCGCGGTGGCAGGACCTGCAAGATCCACTGCCTGGCCGATGATCGCGGCAGACCGGTCGCCCTCGCGCTGACACCCGGCAACATTGCCGACATCTCGATGGCGATCCCGCTGCTGGAGGCCGCCAGACCCGCCCCCAGACTGCTCGCCGACAAGGCCTATGATGCCGGCAGTCTGCGCAACTGGCTCAGACGACACCGCATCAAGGCCGGTATCCCCTCCACCGCATCCCGCCGAAAGCCATACCCCCTCGACAAACGCATCTATCGACGCAGAAACGTCATCGAGCGCCTGTTCTGCCGCCTCAAGAACTGGCGACGCATCGCCACCCGATACGATCGACACGCCGCAAATTACCTCGCCGCCATCGCTCTCGTCGCCGCCGTTACCGAGTGGGTCAAATGAGTCCCCAACCTAGCTCGCCGATCTGGGAAGGATCGCCCGCATGCGTGTCCACAACGCGCGATATACCGGTTGATGCCAAAGCATGGCAGCGGCGACGATGCCGACAAGGGCGGGGCCCGCGGCGAACTGAATGAGCGTGGGAGCCGTGAGATGGATGGCAAACGCGATGCAAGCCGTAGCGCCGACAAGCATGGCCGAAGCAAGCGGGAGCGCTTCGAACGGGATGCAATCTCGCAGCGAAATGTGATGTTCGAGGTGAAACGCAATCAGTGTCACGCCTCCTCCAAGCGCAAGGCCAAGCGCCGAGCCGATCAGGACACCCGCTCCGCCGAATGCCAGGCCTAGAGCCCAAGCGAAGATCAGGTTGAGCACGCCTATCGTCAACTGGGCCGTGACCGCCCAGCGTAGGCGGCCGACTGCCAGATAGAGAAAGTAAGAGGGCCCCACCATCGTATTTGCCCACCAGCCGAGCCAGCAAAGCGTAGCGATCGCCAGGAAGGCAGGCTCGAAATGCCCGAGCCAGAGCGTGAGTACAAACGGCAGGGCTGCACCGATCACGCCGTAATAAGCGAATGCCGTCACGAACAGGAACCTGAACGACTGGATATATACGCGGCGCACGTCCCCGTGCCGGTCGGAAGAGGTTTCGAGACGTCCGGCGACGAACGGAACCAGCGCGTTGTACGCCGAGACGATCATGGACCGGAACTGCAGCATCATCCGGTTCGCCATTTCATAATAGCCGGTAAAGGCCAGTCCACCGAAATAGGTGAGCAGCACTTTCACGGTGGGATCGAACAGCAACTGGCCCACCGCCGCTACCTGCAAGCCGCCACCGTATTTGACCAGTTCGCGCGCCCGCTTCCGATCCCATGTCCACCAGGCGGCAAGCGGTTGACGTATCTGGCGGATTGCGATCACGGCGGCGACGACAAGCGTAAAACAAGCGGTGATGATCTGAACCGGACCAAGACCCAACACTCCATGCGCCGGCACCAGGACGAGCGCTGCAACGAGTTGGACGATCGAACCGCCCAATTGCGTCGTTGCGCGCAGGTCCATGCGCTGCATCCCGTCCAGTGCGCTGAGGAACACGTTCGCAATCGTCGTCAGCACGAGGGAGGCGACGGCGTAGCGCAGCAGAACCAGGCCGTTGGGTAGCATCTCCTGAGGAAGGGCTTTCTCGAGCCCAATCTGAAAAATAGGATAGAGGAGTGCCGACGCGAGCAAGATCATTCCGGTGACGAGCGCGAGCGACATACCGATAGTCACGGCAGCCTTGCGGCCATCTCCGCGGCCCAGATCGGCGGCCACGAAGCGCACGACACCGCCGCCAAGCCCCATTTCCGAAAGACGGGCGACCGAGGTGCTGGCCATTACCAGCGACCACAAACCGACGTCCGCGATCGTGATGAAATGGATAAGTACGCGATACAGTGCAAACAGCAGAACCGCTGATATGCCGACCTGAGCAACCGAAAAGGCTGCGTTTCGGCCGAGTATGCCGAGGCTCATTCGGTCTCTCGGGTAAACTGTACCAGGAAATGGTCCATCGCGGTGGGCCAGAGGACCGGATATCCCAGCTTCTCTTCGTGAGAAACCTTTCCACGGATGCGCCGCAGCGAGGATATTAGCCAAGGCGCGGCGATGAAGAGAACGTTCTTCAACGAATCGAGGGCGCGCCGGGCCGGGCCACCAGTGGCGCGGCGATACCGGACAATGCTCTCGACTATCAGACCCGTCTTCCCGGCGGCGGCATCACACCAGCTCGGATTCAAGAATACGAGGTGCTCCGCGCAGATGCAGTAGGCATTGCGCGACTTGAGCAAGCGGAACGGAAACGAATCGGTGTTGCCGGTGGCGACGATGAGTTTGCCCCCGGGTCGCAGCGATTCGCTGCATGCGTGGAGCAACGCGAGGGGGTCGGAAACATGTTCGAAGATGTCGAAGGCGGTGATCGCATCGAATGACGCGGGATTGTCCGCGAGCGCCGTGAAATCGTGGCCGACTATTTTCACGCCACTCTCGCCCGCGCGCGTGGCAGCGGCCCGATTCACTTCGATGCCGTAACGATCCCAACGCTCTCCAATGCTCTCCAGAAACCGGCCGTCATAGCATCCAAGGTCGAGAATCTTTCCAGATTCTGGCAAAGCCGACTTGGCTAGACTCCAATCAACGCGTTCCTCGAGCGGCGTTTCCCACGCCTCGGCGGTGCCGGTATCATATAACTTATCAAGTTGCGCCTTCGACAGGCTGGGTGCGCGATACCAGAGGCTGCAGCCGAGGCACTGCCACAACTGGCCTCCGGGGATAGGATCGACGGGGGTGCCGGCAAATTCGACAGCAGCGGGTATCGGTCCGAGCAGTTTTCGACGATCCGAATCGCAGCTAGGGCAATTGGCTGTCGACGCTTGTCGAGGGGTCATTGGCGAAGAAAGACTGCGTCAATGTACAAGACTTTTCCACCCTCGCCATAAACCTGGTTGAGGTTTCCGGAGTAGCTCATGCCACCGGCGCGCGCCAAATCCAGGACCTCCTCGAAGGTGCTCTGACCCTCGTAGAGGGATTCGAGGCATATTTCGGTGATGATGCCGTTCGCACGGGCGATCGTGCCAGGAGCGCCGCGCAGCACAGCGGCTTCGAAACCCTGAACGTCCAGCTTCAACAGCAGGTTATCGCCGATATCGTCCTTCAATCCTGAAACGAAGTCATCGAGGCGCTGAATCTCCACAGACTGTGAAGACTGATCCTTGGTTACCGGATACAGATCGTGCGAAATATCCGTTGTCTTAAGCAACGAAGAGGATGGTGTATGATGTGGATGAACCGCCATCTCGACCGACCCAGCAGAATCACCTAAGGCAATATGAACCGGAACGGCGTTGCCGTCGGCATCGCACCAGCTTTTGAGCTTCGCATAAGCGGCGTCCACCGGCTCGAAACAATATAGTTTGCTCGAAGGGAAGCGACGACGAGCTTCTCGCGCGAATTGACCTTCGTTTGCGCCGATATCGAAGATCGTCGTGAAAGGGAAATCGCCGAGCCCAAGATAGTGATGAAGCGGGTTTTGCGATTGCCTGATAACGTGAAGACCGAATTTCTCTGCGAAATTGCGCGCGGCACTCTTCAAAGTCATCGTGTCACTTATCCTTGGCAAATCGAGCGCCTGTCGCAGACGCTGTAGCTAGCGACCGGTCGAGATACAAGGCACCCCGAAGGGTGCCTCAATCGACATGAAGCCACCACGATTCCGTTTGCAGAACCTCGACGTCGGCGCAGGCTCGATCGGCTGAATACCGGACGCAATAAAAAAGTGACGGCCCGAAGGGGCCGTCACTTCTAATTCCGGAAAATCCGAACAGACTAGGGGCTGTCGGGATCGTCGTCGTTGTTGGCGAGCGCAATAGCGCCGCCGATGATTGCGGCAGTGGCGAGCACGCCGATGATCACGGCCGGGGCCAGATCGCTATCCTTTTCGCTCGCCGTCGAGGCGCGCGAAAGCGACAGCTTGGAGGCCGGAGCCGCCACAACCGGGGTGGCGGCCATTGTAACGACCGCAGCCGCCGTAAGAAGCTTTGACAACATTATTCTACTCCCTCTTCGAGCTCCGGTGCTCTCGTCAGCCGACCCTATGACATAGGAGCCCGCTGACAGCAACACCTCAAAATCCAAGCTCACGACAAACTTAGCGATGCCGTTGCTCGAACGCAACACTGGTTCGGTTGGCCCGAACTCTCTGCTCACGATGCACGACCCGTGTCGCGAGCACACGCACTTTCATAACGCGCTGCAGCATTAGTGCCAAGGGGGTTAACGTAGGATGACCCGAATGTTCTGAATGCCCCAAGCGGCTGTTGCGCGGGCGGGGCACGCGGCGGACCTGTCGATTGCGGGAACCGACGGAGCGTGACTAAAGGGGGTATGGCATGCCTCCTCCGCTACACGGCTCGATATGTTTGCAGGTTCCTCGTCTGGGCAATGGCGGCGGCGTCGTGTTTTGGCGCCGTAGCCGCGGCGGCAGAGGCGAAGCAGGCGGCGGATGTCTTCGAGGCCGTCAGAAAGGCAGATCTGGATCTGGGGCGAATCGGCTGGAAGCTGGCCACTGCCAACGCCGCGCTCTGCGACCGCCTCGAGCCCGGGCTAGGTTTTCAGCTCCACACGCTCGACCAGTTCGATGATTCGTCTCGCGATGCGGCGCGAAAGCACTTTGGATTTGCGTCAGCGGTTGCTGTCGAAGGCATATTTCCGGGGAGTCCAGCCGAGCGCGCGGGTCTTCATGTGGACGATTCGCTCCTGCATGTCGGAAACGTCGACATCGCAGCGATTGCGGGAAAGAGCGGGACGACCCAGCGGCTCGTTGCTACGCAACTGGCAATAGCCGCGCTCCCGCAGGGTCAGCCCATCGAGATTCAGGCGCTCCGGGCAGGCGAGATGGTGAAGGTCGTCGTCCAACCGTTGCCGGCGTGCCGGAGCCGGTTCGAGCTCCGGATCGCGCGGGACTATAATGCCTCGGCCGACGGGACGATGGTCCAGATCAGCGCGCGCTTTCTCGATACCTATAGCGAAGAGCAGGTTGCTGCCGCGGTTGCCCACGAATTCTCCCACAACATCCTGCATCACCGGGAGCGGTTGGAAGCCCGCGGGGTGGATTTCGGCCTGCTTTCGGGGTTCGGCGCCAATGTGAAATATTTTCGCGAGACCGAGCTCCGCGCCGATCTCCTGTCGGTCTATCTGCTGGCGAACGCCGGATATCCGCCGGGCGCGTCGATCGCATTCTGGCGCAGCTTCGGACCGAGCAAGGCCGGGGGCATCTTCCGCAGTCGCTCACACCCGCACTGGCGCGATCGGGTCGCGACGCTCGAAGGCGAGATTGCCCGCATGGAGAAGCTATCGGTGCGGCCGGTCATTCCCGTCTGGCTCGGTGAACGTGACCAGCCGCTCACCGGTGAATGGCAGGCACTAATCGTTCGGCACCGTTGAGGTGGCGGATCAGCTGGCCAGCCGAAGAGCTTCGCCACGGTTGGTGACGGGCTGGTCGGGCCAGATGCCGCGCGTATCATAGACCTGCTTGTCGGCTCGCTCGTCGAGCGGGATCGAGCGGAACACGTCGTGATCGACGAGCACGACGAAGCTGCCGCAGGTCTCGATCGCCGTATCGACGTCGATCAGCCTGGCCGCGGTGTCGGCGAAGGCGGCAGGCAACGCGGACGCATATGGCTCGACAATCGCGACGCGATCGCCGAAGCGCTGTGCCAGCACGAGCGCGACTTTCAACGCCGGGCTCTCGCGGAAATCGTCGATATTGGCCTTGAAGGCGAGGCCGAGACAGGCGACGCGGATCGAAGGATCTGCCTCGATCATCGCCGAGGCGCGGGCGATCACATGCTCGATCTTGCCGTCGTTCACTTCGCGCGCGGTGCGGATCAGCGGAGTCTGCTCGGGGGCGGCGCTGACGAGGAACCAGGGATCCACAGCGATGCAATGGCCACCGACGCCTGGCCCCGGCGAGAGGATATTCACTCGCGGGTGACGATTGGCGAGACGGATGACTTCCCAGACGTCGACGCCCATCCGATCGGCGACAAGCGACAATTCGTTTGCGAAGGCGATGTTGACGTCGCGGAACGCGTTCTCGGCGAGCTTGGTCATCTCGGCCGCTTTGGCGGTGGTGGTGACACAGGCGCCGCGGACGAAACGCCGATAGAATTGCAGCGCTTTCCGCGCGCATCGCGGCGTCACGCCGCCGATGACGCGATCATTGTCGATCAGCTCGACGAGGATCCGCCCCGGCAGCACGCGTTCGGGGCAATAAGCGATCGCAACATCGGCACTACCAGTGCAATGGCCGGGAATCTTTAGATCGGTTCTAAGCTGTGCGAGCAGCTCGGCGACCTTTTCGGTGGTGCCCACCGGGGAGGTCGATTCGAGGATGACGACGTCGCCGGGCTTGAGCACGATCGCAATATTCGTCGCTGCCTTGAGGACATAGCCGATATCGGGCGCATGGTCATCGTCGAAGGGTGTGGGAACGGCGATGACGAACACGTCGGAGGGTTCGATCTGCAGCGAGGCGCGCAGTTTGCCACGCGCGACCACACCGGAGACGAGGCCGTCGAGGTCGATCTCCTCGATGTGCACCTTGCCCGAATTGACCGTGTCGACCACCGATTGATGGACGTCGACGCCCAGCACCTGCGCGCCGGTGCGCGCGATCACCGCGGCGGTGGGAAGGCCGATATAGCCCAGGCCGAGAACAGCGACCTTGAGCTCAGAGTCCGAAACCATGTGCGACGATCCCCGCAATTCTCTCTGCGGCATGGCCGTCGCCGAACGGATTGTGGGCGCGTGCCATGGCAGAATAGGCCTGGGGTACGTCGAGGAGGGTTGAGATTTCGGAAACGATCCGCTCGGGATCGGTGCCGACGAGCTTCGCGGTGCCTGCGGCGACGCCTTCGGGACGCTCGGTGGTCTCGCGCATGACGAGCACGGGCTTGCCCAGCGCGGGTGCTTCCTCCTGCACCCCGCCCGAATCGCTCAGCACGATTTCCGCCATGCCGAGTGCGCGGATGAAGTGCGGATAGTCGAGTGGATCGATCCGGCAGATATTCGGCCGGTCGCCGAGCACGCGGTCCATCACCGAGACCACGTTGGGATTGGGATGCATCGGGAAGAGCACCGCGGTGTCCGGCCGCGCGGCGATCCGGGCGATCGCATCGGCGATTCCCGCCATGCCGTCGCCGAAATTCTCACGGCGATGCGTCGTGACGAGGATCAGGCGTTTGCCGGCGAAGCGTTCGGCGATCGCGTCGAGGCCGGCCGCGAGCGACGGATCGGCGGCGATCCGGTCGCGCGTGGCGTGGAGCGCGTCGATCACCGTGTTGCCGGTCACGTGGATCGAAGCCGAGTCGATGTTCTCGCGGCGCAGCGCCTCGGCGGCGGTTTCGGTGGGGGCGAAATGCTGGTCGGCGATCGGCGCGACGATCCGGCGGTTCACTTCCTCGGGCCAGGGCTGGTAGATGTCGCCCGAGCGCAGCCCCGCCTCGACATGGCCCACCGGCACCTTGCGATAATAAGCGACGAGCGCGCCGACCATCGCAGTGGCGGTATCGCCCTGGACGAGGACACGGTCCGGATTCTCGGCATCGAGCACCCTGCCTAGTCCGGTGAGCAGCCGCGCCGTGAGTTCGTCGAGCGATTGGCCCGGAATCATCACGTCGAGATCCACATCGGGTACGATTCCGGCGATTGCGAGCACTTGATCGAGCAGCCCGCGATGCTGCGCGGTGACGCAGGTGCGGACGTGCATCCCGCCTTGGGCGTGGAGTGCCTGGACGACGGGGAAGAGCTTGATCGCTTCGGGGCGGGTGCCGAACACGACGAGGACCTTGGGTGTGGACATGGCGCCTTCCTAATGCGCGATGCTTAAGAGCCGGATAAGGCGGCGAACTTGATCGGCCCCCTCGGAACAGGCAAGGCCGCGAAGCATCAGGGCAGGACTTTGTCCAGGAGAGAGCTGCATGATCAAGCCGTTGCGCAAGGCCGTATTCCCCGTGGGGGGGCTTGGCACTCGTTTCCTTCCCGTCACCAAGGCGATGCCCAAGGAGATGCTGCCGATCGTCGATCGTCCGCTGATCCAATATGCAGTCGACGAAGCGATCGAAGCCGGCATCGAGCAAATGATCTTCGTCACCGGCCGCGGCAAGAGCGCGATCGAAGACCATTTCGACATCGCGTTCGAACTCGAGGCGACGATGACAGGACGCGGCAAATCGCTCGAAATGCTTGACGCGACGCGGCTCAAGCCCGGCGCGGTCGCCTATGTCCGCCAGCAGGAGCCGATGGGGCTCGGCCATGCAGTGTGGTGTGCCCGCGACATCGTCGGCGACGAGCCGTTTGCGGTTTTGCTCGCCGACGATTTCATGGTCGGCCAGCCCGGCTGCCTCAAGCAGATGGTCGAGGCGTACAACAAGACCGGCGGCAATCTGATCTGCGCCGAGGAGGTCCCCGACGACCAGACCCATCGCTATGGGATCATCACACCCGGTGCGCGCGACGGATCGCTGACCGAAGTGACGGGGTTGGTCGAAAAGCCCGCGCCGGGCACTGCCCCTTCGAACCTGTCGGTGATCGGGCGTTACATCCTCCAGCCCGAAGTGATGCGCGTGCTCGAGGGGCAGGAGGCCGGCGCGGGCGGCGAGATCCAGCTGACCGATGCGATGGCGCGGATGATCGGCGACCAGCCGTTCCACGGCGTGACCTTCCAGGGCACCCGCTACGATTGCGGCGACAAGGCCGGGTTCATCCAGGCGAATATCGCAGTGGCGCTGGAGCGTGCCGATATCGGGCCGGCGGTGAAGGCGTTCCTCGACGCGCGATAGAGCGCAGGGAGAGCCTGGCTATCCGTTGCTCGCACCTGCCGGTTGACGGCTTGACTCGATATGCGTGTTTTCGAGGCTTCGCGACCGGTTCGCGCCTTCGACGCGCCAAGGCCGCGTCTCCGACGCGACAGGATCGCGCCTGTGACGCGACACCAACGCCCACTGGCGCGACGGATGCGCGGCGCCTTCGCGACAGGCGTGTTCCCCGAGCTTTCCGAAGGCAAGTTGACGATGCAAAGAGCGGCCGGCAACGCCGGCCGCTCAAGGCGAGCAGACCAAATTCTACATTGCAAGCGGCCGGTCAGGCCGGCTGCTCGACCTGATCGAGATACGCGCCATAGCCCTCGGCCTCCATCCGATCGCGGGGCACGAAGCGCAGCGATGCCGAATTGATGCAATAGCGCAGGCCGCCGCGGTCCGGTGGCCCGTCGTCGAAGACATGGCCGAGATGGCTGTCGCCGTTCGCCGAGCGGACTTCGGTGCGCACCATGCCGAGGCTGGCGTCGCGCAGTTCGGCGACGTTGGCGGGTTCGATCGGCTTGGTGAAGCTCGGCCAGCCGCAGCCGGATTCATATTTGTCCGCCGACGCGAACAGCGGCTCGCCCGAGACTATGTCGACATAGATGCCCGGTTCCTTGTTGTTCAGATATTTGCCGGTGCCGGGGCGTTCGGTGCCGCTTTGCTGGGTCACGCGAAATTCCTCGGGGGTGAGGGCGGCGACGGCTTCGTCGGTCTTGCGATACTGGGTCATGCGAAACTCCGTTGTCGCCGGCTATATGGGAATTCGGTACTCTGGCTTCCACCGGAGCGGCGCGATCGGCTATCCGCCCGGCATGGCGAAGAAGAAACGCTACCTCACAGCCACCTTGCCGGACGGTTACGTCAAGACGATCGGGCCGACCGCTGCGCCGTTCACGCATTACTGGCGCATCGTCGCGCATCTGGGCGGTGGCAAGACGGAAGTGTTCTGGGGGCACGCCAAATCGCTGCGCGAGGCGACCGGCAAGAAGGCCGCTACCGCCGACGCGGCGAAGCAGCGCGGGTGGGAGCGGTACGAGTTCGAGATCGTCGAGCTGGTCGAAACGGATGGCGGCTAGTGGGTGGTTTGCTGCCATTCGGACCTCCCCTCTTTATAAGGAAGGGGAGTAAGGAATGGCCGGAAGTGGGGCGTTAGCGGCCGGTCTGCTTTTGGCGTCCACTTTGCCGATCGCGAACGGCGGCAATTGAGTGGCTAGCCGCGAAAGTTGACACCAGGTTTACACTGTCTGCATCGTTCTGGCCGGCCGCGTTCCTGCGCAGGCAATCCAGGATGGTGTGGACCAAGCAGCGCTATACTCCTGCTTTCGCACGAGGAGGATGAGAGGGGCGTCACGATGTCAAAGAGCTAGATGAGGCTGTCAGGCGAAATCCTACATTGCAAGCATGTCTGCAAATGGGTGGAAAGCCGTCAGGCGGCTGTTGGTGAGCCCGACGTGGAAAGCCACCGTTCGCTACGATGGCAGACGCTAACACCAGTTGTGAGGAGGTAGCCTAACGCTCACATTCGATGCCGCGCAGCCTCAGGGTTCGGCACACTCGATCCAGCACGAAGTCGTTGTCGAGATCATCAACGAAGACCTGCCCACGCGAAAGGGCGGTCATGCCGCTCGGCAGGCCGTATAAGGGGCCCCGGTTTGCAGCAGAACCTTCCAAATAATATGCAAAGGGCTTCTCAGCGCTGGTGTGCGGATCGTAAGCGAGTGGATGCCCTTCAATCCAGCGAGTGAACAGTTTCTTTACCTTCACGATGTCGGGAAACCGGCTGACAGGAGTTGGCAAGAAGTGGACTGATCCAGTGGTCCACATAACGCCACGACGAACGGATGGTACGATCACGGTAACGACCGGTGAGCGTGATCCATCGATTGAGTCGTCATTGTTCAAAGCCAGCGGACCGGCTTGACGGAAGTAGAGCACATACCCCGTTGCGGTAAGGGTTTCCTCCGGCGGTTGAGGCAGCGCGCGAAACCATTGAAGCACTCCGCCGACCTCGCGAGGGTCCTCAAGAAACCAAAAAGAAGCCGGCACGACTCGTTCCCCCCTCCCGCTCGACGTCTTGCCATAACGTCCGCACGGCGGATCGGAAATGTCCGGTTCCAGCGTCGCTGGAACACTCCCACTATGGCTGATATTGGGGCGTTAGCTGCCACATCGCCCGATTCCGTCACCCCGGCCTTGGGCCGGGGTCTACGGGGAAGCAGGCGATGCGTTCCGCCCCTCCGGCTGTTCGCTTCCGGCATAGTGGACCCCGGCCCAAGGCCGGGGTGACGAAGAAGGACGCGCCGGCAACCGGGCCTGGGGCCGTACGGATATGCCGCTCAGGCGCGGACCACCTTCTCGCTCACGATCCCCGCTTTCCCGCACGCGTTGCGGGTGTCGATCACCAGCGGGGCGGCCTCGACCAAAGCGGCATAGTCGACCGCGTCGTGATCGGTGGCGATCAGAACGGCGTCGTATTTGGCGATCTCGGCCGGGTCCCATGCCACGCCGTGGCGATAGTTGAGCGTCGGATGCTCGCGGGTACCGTTGATCTGCGCCACGTGCGGATCGTGGAAATCGGCGGTGGCGCCGCGCGCCTCGATCATCTCCATCAGCCGGAGCGACGGGCTCTCGCGGATATCGTCGACATTCTTCTTGTAGGCGACGCCGAGCACGAGGATGCGCGAACCGCGCAGGCCCCGGCCGAAGCGCGCGTCGAGCGTGTCGGACATCACCCGGATCACATGCTGCGGCATGTCGGCGTTGATCTGGCCGGCGAGCTCGATGAACTTGGTGTGCTGGTTGAACTCGCGCGCCTTCCACGTGAGATAGAAGGGATCGATCGGGATGCAGTGCCCGCCAAGGCCTGGGCCCGGATAGAAGGGCATGAAGCCGAACGGCTTGGTCTTGGCCGCGTCGATCACTTCCCACACGTCGATGTCCATTGCCGTGAAGATCAGCTTGAGTTCGTTCACCAGCGCGATGTTGACTGCGCGGAAGACGTTCTCGGTGATCTTGACCGCCTCGGCGGTGGCAGCGGAAGAGACTGCGATCGTCTGCGGGACGACGTGCTTGTAGAGCGCGAGCGCGAGATCGGCCGAGACCTTGTCGTCGGCGCCGACGACTTTCGGGATCTGTGTCGTCGAATAGGTCGGGTTGCCGGGGTCCTCGCGCTCGGGCGAGTAAGCGAGGAAGAAGTCCTTGCCCGCGATCAGCCCGCCGGCCTCGAGGATCGGCTGCATCACTTCGCGGGTGGTGCCAGGATATGTGGTCGATTCGAGGATGACGAGCTGACCCCGGCGCAGCGTCTTCGCGATCGCCGCAGTGGTCGCCTCGACATATTTGAGGTCGGGCTCGAGATGGCGGGAGAGGGGGGTGGGGACGCAGATCAGCAGCACGTCGGCCTCGCCGAGCCGGTCCAGATCCGACGTGGCATCGAGCCGCTTCGCTTCGACCTGCGGGGCGATGCGCGCGCCATCGATGTGTTTGATGTAGCTTTGGCCCGACTTGAGCGCGTCGATCTTGGCGTCATCGAGGTCGACGGCGAGCACCGGGCAGTTCGCTTCGCAAAAGGCGACCGCGAGCGGCAGGCCGACATAGCCCATGCCGATCACCCCGATCTTCGCGGTGCCGCCTTCGATACGCGCCTGGAGCTTCAATCCGTGCGCCGGCCATTCGATACTCATCTGGATCCCCGTAAGCGATGGTGCCTTTGCGGCCCGCTATCGCCTGGCGGAGGTTTCAGACTTGATAATGCTCCAGATACCAGTCGACGAAGCGCGCCACTCCCTCGCTCGGCGGCGTCGACGGCGCGTAGCCGGTGAGGCGACGGAGCAATTCGGACGAAGCTTCGGTGGCGGGAACGTCGCCCTGCTGCATCGGCAGATAATTCTTGATCGCAGTGCGGCCGAGCGCGGTCTCGAGCGCACCGATATAGTCCATCAGTGGGGTCGGCTGGCCGTTGCCGATATTGACGCTGCGGAAGGGGGCGGCGGGGGAGAGGCTGTCGCCCTCGACCGGCTCGCGGCCGGGGATCGCGTCGGTGAGGCGCACGATCGATTCGGCGAGGTCGTCGATATAGGTGAAGTCGCGCACCATGTTGCCGTTGTTGTAAACGTCGATCGGCTCGCCGGCGAGCATCGCCTTGGCGAATTTGAACAGCGCCATATCGGGCCGGCCCCACGGGCCATAGACCGTGAAGAAGCGGAAGAAGGTCATCGGCGTGCCGAACAAATGGCTGTAGCTGTGGCCCATCAGCTCGGTCGCGCCCTTGGTGGCGGCATAGAGGCTGAGCGGCGTCTGGGTGCGCTGGGTCTCCTCGAACGGCATCCGGGTGTTGGCGCCGTAGACCGAGCTGGTCGAGGCGGCGAGCAGATGCTTGACCGGGTTGTGCCGGGCGAGTTCGAGCACATTGTGCGTGCCGATGATGTTGGCACCGATATAGCTGCGCGGCTCGTCGATCGAATAGCGCACGCCCGCCTGCGCGGCGAGGTGGATCACCGTGTCGGGCTTGAAGGCGGTCCAGGCCGCGCCGAACGCGTCGGTGTCTTCGATCGACACGCGGGCGAGCGAGAATCCGGCATGGTTGCCGAGAATGTCGGTGCGCGCCTCCTTGAGCGCGACATCGTAATATGCAGAGAAATTATCGACGCCGAGCACGGTTGCGCCTTGCTGGAGCAACTTGCTGCAAGTGTGGAAACCGATGAATCCTGCCGAGCCGGTGACCAGAACCCGTTTGCCTTCGCTCGTCATATCGCTCCTGCCTGCTTGTGCCATAAAGCCAGCTAACCGGCAAAGGTTACCAGCGGCTCAGCAGAGGCGTGTCAAGGACGCGCCATGCGCTCAAGACTACCATCAAGGCGAAGGATAGGTTAACTAGCCCCATCAAATGAGGGAGTTACGGCCGTGCAAGAGCCGGAGAGGAAAGAGGAAGGCGCAGGGGAGGAACACGTCCTCGCGCCGCCGGCCATAGCGGCCGAGGTCGAGCCGAAGGCTTATGCGTTCGACGGCTGGGGCATGGTTCCGCTGGAACTGGACCCGGTCTGAAGCCCTGAACAGGCGGGGCATCCCGGATCCTTGGGCAGTATCAGCGACCGGAAGCGCAGCGACAGCGCGTCGACCAGCAGCAGCTTGCCGGCGCTGTCCTCGCCGAAGCCCGTACAGGCGCGGATCGCCTCGAGCGCGGCGAGGCTGCCCATCAGTCCGGTGAGTGCGCCGAGCACGCCCTGCTCGGCGCACGTCGCTTCGGGCCGATCGGGGTCGGCCCCGACGAAGCAGCGATAGCACGGCTTGTCGGCCTCCCAGCCGCGGAAGGTGCCGAGCTGACCCTCGAACTCGGCGACCGCTGCGGAGATCAACGGCACGCGATGGCGCAGCGCCGCGTCGGCGACCGTCAACCGCGTGGCGAAATTGTCCGAGCCGTCGAGGACGGCGTGGGTGCCGCGCACATAGGCGTCGATATTGCTGCCATCCACGCGATCTTGCCAGGCGAGCACCTCGACATTGGGGTTGAGCGCCTCGACTCGCGCGGCGGCGGCAACGGCTTTTGACCGGCCGATATCGTTGGTGCCGAACAAGGTCTGGCGCTGGAGGTTGGAGAGGTCGACGCGGTCGTCATCGACGATGGCAATCTGACCGAGGCCGGCGGCCGCGAGATACTGGATCGCCGGCGAGCCGATGCCGCCCGCGCCGATCACGAGCACTCGACTGTCCTTCAGCCGTCGCTGGCCCTCGCCGCCCAGCTCGCGCAACACGATATGGCGCGCATAACGCTCCAGCTCTTCGTCGCTGAGGCTCATCGTGTCCCGGTGGAGCCGAAGCCGCCGGCGCCGCGCGCCGTCTCGTCGAGCGAGGCGACTTCCGCCAGCGTCGCGCGCTGGACGGGGGCGGGGACGAGCTGCGCGATTCGGTCGCCGCGAGCGATCGGGAAGGATGCGTCGCCGAGATTGGCGAGGATCACCTTGACCTCGCCGCGATAGTCGCTGTCGATCGTGCCGGGAGTGTTGAGGCAAGTGACGCCGTGCTTGAGCGCGAGGCCCGAGCGCGGGCGGACCTGGACTTCATAGCCCTCGGGAATCGCCATGGCGAAGCCGGTCGCAACGGCTCGACGCCCGCCGGGTGGCAGGATCAGGTCTTCCGCGGCGACCACGTCCATCCCTGCCGCGCCCGTCGTGGCGTAAACGGGGAGCGGGAGGCCCTCGCCATGCGGCAGGCGCTGGATCTGGATGGAAATCGGAGCGGACATATCGGCCTTTCGAAAAATTAGAGCGCGTCCGCAATGCGCGCGGCGAGCCGGCGGGCGACTTCGGCCTTGGGCAGGCGTTCCCAGTCTTCGACGCCGTCGGCGGTGACGAGGTGGACGGTGTTCGCCTCGCCGCCCATCACGTCGCCCGAGACGTCGTTCGCCACGATCCAGTCGGCGCCCTTGCGGAGGCGCTTGGCGGTGGCGTGCTCGATGACGCGCTCGGTCTCGGCAGCGAAGCCGACCACCAGCTTGGGGCGCTGCGGGCTGCGGGCGAGCGTCGCGAGGATATCCGGGTTCTCGGAAAGCACCAGCGTGGGCGGGGTCTCGCCCTTTTTGAGCTTCTGCGGAGCCGCCGCGGCGTGCCAGTCGCCGACTGCGGCGACCATCACCGCGGCGTCGGCGGGGAGCGCGGCGGCGACCGCCTCGGCCATTTCCCGTGCGGTCTCGACATCGAGGCGGGTGACTCCGGTGGGGGTTGGAAGGGCGACCGGGCCGCTCACCAGCGTTACGCGCGCACCGAGCCTGGCGAGCGCCTCGGCGATGGCGAAGCCCTGGCGGCCCGAGGAACGATTGGCGATATAGCGCACCGGATCGATCGGCTCGTGGGTGGGGCCGGCGGTGACGAGGATGTGCTTGCCGTTCAAACGGTCCGCAGGCGTTGCAAGGAAGGAATGCCCTTCGACGAACTCGGGGCCAATTGGAGAAGAGGAGAGCGCCTGCTCGATCGCCGCCAAGATCGCCTCGGGCTCGGGCAGGCGGCCGGGGCCGTATTCACCGCAGGCCATCGCACCCTCGTCGGGCTCGAGCACCGTCACGCCGTCGGCGCGCAGCTGGGTCACGTTGCGGCGAGTGGCGGCGTGTTGCCACATGCGGACGTTCATCGCGGGCGCGGCGAGGACGGGCTTGTCGGTGGCGAGCAGCAAGGTGGTGGCGAGATCGTCGGCGAGGCCTGCGGCCATTTTGGCCAGCAGATCGGCGGTGGCGGGGGCGACCACCACGAGATCGGCCTCGCGGCTCAGCTGGATATGGCCCATCTCGGTCTCGTCCGTGAGGTCCCAGAGATTGGTATAGACTTGGTTCTCGGACAAGGCGGCGAGCGTCATCGGGGTGACGAAATGGCTGCCGCCCTCGGTGAGCACGACCTTCACGGCGATCCCGGCCTTGCGGCACAGCCGGATCAGCTCGCAGGCCTTGTACGCGGCGATGCCGCCGCCGACGATCAACAGGATACGCTTCATCGCGCCACCCTTGTCACGGTGATGCGGCGCCTGTCGATAGTCGGACGCAACAGGTCCCTCAGCCCGTCGGGCACGAAGACGAGGCCGGCGAGGAATATCGGCGCCACCAAAAGCGCCCAGTAAAAGGTGTCGACTCGCGCAAAAATGCCGATCAGCGCCGCATAGGCGGTGAGGATGACCAGCATCCGCAGGCCAAGCGGATCGTTCCAGGCGGCCCAGCCAAACAGGCAGAGCCCGACGACCAAAGCCGCCGCCGCCAGCGGCAGCAACTGAAGGGCAGTGGCGAGGCTGAGCGATTTGACGAAGAAACCGAAGCCGAGGAGTCCGCTCCAGCCGGGTGAGGCCGGATCGTGCGGGCCGGTGACGCCCGCGACGGCATGGGCATGCGCGGCGAGCGCGACGGCGAAGAGCAGCAGGGCGGCGAGCCAGCCGGCCGTCTCGCGCCGCTCGCCCTCCAGCCACGCCATGGCGAGCATGACGAGCACGTATAGGGCGGCAGTCTCGCGGATCAGCATCGCGACCAGCGCGAACGCCACCGGCTCAAGCCAGCGGCCGGGGCGGCGCAGCCCGAGCGAGACAGCGATCAGCAGTCCGGCCCAGATCTCGTGGAAGGCGGCGAGATCGGCCTGGAGGAAGGCCAGCATCGAGCCGATCAGCAACACCAAAGCGGCGATGCGCGGCAGCGCGCGCGGCAGCGCGTCGCCGAGGCGGAGGCCCCAGACCATCCCGACATAGCCGGCGAGCAGATAGAGCAGCGCCGCGGGGCCCCAATCGGGCAACGCCGCCTGCACCACCGCGAGCGAAGGCATTCGCACTGTCAGGAAGGGGCGCAGCGGATAGCCGCCGGCGCGCAGCGCGTCGGTCGCGACGGTGTAATAGTCGCCGCCGCCTCGCACCCCGGCGACGATCTTCTCATAGACCATCAGGTCGGTCTGGTCGGACTGGCTGGTCGCCGGGCTGGTGGAGACCGCGGCGGGATCGGGCACGGTGAGCGCTGTCAGGCAGGCGAGCAGCAGCAGAACGAGCGCCCCGATCGCGAGGCGCGCGCGCGATTTGCGCAAGCCGGCGAAACGACTGGGGGCGGCGAGCCAGAAAGTGGCGAAACGAGCCATGCAGGCGCGGGACTACACGGACGGCGGAGCCAGTGTCGAGAGGGAGGTGTGGCGGAAGCTGGCGCCGGCCCCCGGAAAACGCAGATCGGCAAGCGAAGATGAGCCCGATCAACGCCATGTCGGACAAACTTCAAAAGAGCGCAGAGCATGTCATAACGTCCGGGCATTATCTCAAGTTAAATTGGAATTAATGGCCTGATGCTGGATGCAGCGGGGCTGCTTGCCAAGACAGGAATAGCGGAGCAGAACTTGTCACCGGGCGTCGGATCGAGTCGTGGTGGTCGCCGCTGACGTTCTCCAGACGGTCGTACCGGCCGCCATCTTGCTCGATAGTAATGCGTATTGTTGGCTCGTCGTGAGCACATCTGCTTTTGTGCGCGTCTCAAGGCATGCGCAGAAGCGCTTAATCTACCGGGGAAATCACTATGGCTTCATCCTTAAAACGACCTCTTGTCGCGGCGTGCCTGATCGCGGCGGGTACTCTAGCCTACGCCGCGCCGGCGGCTGCGCAGGCGACGAGGACCTGGGTTTCGGGCGTTGGCGACGACGCCAATCCATGCAGCCGTACGGCGCCGTGCAAAACCTTTGCAGGCGCAATTTCGAAGACCGCCGCTGGCGGCGAAATCAACTGCATCGACCAAGGTGCGTACGGCGCGGTGACCATCACCAAGTCGATCGCGTTGCAATGCGTGGGCGTTACCGCTGGCGTGCTCCATTCATCGACCAACGGCATCGTCATCAACGCGGCGGCGACCGACAATATCTTTATCCGCGGGCTCGATATCAACGGCGCGCCGCCCACTTCGCCGGGACTGAACGGCATTCGCTTCCTTGCCGGCGCCTCCTTGACGGTGGAGAACACGGTCATCCGCGGGTCGACCGGTGCCGCGCCGAACGGCTTCGGTATCTTGTTCGCGCCGAGCGGCAACGCGAAGCTGGTGGTGAGCAACTCCACGATCTCCAACAACGGCGCGGCCTCGTCAGGCGGAGGAATACTCGTTCAGCCGACTGGTTCGGGCTCGGCGCGGGTGGAAGTCATCAGCAGCCGGATCATCAACAACCTCAATCAAGGCATTCGCGTCGACACATCGGGCAATAGCGGCGCGGGCAATCAGGTGGCGGTCACCAATAGCGACATCAGCGGAAATGTGTTGGGCGTGGTGGTCGTCACGCCGGCGTCAACCACATTCGGAATCGTCACGCTGTTGAATTCGACCGTCGCATACAACACCACCAACGGCATCGTTTCCAACGGGGGCGCCGCGCATGTCCGGCTAAGCGGCACCACCGTTACGGGAAATGGTGCGGGTGGCGTGGCGCAAGGCGGACTGTTCGCCGCCGGCGGCGGCACCATCGACACTTATGGCGACAATATCATCTTCGGGAATCTTCCCGAGGGGGCATTCACTTCTCCCCCGGTTCCCAAAACCTGAAGAATCAAAGACGAACTGCGCGGCCCCCGCCGCGCAGTTCGTCTACCGCTCCGCCACGGCGGAATTGCAGTTCCATGCGGTCCACGTCGCGGGCGGCAGGACGCAAAGCGTGCGTTGTCGTGAACCGAGAGGGGTGTTTGTCAGGGCGTGCATCGGATTGGCTGCTCGCGGGCTCGCCTTGCCGGCTCCGCCATGCGCGCCACGCCCGGAAAGGTTTGATGGAACGCGCCTAGATCAGAACGTCGCGATGTGTGTCGCTCGCAGAGCTGCGAGTGTCAGATCAGGCACTCAGATCGACTGCTGCAAGACGATCGAAGAGTGCCCGTTCTGGCGTCAGAGATGAGTCGAGCCAAGCCAGGGCCACTTGAAAAAATGGCTCCCAGCTGTCCCGCAAAGTCGCAACCTACTTCGCAGGTTTACCCGGCAACCGACTGGGATATGGTAACTTCAGGAGAAAAATGCATCGCCACCGGTGCCGGAGGCAGCTTCGGCACTGCCTGCTTTAATACGGCGCACTTGCGGACGTATCCATGCGGCGCGTTGCTCGTGCTTGACGGTCTTGGTCTGTCCCTGGCTCATAACATCCCCTTGTTACGTCATGGAGGTATCCTCCACGCGTTATCATCCTTCCTGGTTGCAGGGAAGACATTATTAATAAATGGCGAAGGGCCTTATTCATACATTGCTGCGCGATGACTTGCGCAGAAAATGTCCGCTGACCATTCCTCGGAGCAGCGCGTGTCGGTATCGAGCCTCGATTCCGGGCGTCGTCCAACCGCCCACGGGCCAGTCTTCGGCGAGTCTACGCATCCGCTCCATATCGAGCGCCGCCGTGGCAGCACCAACTTGGGCCAGCCTGTCGATCTCGCCGCAGACATGGTCGCGCTGCGACGCGAAGCTCTCGAACCAATCAGCGGCCTGATGTCCTTTGCGCCGCTCATCGAGCACGCTGGGGGGAAGCAGGTCGGCGAACGCGGTCCTGGCCAGTCCCCGCAGTCGCCCTTGATCGAGAATGGCTGCGAGCGGGATCGACATGCAATATTCCGCCAGACGACGGTCGGCGGTCGGGTCGCGCAAATCCACGCCCCAGCCGGCGAGCACCCCCTTCTGGTTGTTGCCGAAGTCGACGCGACTCAACATCCACCGCTGGAGATCCGTGGCGTCGCTTCGCGGGCGATAGGAGGGGTCGAAGTCGCTATGGTCGCCGCTCTCATCGGCCTGCAGGGCGGCCTCGAGCCGGCCCGGTTTCAGCATGCTGTAAGTCGACAAAGCGGGTCGGTAGCCAGACCTGATTTCGTGTAACAGAACCCATAGCGACTGCGGAATCCAGGGACCCAGGGCCTGCAGCAGCGCGCCTCTCCAGCGCAGGTCGCGGTTGCGCACGAGCGCGCCGGCCACGCGCAGCAACTCGGGGAGCCTTCCCCGGCGAACCAGTTCCGGCAGATAGGACAAACCGCTGAAGCTTATCGTGGCGTTTCCTGACTGTGCCGTGAGCATCACGCGGATCCCGCGGTCTCGCGCCTCCGCATTGATCTGGTTCCAGCGTTGCTGGACATCGGCATTCGCCAACGGGCGTTCGAACAGGAAATAGTCGCGATCGAGGTCGGTGAGCGCTGACGCACCGCTCGAATGCACCCGCACATGCTCGATATTCGGATATTTCGCCGCGGTGGCTGCAGCCAGATCGCCTTCGTCATTGATCCGGAAGGGGCCGGCCGCGCCGGTGAACCCCGGACGCGGAACCGCCGTGAACGCCACGACCCTGCCGTTGGCGGACATAAGCCGCGCCGCGGTGGCACACACGGACCCGCTGTCGAAACCAGCGCTCAGGTGGGAGCCGACCCGCGCGCCGGCACCGCGGAGCCGGGCCGCGACCGCTGCGTCGAGATGCGCGCGCAGCCCTTCGGCATAATCCGTCCCCCGGACGGGCATCGGCGTACGGGTTGGGGGGTGCCAGTGCCAAATCCGCGTAATGCCCGCGCGCCCGATGACTGCACATTGCCCGGCTTCGACCCGGCTGACCTTTGCGAAAAAGCTGCGCGGGCCCCTTTCCGCCATCAACGCGAGGAACTCGGCAGCGCGAATTTCATCGGGCGCGTACGGAATTTCGGGCAACGCATGCAGCCCCTTCGGCATCGAGGCAAAGGCGAGGAAGCTGGCGTTGCGATGGTAATGTAATGGGCGGGCGCCGACATGGTCGCGCGCGAGCACCAGTCGGTGTTCCGCCTCGTCCCACAAAGCGAAGGCATAGTCGCCATAGAGCCGGGCGAAGCTGTCCATTTCCCAGCGTTCCCACGCGCGCATCACGATCGCGGCGTCAGGCAGCGTACGCGCTTCGTCGACATCGATACACAGCGCCGCGCCAAGCTCATCGCGATTGTCGAGGCGGACATCGGCTACGAGCCGAAAGCGGCCCCCGCCGCCGATAATCGGCCCACGATCATGCACGTCCTCCGGCAGGATTTCGTAGATCGCGCGTCCGATGGCGACGTCGCCGCCATCCCAGGCGGCATCGCCATGCGGGCCATAGATGCGCTGGGCCGCGAGCATGCGCCGCGCCGCGGCGCCGGCGCTGGGCTCGCCGGTGAAATTCCAGACGCCCGCCAATGCGGTCATGCCTTCCGCTCCCTGGGCTGGCAAAAGTTGCGCGATCGCTCCACCATCGCACCGCCGCGGATGCCGTACAACCGGCGCCGTCCCCCGCGCGCAGGGACGAGACGGGAATGATCCCGAGCAAGCGAGGCCAAAGTGCACGAATACAGACTCTTCGGCCTCGCGCTGCGCTCCGAGATTCCGCTGCCCGAACTCGAACCGCGCGCGCATGGCGAACGAGACGCGGTCACGATCCGGCTGGGAGTGGTGCCCGAGGCCCCGCACGATGTGGGCGCGCCGCCGTTGAGCGTGACGCCGCTCGGGGCGACGTTGATCGTGCCGGAGGTCGCGCGCTTCCGTATCCAGGGGGGAAACAGCATCCTGGTCGATCGCTGTGGCGATGCCTCGGACCGAAACGTGCGACTTTTCCTGCTCGGATCGGCGATGGGCGTGTTGCTGCATCAGCTCGGAATCTTGCCGCTCCACGCCAACGCGATCGCCATCGACGGAGCGGCGGTCGCGTTTCTGGGCCATTCGGGTGCCGGCAAGTCGACGCTGGCGGCGGCATTCCACGATCGTGGCAACGCGATCCTGTCCGACGATGTCTGCGCCTTGGTGCGCCGAGACGAGACATTCGTGGTCGAGCCCGGCATCCCCCGGCTCCGATTGTGGCGCGACGCGGTGGAACGCTCCGGACGCGACCCCGAGACGTATGAACGGGCCTTTGACGCGATCGATAAATATACTGTCCGAACCGAACCCGACGCACGCTGCACCGCGATGCCGTTGCGCGTGATCTACCTGCTCGCGCGCGACGAGGTCGCGGGGCCGAAGGTCCGTCCGCTAACCGGCCTCGACGGGATGCGTGCGCTGATGGAGAACACCTATCGCGGCGACTTTATCGGCACCGTCGGTGAGGCTCCTGCGCATTTCCAGACGTGTCTTGCGCTGAGCCGCGAGGTGCCCGTCTTCGAACTCGTCCGGCCTTGGGATTCCCGCAGTATCGATGCTACGATTGCGTATGTCGAGGCGCATCTTCGCGCGCTCCCGGGCGTCGCGCTCTAGGTTGAGAGCTTCACAACTACCTGATTCAATTGTGGTAATGTGATGCTGCTTGGGTTTGGGCAGGAGGGCGGCATGTCGCGTCATCTGTTTTGGTTGTCGGATAAGGCGTGGGCGGAGATAGAGCCGCATCTTCCTCATGGCCGGCCGGGAAAGCCGCGCGTGGATGATCGCAGGGTGATCTCGGGGTATCCCCTCCACCGCATCGCGCCGAAAGCCATACCTCAACAAACGCATCTATCGACGCAGGAACGTCATTGAGCGCCCTGTTCTGCCACCTCAAGAATTGGCGACGCATCGCCACCCGATATGATCGCGCCGCAAATTACCTCGCTGCCATCGCTCTCGTCGCCGCCGTTACCGAGTGGGTCAAATGAGTCCCCAACCTAGACCTGGGACAGCCTCACCAGTCCGTCCCGGGTCAGATCCGTCAGTAGGACGCGCACGTCTCGCTCGCAGGTGACGGCATCGACTTGATACTGGCTCGCCAGCGCGGCGCACAGGTCCGACAGCCGAACCGGCTCCTCGCTGAGCTGCCAGATGCGATAGGCGGTGGCGTTGAAACCATAGCAGGCGCCGCTTTCGACGTGCAGGGCGACCATCTCGCCATCGACTTCCGCCTCCATCAGGCTACTGCCGCGGCTGATCAGTGGATCGTTCGGATCTTCGCGCATATGCGACTCCTCTCCGGCGAAGCTTTCATGATCCGCGTCGCGAGACAAGCGGTCGTCGCTGGTTGTTGCCAATCCCCGGGCGACCGCCATAGTTGACGGCAGACAAGGCACCACCTGCCGGGTGGACCGGAGGATCGCGTGTGAAGCAAGGACTTGCCAACGCCCGCGCCCTGACCTGGCGTCAGTGGCGGCTGCTGGCCGAGGCCAGCCTGCTGCTCGCGGCGGCCGCCGCGGCGATCGCCTTTCTGCCCTTCGCGCGCATTGGCCGCCTCGCGGGCGGGAGAGCGCGTCGGACAGTGGCGCGTACGCCCGAAGTCGGCGAGCTGCGTGAGCTGCGATGGGCGATCGAGGCCATGGCGAGGCGCGTGCCTTTCCGGAGCAAGTGCTTCGAGTGCGGGCTGACCGCGCAATGGATGCTGCGCCGGCGGGGCTTCGCGCCGACCTTGTTTTACGGCGCCGCGATGCGGGAGGGCGGCGGGCTCGAGGCGCATGTCTGGGTGCGCGCGGGCGGCCGCGACGTCATTGGCTGCGAGAATGCTGCGGACTTTGCGGCGGTTGCGCGCTTTCCTCCCGAACCGGCGAACCGCTGACGAGGTGGAGTCGGCACCCCTCCATCCTGTAAACTCTGTCGAATAACTCCAGCGCGTCGGTCCGGTGTGCGACCGCAACCACCGTCGGTCGGCCAGGTAGCGCCGCGAGACCGGCGAGCACCCGTCGCTCGACCTCAGGATCGAGCGCGTTGGTCGCCTCATCAAGGATCATCAGGCGCGGTCGGCGCAGCAGCGCTCTTGCCAGCGCGATCCGCTGCCGTTCGCCGCCCGACAACAGGATGCCGCGCTCACCGACAATCGTCTCGAGGCCCTCGGCCCGATTTTCGACGATATGGTCGGCGGCGGTCACGCGTAGGGCGGCCCTCAGTGCGACTTCGTCGGCATCGCAATTGCCCCAGAGCAGGTTTCGGCGGATCGTATCGTTGATGAGGAACGAGTCCTGCGGGACATAAGCGATTGTTTCGCGCCATCCGGCCGCGTTCGACGGCACCAGGAGCGTGCCGGCGCGGTCGATCGTACCTGACTGGGGCACGAGCAGCCCGGCGAGCAGGTCGGCGAGCGTCGTCTTGCCCGAGCCCGATTCACCGATCACCGCCACGAATGCGCCCGGCTCGATCTTGAGATCGAGATCTCGCACGCCGCCACCGCCAGGATGCAGATAGGTCACGGTGGCGAAGGTGAGCATTCCGGGGGGCGGGGGCTGGGAGGGACTGGCGGGCCCAGCCAGGGCGGGCTGCAATTCCCGTTCAAGCGCCTTGATCCGCATGTAGGTCGGTAGGCTGTGCTGGAGCAACTGCAGGCTCTGCTGGAACTGGAGGCAGGGCCCGCCAAACCGCGCCAGCACCACGAGCATCGCAAGTAGCTGTGGTGCACCCAGATCGAGGACGAGGCCGCCCATCGAAAGTGCGACCGCCCCTGCCATGCCGGCCACCAGCACGACAGTCGCGCGTGCCTCGCTCTGCTTTCGCGTGAAGGCGATGAGCTGCCGCGCCTGTTCGTGTTGCAGCGTGCGGATTTGGGCGAGGAATTCGCCTTCGAGGTTGCTCGCGAGCGCCGGCTTGAGACCCGCAAGGAACTGGCCGAGTTCGCTGGTCATCCGCAGGCCAAGCGTCGAAAGTTCCGTGCCGCTGCGGCGCGCGAGCGACAAGCTCGGGAACAGCATCGCCGCCATCAGCGCAAGGAGCAGCAATATCGTCGCGGCGAGCGTCGGCGACAGGGTCAATGCCACGCCGATCAGAGTCAACAGCAGGATTGCCGACAGGCATAGATTGATGAGCGATGCCCCGGCGAGCGTGCAGGCGTGAAAGTCTGCGCTGAGCAGATGCGCGACGCGGCCGTGCTGAAGCGACGCGATCCTGTTCCAGCCGGCACCGGCGACGCGCTCGAGCACGCGCATCCGCGTTTGTTCGAGAAAGCCACTGTGCAGCCGCGCAAAGCTGACGTCACGCGCAACGACAATGAACGATCGCACCACCATCAGGGCACTGAATGCCGTGATCAGTACGAGCGTCTGTGCGACTTTCCCTGCGGGGAGATACGGCGCCATCATTCCGACCAGGCCCGTCGCCCCGTGGCCGGATGCAGTTCCCTGGGTCAGGACGCCGATGATCGGGGCAAGGAGCATCAGGCCCAGGCCTTCCGCCGAGGCGCCGGCGACTGCCAGCAGCATCGGTCGCGCCCCCCGCGACGGGTCGGTGCGCGACAGGTCGTGGGCAAAATCATGCAATTCGCGGATGCTGGTTCTCACCCGCGGTTCTGCTCGTCGCCGAAGCTGCGCGTCGCAGGTGAGGCTGCGGCGGAGCGCGTCAGGACTCGCGTCCCGGCATGGCCGACGGCTTGATCTGCCGGATCTCGTTGAGTTTGAGCGGGAGACGCAGCAGCAAGATCGGCAGGCGCAGCAGATGATAGGCAAAATCGAGCGCGGCCGGATATCGGGCGCGCGTTATCGGCTGGGTCCACAGGGAGCCCAGCTCGGCGGCAACCGCAGGCCAGCCCCGTCCTTCGCGGAACCTCGACGCCATCAGCGCCAGCTTGGTGCGAGAGAGCGCGGGCATGGCGGAACCGGTCAGCGGATGCGCGATACAGTCGAGGCTGACCTCGACGAGGCGTTCGGCTATGCGATCTTGCCGCAGCTCGACTGCCAGGTGATCCGGCAGACGCAGATCGAACAAGCGCGCGCAGAGCAATAGCGCGGTAGACGTTTTCGCCCCGAGGTCGAAGGCCCGTGCCTGCGTATGCAGCGCCATGAGCGCGTCCTCGCTCTTCTGTGCGAGCAGCGCGTTCAGATCGGCGAGCCATTTGAGCCGGCTCCAGCCATGCTCCTGCCCGTGTGCGATCATATAGGCGATCAGCAAGTCTTCGCGCAGCGTACGGACCTCGCGTCCGCCGATTCGAACCACCTGGGTTTCGGAATCGCCCGTGACCCCGGGCAGGATGGGCTTGCTGAACAGTCGCCAATGGAGTTCGACGGTGATGCCGCGCTCATCGCGCACCTGCGCTTCATGGTAGAAACGCGCAAAGCGCGGTAGCGCGTCGCGCGGCAGACCGACCGGGTCGACGAGGCGGTATCCGCTACGTTCCAGCACTTGCAGCGCCTTGGCCATGCAGGCTTCGGTCGTCAGCAGATCGATGTCCCACGACTGTTTTATGCCGAGCCGGCCATAAGCGAGGATTCCGATCGTCGCGCCTTTCAGAAACATGGCGGGGGTGCCGGCATCGTCGAATATCTGCTGAAGCCTCGCCGTTTCGGCCGCGTGCAGAAGATCCTGCGTAGCGCATTGGTGTGCCGCTTGGGCGAGGCGCTTTCTCGTTTCGGGGGGCACGTCGAACGCGGCGTTGCAAAGAGCCGAGGCTGCAAGGCCGCTGATCCTGTGGCGCTGCACGACGCTGCCGAACTCGGTCCAGTCGATCCGGCTTGCCAGTGCTGCTGCGATCGCCGCATGCGCCGCCGGTCCGTGCGGATAGCGGCAACAGGCTGTCGCGAGCTGAAGTTCCGGGCTCATCGGTCGAACCACGTGGCTAACCCTGCTGGTGCATCCACGACCGGGATAGCCTTGATAAGTACTTCAATCAATTCGTCGTGCGGCGGTATCAGCCCGTCCGGCAGTTTCGTTGCCGCCGGCCGCGGCTGAAGTGCGCGGGCGGCCCCGGCTTCGATGGCGCGGGGGATCGCTTCGCCCTAATCTGCGTTACACTCCCGATCGAACGAGCAAGGATTCCCGGCTTGGTAGAGAAGGCGAATTTGGGAGTGGCCGGGCTGGACGACATCACGTCCGGCGGATTGACGCGCAGCCGGCTCTTTTTGCTCGAAGGGAGCCCGGGAACCGGCAAGACGACGATTGCCACGCAATTCCTGCGCGCGGGGGCGGCGGCGGGCGAACGATCGCTCTACATCACCTTATCCGAGACCGAAGACGAGCTGCGCTCGGGCGCCGAATCGCACGGCTGGACATTCGACGGGATCGATATCTTCGAGCTGGTGCCGCCCGAGAGCCTGCTCGACGAAGAACAGCAGCAGAGCCTGCTCTACTCCTCCGATCTCGAACTGGGCGAGACGACGCGTCGGATCTTCGAGGCATTCGAGAAGACCAATCCGCAGCGCGTGGTGCTCGACAGCCTGTCCGAGATCCGGCTGCTCGCGCAATCCTCGCTGCGCTATCGCCGGCAGATTCTTGCGCTCAAGCACTATTTCGCGCGCAGCGGCGTGACCGTGCTGATGCTTGACGACCTGTCGAGCGAAGCCAATGACCGGACGATGCACAGCGTCGCGCACGGCGTGATCCGGCTCGAGGAGCTGTCGCCCGAATATGGCTCGGAACGCCGGCGGCTGCGGGTGATCAAATATCGCGGCCAACGCTATCGCGGCGGGCATCACGATTTCGTGATCGACACCGGTGGCGTGCGCGTCTTTCCCAGACTGGTCTCAGCCGAGCACAAGACCGACTTCAAGCGCGACGTGCTCGAGAGCCAGTCCGCGGGGCTCAACGCGCTGCTCGGCGGCGGCGTCGAGCGCGGGTCGAGCACGTTGATCCTCGGGCCTTCGGGTACGGGCAAGTCGCTGCTGACGCTGACCTTCATCGCCGGCGCGCTGGCGCGCGGCGAGCATGCGGCGATGTTCGTGTTCGATGAAGAGCTGGGGCTGCTGTTCGAACGTGCCAAGGGAGTCGGGCTCGATCTGCAGGAGATGGTCGACAGCAAGCGGCTGCTGATCGAACAGGTCGACGCGGCCGAACGTACGCCGGGCGAGCTTTCGGAGAAAGTGCGGCGTTGCGTCGAGCATAACGGCGCCAAGACCGTGGTGATCGACAGCCTCAACGGCTATCAGGCCTCGATGCCCGAAGAGCAGGCGCTGGTCCTGCACATGCACGAGCTGCTGCAATATCTGAACCGTCAGGGCGCATCGACCTTCCTCACCGTCGCGCAGCATGGGCTGGTCGGCGACATGAAGGCGCCAGTGGATCTTACCTATCTGGCCGATACGGTGATCTTGCTGCGCTATTTCGAGGCGATGGGACGCGTCCGTCGCGCGATCTCGGTGATAAAGAAACGCACCGGCGCGCATGAGGATACGATCCGCGAATACCGCATCGACAAGCGCGGCATCACGCTGGGCGAGCCGCTGATGGAGTTTCAGGGCGTGCTCCGCGGCGTGCCGACCCTGGTGGGCGAGGCGACCAAGCTCCTCGAAGTGGAAACCGCTTGATCCCGCAGCACTCCGAACGTGCGCTGATCCTCGCGCCGCAAGGCCGCGACGCGACGGTCGCGCTGGCGATGCTCGCGGAAGCCGGGCTGCGCGGCGCGATCGTGGAGTCGGTGCCCGAGCTCGTGGCGCTGCTTTCCGAAGGTGCAGGATTCGCTCTCGTGACCGAGGAGGCGCTGGCGGGCGCGGATCTGACTGCGCTGGCCGGGTGGATCAACGACCAGTCTGAATGGTCGGATTTCCCCTTCGTGCTGTTGACCCAGCGCGGTGGGGGCATCGAGCGCAACCCCGCGGCGGCGCGTTATCTGCAATTGTTGGGCAACGTCACCTTTCTCGAACGGCCCTTTCACCCGACGACCCTGGTAAGTTTTGCCCGTGCGGCGATCCGCGGACGTCGCCGGCAATATGAGGCGCGCGCGCGGCTGGAAGAGCTGCATGCGCTGGCCACCGGGCTCGAACAGCGCGTGGAAGAGCGCACCGCCGAGCATCGCGCGGCGGTCGCCCAGCTCCACGAGGCGCAGAAGCTCGAGACTTTGGGCCAGCTGACCGGCGGCGTCGCGCATGACTTCAACAATCTGCTGACGCCGATCATGGGCGCGCTCGATATGCTCCAGCGCAAATATGGCGAGAGCGATGCCCGTTCGTCGCGGCTGATCGACAATGCGCTGCAATCGGCCGAGCGTGCCAAGACGCTCGTCCAGCGCCTGCTCGGCTTCGCGCGGCGCCAGACGCTGGAAACCAAGGCCGTCGACCTTGGCGGCCTGATCGACGGGATGCGCGATCTGATCGCGAGTTCGATCGGGCCGGAGATCGACCTGCGTATCCGCCATGGAGCCGATCTGCCCGCCGCCGTCGCCGATCCGAACCAGCTCGAACTCGCGGTCCTGAACCTGTGCGTCAATGCGCGCGATGCGATGAGCGGCAATGGCACGCTGACGATCGTCGTCGATCAGCTCGCGTTCGGACCGGGATCGCAGCCTCGGCTTACGCCCGGCCTCTATGTGCGGCTGTCGGTGATCGACACGGGTTGCGGGATGGACGCCGACACCCTCGCGCGCGCAGTCGAGCCCTTTTATTCGACCAAGGAGACCGGTCGCGGTACCGGGCTGGGGCTGTCGATGGTTCATGGCCTGGCGGCGCAACTGGGCGGCGGCTTCGCGCTGTCGAGCGAACTCGAGCGGGGCACGCGCGCCGACCTCTATCTCCGGGTGGCCGAGGGCGGCGTCGCGCACGACGCGGTCGACAGACGGCGACAGCCGCTCCTCGCCAAGGGGCGGCCGCTTTCGGTGTTGCTCGTCGACGACGAGGAACTCGTCCGGGTCGGCACCGCCGAGATGATCCGCGACCTCGGCCATGAAGTGACCCACGCGAGCGGCGGTGCCGAGGCGCTCGCGAGGCTGGATGCGGGGCTGCGGCCCGATGTGGTGATCACCGACTACAAAATGCCCCGGATGGACGGCGCCGAACTCGCCAGGCGCGTTCGCGACACGCTGCCGCAGGTGCCGATCCTGCTGATCACCGGCTATACCGGTACCACCGAGAACACGCACCATCTGCCGCGGCTGCCCAAGCCGTTCGGGCAAGCCGAGATCGCTGCGGCGCTGGCCGGCCTGATCGAGCCCGACAACAAGGTGGTCCGGCTGTCCACGGGGCGCCGGCGGCCGTAGCGGGCTAGAGAATTACCCACATGGCAGCGACGGACGCGGCGGCGGCAGCCAGCGCGACCACGGCATAGCGCCAGCCGCCGCCGACGCGGACGATTTCGATCTGCCGGAGCGGCGGGGCGGGGGGGGCGCCGCCGGGCGCGGGATAGCGCAGCTCGATGTTGCGGATCAGTTCGGGCAGCCGTGCGAGCGTCCGCAGATCAGTGATGATCCGGTCGGCGATCGCGGCTTCAGGACCGAGTTCGGTGCGAATCCATTCGCGGACGAACGGCGCCGAAGTCTCCCACAGGTTGATCTCGGGATCGAGCCCGCGCGCGACGCCCTCGACCATCACCATCGTCTTCTGAAGGAGAAGGAGGTGCGGCTGGGTCTGCATGTCGAAGTCGCGGGTGATGTTGAACAGACCGTCCAGCATTGCCCCCACCGACATGTCTTTGACCGGAAGCCCGCGCATCGGCTCTCCCACCGCACGCAAGGCAGTGGCGAACTCGGCGACATTGTGATGCGCGGGGACATAGCCCGCCTCGAAATGGATTTCGGCGACGCGTTTGTAATTGCCGGTGATCAGGCCGTAGAGGATCTCGGCGAGCCAGACGCGGGCGCGGCGATCGATCCGGCCCATGATGCCGAAGTCGATCGCGGCGATGCGACCGTCGGCGAGCGCGAACAGATTCCCCTGGTGCATGTCGGCATGGAAGAAGCCTTCGGCGATCGCCTGGCGGAGGAAGGCACGGATGAGCTTGCCGGCGAGTGCGGTGGTGTCGTGCCCCGCGGCGAGCAGTGCGGCGCGATCCGACAGCTTGATCCCGTCGAGCCATTCGAGCGTGAGCACCTTGCCGGTGGTGCGCTGCCAGTCGATCACGGGCACGTAGAAATCGGGCTCGGCAGTCATGCCCTCGGCAAGCTCGGACGCGGAGGCGGCCTCGCGGCGCAAGTCGAGCTCGCGCGCGGTCCAGCGCTTGAAATGCTCGATGATCAGCCGGGGGCGGAGGCGCGCGGCTTCGCCGCCCATGCCCTCGACCTGCGCGGCAGCCCATTCATAGGTCTCGATCGCCTTGGCGAACTCGGCCTCGATGCCGGGGCGGAGCACCTTGACCGCGACGTGGCGGCCGTCGGTGGTCACCGCGCGGTGGACCTGCGCGATCGACGCGGCGCCGACCGGGGCTTCCTCGATCGAAGCGAAGAAGGTCTCGAGCGGGCGGCCGTAGCTATTTTCGATGCGCTCGCGGATCACCGAGAATGGGAGCGGGGGGAGCGCATCCTGCAGGCGAAGCAGATCGTGCGCGGCCGCCTCGCCGACCAGGTCGGGGCGGGTGGCGAGCGTCTGGCCCAGCTTGATCGCGGCGGGGCCGATCGCCTGAAAGGCATCGGCGTAAAGCGGAGCCGCCGGCACGCGCGCACCGAAGCGAGCAATTCGGGCGATCCGGCGAACGGGTTTGGGCGTGTTGGGGTCACGCTCGATGCCGCGCAGCGCGCCGTGCCGCGCGAGGATGCGGCCCCATTTGAGCAAGCGGAAGAGGTGGATCGCGGGGGCGGTCATGCGAAACGGGTCACGTGGCTCAAATCTTCCAGCCGCTGTGGATCGCGACGAGCCCGCCGAGGAGGGGCTCGACCCTGGTCTGGGTGAAGCCCGCGTCGCGGATCATCGCCTCGAACGCGGGCATCGGAGGGAAGCGGCGGATCGATTCGATCAAATAGCGATACGAATCGGCATCGTTCGCGAGCAGCTTGCCGAGTCGCGGCACGAGATGATGCGAATAGGCGTCATAGACCTGCCCGAAGCCCGGCCATTGCGTGGTCGAGAATTCGAGCACGTAGAAGCGGCCGCCGCGCTTGAGGACGCGGTGCGCCTCGCGCAACGCTTTCGGAATATCGGTGACGTTCCGGATGCCGAAGGCGATCGTATAGGCGTCGAAGAACCTGTCGGGGAATATCAGCGTCTCGGCATTGGCCTCGCTCCAGACCAGCCCGTCGATCCCGCGCTGCGCGGCGCGCTCGACGCCGACGGCGAGCATCTCGGGATTGATGTCGGCGACGGTGATCGCCGCACCCGAGGGCGCCATGCGGAAGGCGATGTCGCCGGTGCCACCGGCCATGTCGAGGATGTGCTCGCCGGCGCGGGGCTTCACCCGGCGGACGAACAGGTCCTTCCACAGCCGGTGGAGGCCGCCCGACATCGCGTCGTTCATCAGATCATATTTGGAAGCGACGCTGGAGAAGACTTCGCCGACGCGGGCGGTCTTTTCCTCGGGGGCGATGTCTTCGTAACCGAAGGAGACAGTGTCGGGCATGGCTGCGCTCTAGCCGGGGCGGGGGAGCACGGCTAGGGGTTTGCCATGCCAGAACTTCCCGAAGTCGAGACAACGGTTCGCGGACTGGAGCCGGTGCTGAAGGGCGTGCGGATCGAGCGCATCACCCTGCGGCGCGGCGACCTGCGCCGGCCGTTTCCGCCCGATCTAGGGCAGCGGCTGACCGGGGCTACTGTGACCGGGCTGGGGCGCCGCGCCAAATACGGGCTGATCGACACCGATCGCGGCGACACGATGATATTCCATCTCGGCATGTCGGGGCGCTGGCGAATCGATCCCGAGGCGCTCGGCAAGCACGACCATCTGGTGATCGAGACCGCGAAGCACCGGCTGGCGCTCAACGACGCGCGGCGATTCGGGTCGGTCGATCTGGTGCCGACCGATGCGCTCGGCGAATGGCCTGCGTTCAAGGCGCTGGGCCCCGAGCCGCTCGGGCTCGATTTCGATGCCGCGAACCTGGCCAAGGCGTTCAAGGACCGGGTTGCGCCGGTAAAGGCGTTGCTGCTCGACCAGCGCGTGGTGGCGGGGCTCGGCAACATTTACGTTTGCGAGGCGCTGTACCTCGCCCGAATCGCGCCGACGCGGGCGGGCGGGACGATCACGAGGGCGCGACTGTCGAAGCTGGTCGACGCGGTGCGCGACGTGCTGACCGCCGCGATTCGCGCGGGCGGGTCGACGCTGAAAGACTATGCCCGCCCCGACGGCGAGCTCGGCTATTTCGCCAAGGAATGGCGGGTGTACGGGCGTGAGGGCGAACCGTGCGAATGCGGCGGGCTCGTCGAACGGCGCATCGATTCGGGGCGATCGACCTTCTGGTGCCCACGCTGCCAGAAATGATGGGCCAGAAATGATGGGCCAGAAATGATTGACCCGAATCGCGGCAGACGTTAAGGGGCTCGCCTTTCCCGGCGCGGGCTCGTTCTCGCGCCCCTCCAATTGAGCAGGAACGAGACGGCATGGCGAATACGCCGCAAGCGAAGAAGCGTATCCGGCGGAACGACCGCCGTGCGGAGATCAACGGCAACCGCGTGAGCCGTATCCGCACCTTCATCAAGAAGGTCGAGTCGGCGCTCGAATCGGGCGACAAGACCGCGGCCAACGCCGCGCTCGCCGCCGCGCAGCCCGAGCTGCAGCGTGGCGTCGCCAAGGGCGTGCTCCACAAGAACACCGCCAGCCGGAAGTTCTCGCGCCTCAACAAGCGCGTGCAAGCGCTGGCATAATCGTCACATTTCCGTAACGATGACCCCGCCGGAGCTGCTCCGGCGGGGTTTTTCGCGTGTGCAGCAAAGGACTTGCCCACTACGTGAGACCAGCTTGGGGTAAGTGGCGGAAAACCAACGATTCGCATGCTTCAATTTTATGAAGGTTCGTCTAAGCTATTGAACTTTCAGATGAAAATGTGTGACATGACGCAAATCCGTGGGTTCTTCCGAGTCAACTAAACTATTTCAGTTTCTTTGCACCCTGACCCCTTGCTCGACTCAGATTTCGGTTCCTAAAACAGTCCTCCCGGCGCGTTTCGTTGCCGGGCTTAGTGAAAGCTCAACGCGCCAGCCTGGGGGCATTCCGGCTGCGGGGAGCCTTTGATCGTAGCGGATTTATGCGCGGGAAGGTCTGCTTTCCGCGGAGGAAGGGTGCGTCTTTGTGAATCAAGTGCAGACTCTGGAGCGGAGCGAC